>DATJNE010000242.1:0-12113 GCA_035508305.1 Acidobacteriaceae bacterium | reverse complement strand
CCGGGGGGAGGGGGGAGGGGGGGTGGCAGGGACCGGCGCCCAGGCGGAGATCGCCGAAGGAGCCGATGGAGAAAAGGACCCCTCAGCCCGGCGTCGGGGACCTCCGGAACCGGGCCACAATCTCCCCATACGCCCGCGCCGTCTCCGTCACCTTCTCTGGCCGGCCCTCCTCAATCGCCTTCGGATTCACCAGATCGGTCCCTACCCCGAGCGCCCTGGCTCCGGCCTTCAGAAAGTCGGCCGCCGTCTCCAGCGTCACCCCGCCCGTCGGGATCAGCTGCAGCTCCGGAAACGGCGCCAGCAGCGCCTTCAGATACGGTGCCCCGCCCACCGCCGAGCAGGGAAAGACCTTCACGTAATCGGCGCCCGCGCCCCACGCCGTGATCACCTCGGTCGGTGTCAGCGCCCCGGGGATCGACACCTTGTCCAGACATTTCGTTTTTTCAACGACTTCCAGATGAAAGCTCGGGCTTACCACGAACTCCGCGCCGGAGTCGATCGTCGCCTCGGCTTGCGCCGCGCTGGTCACCGTTCCCGACCCGAGCAGCAATCGCTCGCCATGCTCCTTCCGCAGCTCCCGCAGCAGCCCGACCGCGCCCGGAACCGTCATCGTCACCTCGATCACGGTGATTCCGCCGGCCATCAGCGCCTCCACCAGCGCATGACCCTCCTTCGCCGAGCGCGCCCGCAGCACCGGCACAATGCCGCACTTCTCAATCCACGCTTTCGTCTCGTCCGAATGCATCTCCGCTCCCGCCCGTCGCGTCCGGCTGCCGGCTACCGCGCGATCCGCGCGCTGCCGCCCTTCATCACCCGCTCAACTTCGGCCAGCGTCGCCATGCTTGTGTCGCCCGGAGTCGTCATCGCCAGCGCGCCGTGCGCCACGCCGCATCGCGCCGCCCACTCCAGCGGTTTTCCCGCCAGGATTCCGTAGATCAGCCCCGATGCGAACGAGTCTCCGCCGCCGACGCGATCCAGAATCTCCACATCGATCTGCGGCACGAGCGCGATTTTGTCTTCCGCCAGCGCCATCGCGCCCCACGCATTCCGCGTCGCGGTGTGCGCGGTGCGCAGCGTCGTCGCCACGACCTTCAGGTTTGGATACGCCGCCGCGACCTCGCGCAGCATCTGCTCATAGCTCGCCACCGGCAGCTCGGCAAAGTCTTCCGTCACGCCCTGGAGCGCGATGCCCAGCATCGCCGAGAAGTCCTCTTCGTTGCCGAGCAGCATATCCACCTTGCGCACCAGCTCGCGATTCACGGCCTGCGCCTTCGCCTTGCCGCCAATGCTCTTCCACAGCGAGTCGCGGTAGTTCAGGTCATACGAAACAGGCGTCCCATGCTTCCGCGCCGCATCCATCGCTGCTTCTGCCACGCCTGGTGTCGACTCCGACAGCGCCGCGAAGATTCCGCCGGTATGGAACCACCGCGCGCCTCCGGCTTCTCCATCTCCGCCCGGTCGGAAGATTTGCTCCCAGTCCCAGGTCGCCGGCGAGACCTGCGCCATCGCCGTATGGCCGCGATCCGAGCATCCCGCTGCCGCGCGCACGCCGAATCCGCGCTCCGTGAAATTGAGCCCGTTGCGCACTGTCCGTCCCACGCCGTCGTACGGCATCCAGCGGAGCAGGGAAGTGTCGACCCCGCCCTGCAGCATCAGGTCCTCGATCAGCCGCCCCACCGGATTGTCGGCCAGCGCTGTGGCCACCGCCGTCCGCATTCCGAAACAACGCCGCAGCCCGCGCGCCACGTTATATTCGCCGCCGCCCTCCCACACGCTGAACGTGCGCGTGGTGTGGATGCGCCCCTCGCCGGGATCGAGGCGCAGCATCACCTCGCCCAGGCTCAGCTCATCCCAGCGCGCCGGTCCCGGTTTCACCTGCAGAGCTTCCATGCCTCCCATTCTCCGCGCGACGGGAACGGATCTGTACCGACTTGCGGGACCCGCGTCTGGTGTGACGGCAGTGCGAAGCGTGTGCTCTGTACCCGCTGCCCGGTCGCCTGTACCCTGATACGCATGAAAGTCGGCGTCTTCACTCCGCTCCTCTCCCAGCTTTCGCTGCCTGCCGTCCTCGACAAGCTGAAGACTCTGCACATCGACACCGTCGAGTTCGGCACCGGCAATTATCCCGGCGATGCGCACTGCAGCCTCACCATGCTGGACTCGCCGCGCTCGCTCACCGACTTCCGCCACGTCCTCGCCGATCGCGGCGTCACCATCAGCGCGCTCAGCTGCCATGGCAATGCGCTTCATCCCGATCCCACCATCGGCGCAAAGCATCGCGAGGTCAGCCGCAGGACCGTTCTGCTGGCGGAGAAGCTCGGTGTTCCGGTGGTCGTCGATTTCTCCGGCTGCCCGGGCGACTCGCCTCAGGCCAAAGCGCCCAACTGGGTCACCTGTCCGTGGCCGCCCGACTATCTCGACGTCCTCCGATGGCAATGGGACGAAGTGGTGACTCCGTACTGGAAGGAGCACGGCCAGTTTGCCGCCGATCACGGCGTCCGCATCGCCATCGAGATGCACCCCGGCTTCGTTGTCTACTCGCCCGAGACGATGCTCCGCCTGCGCTCCATCGCCGGTCCCGCCGTGGGCGCGAACCTCGACCCCAGCCACCTTTTCTGGCAGAACATCGACCCCATCGCAGCCATCCGCCGCCTCGGCGAAGCCGTCTTCTACGTTCACGCCAAGGACACGCAGCTCTACCCCGCCAATCTTTCGCTCACCGGCGTGCTCGACACCAAGCCCTACACCGAGGAGCGCAGCCGGAGCTGGCTCTTCCGCACCTGCGGCTACGGCCACGGCGCCGAGTGGTGGAAGGAGTTCGTCTCCACCCTGCGCATGTACGGCTACGACAACGTGCTCTCCATCGAACATGAAGACTCGCTGCTCTCCGCCGACGAGGGCCTGACCAAAGCGGCGACCTTCCTCAACGATCTCATCGTCCGGGAGAAGGCCGGCGCGGCGTGGTGGGTTTAGGACAGTGACCAGCGGTCACGATCAGTGAAGAGTGATTTGTGAACAGTCAGGGGACCAGCGTTCGGGGACAGAAGGAGCCGGGATGACCAATCGCATTCGCACCGCCGTCGTCGGTACGGGATTCATGGGGCGCGTCCACCTGGAAGCCCTGCGCCGCACCGAGAACGTCGAGGTCGCCGCCATCGCTGGCCGCAACGCGGCCGCTGCGGAAAAGCTCGGCTCTGCCTTTGGCGTGCCGTACCGGACCGTCGAAGCCATCCTGCACGACCCCACCATTGATGCTGTGGACCTTTGCACGCCCAACGCCCGGCATTTCCCGATGGCCAAAGAGGCCCTCCTCGCCGGCAAGCACGTGCTCTGCGAAAAACCGCTCGCGACCAGCGTCGAGGAAGCCGGGGAACTCGCCTCTCTTGCTGCACAAAAGGGCTTACGCAACTGTGTCTGTCACAATCTCCGTTACTACCCCATGGTCCAGCAGATGCGTGCCATGCGCGAAGCCGGCGACCTCGGGGAAATCCTCGTCGTCCAGGGCACCTACTCCCAGGACTGGCTCCTCTACGACACGGACTGGAACTGGCGCGTCGACTCGAATACCGGCGGTCGCTCGCGCTGCATGGCCGATATCGGCTCGCACTGGTTCGACATGGCGGAGCATCTCACCGCCCTTCGCGTCGCGTCGCTGTGCGCCGATCTCCACACCGTGCACACGACCCGCAAGCAGCCGAAAGGCTCCGTCGAAACCTTCGCCAACAAGGTTCTCACCGCGGACGACGTGATTGCGACGCCCGTTGATACAGAGGACTACGGTGCTGTCGTCTTCCACATCGGCGATCGCGGGCGCGGCGCCATGACGGCCAGCCAGGTTTCCGCCGGACGCAAGAATCGCCTGAGCATCGAGATCTATGGCACGAAGGCCGGCGTCGCCTGGGATCAGGAACGCCCGGACGAGTTATGGATCGGTCACCGCGACAGTGCCAACTGCGTCATCGTGAAGGATCCGTCGCTGCTGAAGGCCGCCGCGCGCAGCTTCGCCGATCTTCCCGGCGGCCACAGCGAAGGGTATGACGATACGTTCAAGCAGGTGTTCCGCCGCTTTTACGGATCGATCGCCGACCCTGATGCACCGCGCGACTACCCGCACTTTGCCGACGGCCTGCGCCAGATGGCGATCCTTCGCGCCGAGCTGGAAAGCAGTCGAACCCGCAGCTGGATCGACGTGCCCGCAGTGTGAACGCACAGTTTCGCCGATCGATCCGAAACGAAAAGGAGCCCGAAGCCCTTGCTGATCCTCGCCGCTGTGGTTGCGATCTTCGTCTATGGGATGACTGCCGCGATGCTGGGCACCCTTTTGCCCGACCTCTCGAACCGCTTTCAGCTCATGCCCCGGCAAAACGGCACGATTGCCTTCGCCCAGGCCCTTGGCCTCATGCTGGCCTCGCTCGGCGTCGGTCCCCTGCTCGACGATTTCGGCAAGAAGGCCGGATTGATCCTCGGGCTCGGCCTCATCGGACTCAGCCTGAGCCTGCTGCCGAGAGTCTCCGGCTATCGCAGCATTGTCTTCCTGCTCTTCCTGCTCGGATGCGGCGGAGGCATCGTGGTGACCGGCGCCAATGCCCTCACCAGCGACATTGGGGAAGCCCATCGCGCCACGGCGCTCAACCTGGTCAACATCTTCTTCGGACTCGGCGGTCTCGCCACACCCTTCATCGCAGCGAACGTCTTTCGCCGGAACGCGGTGCGTCTCTGCTACAGCGTTGCCGGGCTCACTCTGATCACGCTGCTGATCCAGGTGGCCGCGCATATGCCGCAGCCGACCGGCGCCGGGCGCTTCATCCTTGCCGACGCGGGTCCGGCCCTCGGGCGGCCGATGCTTTTTCTGCTCGGCCTCATGCTGTTCTTATACGTCGGCTGTGAGGTCGGCGTGTGGAACTGGCTGGTGCGGCACCTCATCGCTCAGGGCATCCCCGAATCGCGCGCTCTGAATATCCTCTCTCTGGGGTTCGCGCTCGGCCTGCTCATTGGCCGCGCGGTCGTGGCGCCCATCCTCATCGGCGTGGCGCCCATCTACGTCACGCTGGCAGCCTCCGCGGCAATGGCGGTGACCACTTTCCTCATGATCCGCACGTCCAAACCGGGTGCAGCCGCGGCCCTGGTTTTCCTTGCCGGGCTATCGATGGCGCCTGTCTTTCCCACCACCCTCGCCATCGTCGCCAATGCCTTCCCGCGCATGACCTCGACCGCGATCGGTATTGTTATCACCTGTGGATGGGCCGGCCTCGCGGTCAGTTCTCACATCATCGGCGCCATCGCCGGCACCGACCCGAAGCGGATTCGCAAGGCTCTGATGGTGATTCCCGCTTCCTCGGTGCTGATGGTCGTGCTGAACCTGGGAATCCTGGCTGCGGCGCGCTAGCCGGCTCAGACGCTCTTCATCCAGTCCGCATCCGCCCTGAGAGCCTGCATGGCGGGCATGTCGGGGAAGGCTTCCTGCTCGACGAAGATGTGCTCAATGCGCGCCTTCTTCGCCGCCGCAAAGATGCTCCTGTAGTCGATGCTTCCGCGCCCCATCTCCGTCGACACCGGTTCCGTCCCAGGCTTCCAGCCCTCCAGCTTGAACTCCTTCACGTGCAGCATCACGTAACGCTCCGGATAGCGCGTCAGATAATCCTGCGGCTTGTGCCCTCCGATGACCACCCAGCCGCAGTCCATCTCCATGTCCACCAGCTTCGGGTCGGTCTCCTGCAGCAGCAGGTCGTAGGGCAGGAAGCCGTCATGCTCGTGAAACTCGATGAAGTGGTTGTGGTATCCGAACCTGATGCCCTCGGCCCGCGTGCGCCGGCCCACCGCATTCAGCTGCTCGGCGTTCCACTTCCAGTCGTCGGCGCTCATCGCTTCCAGCCCCGCAATCCAGCTCATCCCTTTTGCCTTCGCCGCATCCCGCACCATGGGTGACGAGCACACCAGGTACTCCAGCCCCAGATCCTGGCCGAAGTGCACGATGTCGTCCAGCGATTGCAGCTGCTGCAGGGAATAATGCGCGCTCACGCAGTGAAGTCCGGCCTGCGCCATCGCCTGCTTCACGTCAGCGGCCGAGTGCCCGTAGAACCCCGCCCCCTCGCATTCCCGGTAGCCCATGGCACCCAGCTGATGCAGCGTGCCCTGAAAATCCTTTGGCAGAAAATCGCGCACCGAATACAGCTGCAGCCCTACCGGCAGCCCCAGCGGATTCGCCCACAGTTGTTCCGCACTCATCAGCGCGACGGATGCAGCCGCGCCCGCCAGAAAATTCCTCCGTGAAATCGCCATCCGTCTATTCTGCTCCTCGCGCGCGTTCTGCAGCGCCGTCGTTATTCGTCCATGCTAAAAGTCACCAGCGCGGCGCTGCCTGCGGGCAGCTCGATGGCCGCGGTTCCGTCGTGCACCGGCAGCGTTTCCTCGTGGGCCGCTTCCCATTCCCCGCTGCCGCCCACGGGATTGGTCCCCAGCGTTACGTCCTGGGTGTCGTCGAGCCGCGGCGCCATCAGCCGCAGGGCGCGCGCATGGGCTCCTGGCTCGCCGGTCTGGACGTGCAGGCGCACGACGCGATCCGCATGCTTGTTAAAAATGACCGCCCTGAGCGTGCCCGTCGATCCACCTTCGTCGTTCACCACACCATAGGCCGTGAGCAGCGGCGCCTCCTGCGGATTCTCAATCGCCACGTCGATCAGATACCCGGGTCCAGCCTGCTCGAACAGCAGCATGCCGTAGTAAATCGGCCGCGCGGTGAAACCCGCCGCCACCGTACCCGCAATCGGCGTGTACCAGCCATAGCCGCCGCCGTGGAAGTTGATCCCCACGCCGCCCGCCGCGGCCAGCTGATACATCAAATCCGCGCCCCACAGCGCGGAAGCAAAGGTGTCGCTCACCCCGCGCTTGCCGCCCTGATAGCAGGAATTGGTCTCCGCCAGCCGGAAGGGCAGACCCGACTCTCGCTTTGTCTCCGCCATGCCCACAAATTCCGCCGTCAGCCGCGGATTCGGCCGCAGCAGCCGCTCGATGGTCATCGAAGGATCGTTCGGCGGGCCCTCCGCGTAATAATGCTGCGACAGGAACGCAACTTCGCTTTTGAACTGGTGCGCAAACGGCACCAGCCACTCGTTGTTGAACGCCGTGTCCGGTCCCGCGAAGGACGCATTCGGGACCTTCTGCCGGATCACCTCGTAGAAGTGCTGCCACTCTTTGGCAAACTGTGCGAAGTCGTAGTCGGACTTGCGCAGACCATTGCGATAGAACAAGTCGGGCTCGTTGCAGAGCTGGAAGGCGATCAGCTTGTCGCCCATCGTGCGCATCACGAATTCGGCTTCGGTGGCTGCGGTCTCGGCGCTCTCGGTGCCCATATTGAGGCCGTAGATCAGCTTCCATCCGGTTGCATCGATGAATCCGCGCAGATTGCGGATCGCCTGCGGAGCGATCTTCGTCGGTTTGGCCGGCCCGCGCCCGGTATCCGGTCCCACCGCCAGCGCCTCGGGAATGACATTCGCCTGCCGATCCTCGCGGGTTGCCGCGCTCGCCGCCGGCGCTCCTTCCGGCGTCCAGTACGAGTACTCGCTGGTGTTGCCTCCGATGCGCAGCACGCCTTGCTTGCCCAGGCGCCGCAGGAATCCCGCCAGCTCGGTATTATCCGGCGAAAAGAAGTCCGGATCGCCCAGCTGCGCGGTCTCGTAACTCAGCCCGGTGAAATCCGCCGGAATCCGATTGCCGCGTTTGTTGCGGTCCAGTGTGAGCCGAAGCGAAACCGTAGACGCAGCCTGCGCAAACCCCAGTCGTCCGCACAGCGCCGCACCGGAAGCCAGCGCTGAACCCCTCAAAAACCTCCTGCGATCCATGGCCGCCATTCGACCACACCCCTCTCCTCGCCGCAACCGCACTGCTTGTGACAGTGGCGCAAAACGCCTTCGCACAAAGAAAAGCGCAGCGGAGTTGCTGCCCCGCTGCGCCAGGAAACCACGGGAAGGCTCAGAAGAGAATCTTGCCGCCGAACTGGAGCTCGCGCGGATCGTAGGTGTTGGTCACCTGTCCGTACGTGCTGTCGTTCGTTCCCGTGTCGATGCTGTTGAACTCCGTATGGTTGAAGGTATTGAAGGTCTCCACCCGGAACTGCAGCCGCGGACCCTCCGCCTGCGCCGTCAGGGGGAAATCCTTGTACAACGACAGGTTCCAGTTGAACAGCCCCGGTCCGACGATCGTGTCCTTGCGCGCGTTGCCGTAGCCGTTGGTGGTTCCGCCATTCCACGGAGCCACCGGGTCGGCAAAGGCCGAGGTGCTGAACCACTGCTTTTGCGTTTTGGGGAAGCTCACCTGCCCGACAACGTTCGGCCGGTCGTTGGTGTTGCCGCCCAGACCCAGAGTGTCCGGTCCGTTGTACGTAATGTTCACCGGCGTTCCCGCCTCAGCCTGGGTTACGCCCGCCAGTTGCCAGCCGCCGAGAGCGGTGCGCTGCCAGGCACTGCCATGCGCAAAGAAGGGCATGGTGTAGATGTAGTTGGCGTTGAAGATGTGCCGCCGGTCGAAGTTGCCGGAACCGTAGTCGTAGCGCGGGTTGTAGGGGTTGGACAGCGTGCCGCCGGTTCCCTGCTGATCGTCCGTTGTCAGGTCCGCGCTCTCGATGTCCAGCTCGTGCGAGTAGGTGTAGGCCAGCTGCAGGCTCAGCCCATGCCGCGCATCCATGCGCAGCGCCGCCTGCAGCGAGTTGTAATTGAAGTTCACCGCATTCTCTTCCTGGCGGAGATTGCCATAGCCCAGATACGGCCGATACAGGTTGGCATTGGCGTTCAAACCGTTCTTGCCGCCGGTCGCCACCGCCTCGCGTTCGGCGGTCGCGCTCAGAGGCAGGTCGTTGATCTCCCGCAGATCGTCCTGGTTCCAGCCATTCGATCCGACATACTGCACCGCCGCCACCACTGAGGGCGCCAGCTGATGCTGCACTCCCAGGCTGTATTGCACGGTGGCCGGATCCGGATAGTAGTAGCGCAGGTTCGTTTCGCTGGCCGCCGCCACCGGGACCGTGGAGGTGGCTCCGGTCAGGTCATTCGTGTGCGGATCGGAGAAATAAACATCGTTCACGCTGGGCTGATAAGCAAACGGTGCGTTGGTGGAGAGGTTGTAGATGTCGTTGCCCTGCACCCTCTCGTAGAACATCCCCACGCCTCCGCGCAGCACAGTCTTTCCGTTGCCAAACAGGTCATAGGCAAAGCCCAGGCGCGGCTCCGGCGTGAAGTAGTCGTTCATCACCACGCCCCTCGGCACGCCGTTCTGGCCGGCGAGCTGCACGCCGTTCAGGTAGAAGGTCCCGCCGTTGAACGTTGAAAGGCCCGGGCTCGCTCCCGAGCAGCCCGGATCGGTGCTGGCCGTGCAGATCGTGCCCGCGCTGGAGAACACGGCCGCGTCCGCCGGGTTGTAAGCCGCCGGATTGAAGTTCGAGACCCGGTTGTTCTTCTCGTAGACGTGCGGCAGCGCGTCGTAGCGGAAACCCAGGTTGAGCGTCAGCTTCGGCGTCAGGTGCCAGTTGTCCATGGCGTAGAAAGAGTACGTGTTGTTCAGCCAGTGATCGGTGTTCAGCTGCTGCAGCTGATCGTAGGAACTCGAGAAGCCGAGCAGGAAGTTGACGTAGGAATCGCCGGAGAACTGCGCTCCGTTGAAGGAGTAATCGCCCTCCGTGTCCGCCTGTTGCTGCTGATTCTTGTCTTCGCGCATGTATGAGAACCCGAACTTGAGCGAGTGTTTGCCCAGGCTCCAGGAGAGATCGTCGCGAAGCTGGTAGTCGAGGTACGAGTTGTGCCATGGCCAGTAAATGACCGACCAGGTCGTGTTCAGCGGTCCGCCTGTGAAGCCAACCTGGGGCAGGCGATTCTGTGCATTGTTCCCGGTAAAGAAGCTGCCCGCGCTCCAGCCGCTGGGCTCCGCATAGATCCCCGCCGGCGACACGTTGATGGTGTTGCCGTTCACGTACAGGCCGGTCTCGTTCAGCACGGTGGGGGAAAGGGTCTGCGTCAGCCGTACCGCCGCCGCCCAGGACGGGTTGCTGAAGACGTCGCCCACCGTCGTGTAGCTGTCACCGCTCCACATGGTCGGAAAAATCGTCTGGGAGGCCTGATCGTGCAGCCAGCTGCCCATCAGGTGATATTTGCTGGTGAAGTTGTGATCCACGCGTACCACGTCTTCCCGCACGTAGGTCGGCTGCTTGGGCGAGGAGACGTAGTTATCGGAGCCGGAGTTGGGTTGCGGGATCGCGCCCGTCGACAGGAACGCCAGCGCATTCGGATCCAGCAGACTGGCCGGAATTTTGTTGCCCGGAAAGGGCTGTCCAGGAACCAGCGTCTCCCCGGCGGAGTTATTCGCGTAAGCGGCGAGCTTTGCCGGGTCGGTGGTCACCGGCACGACGGGCGCTGCTCCGTTATTGAACGGTGTGTAGACGAAGTCCTGACCTGCCGTCGGAAAATCGTTCGCCGGAACCGTCGGCGTCACCGTGGGGTTCGACCCCTGGATGAACCGCCGCCATTCCTCCTGCCAGAAGAAGAAGGTTTTGCTCTTCGAGCGCGGATAGAGCCCGGGAATAAAGGCGGGTCCGCCGATGTTGGCGCCGAAGATGTTGAGCCGCAGCTCCGGAGTAGCCGTATTGTTCTGCTTGGCGAAGTAGTAGTCCGAATCGAAGTCGTCATTGCGGTTGAACTCCCACGCGCCGCCGTGGAACTGGCGGGAGCCGCTCTTGAGCTCGATGAGCACGGTGCCGCCGGAAGAAATGCCGTAATCGGGCGGGTAGTTGCTGGCCAGCACCTGGAACTGCGAAATCGCATCGGGGGAGGGAAGCGCTCCCAGCTTGCCGCCTGAGCCGCGGTCGTAGACCTCGCCACCGTCAATCAGGAAATTGTTGTGGTCCGGACGCATGCCGTTGAAGCTGATGGTCGCGGTGCTGGTTTGCGCCATCACGCCGTTGAACGAGGGGCCGTTCCAGGAGACGCCCGTGCCCAGCGTCGTCAGACTCGTAATGTTGCGGCCGTTGGTGGCAATGTCTCTCACCTGCTGCCCGCTGATCAGAGTGCTGACCTCGTTCGACTCCGACTGCACCTGCAGCGCCGCCGCCTGGACGGTGACCGTCTGGCTGTTGGTTCCCACGGCCAGCTGGACATCCTCGCGGAGCGGGATGGCCACGTTCACCACGATTCCTGTTCGTTGGTAGGTTCTGAATCCGGGAGCCTTGACCGTAAGCGTGTAGTGCCCGACCGCCAGTCCGGGAACGGTATACAGCCCGTCTCCGTTGCTGGACGTTGATCGGGTGGTGCCGGTTTCCTGCAGCAGCAGGGTTACAGCCGCGTTGGGAACCACCGCGCCGCTTGGATCGGTCACCGTGCCGCTGATGGATGCGGTCTCCTGCGCCCGAACCGTTCCGCAAATGAAAATCCCTGCCGCGACCAAAGCAAGCAGGGACAGGGTATTTCTTCTGATCCACGTCGCCATGAGAATCTCCCAACAGTGTGGCTTGTTATTTTTGTCGTTAACTTACGCGCACAAATCGCAATAATGACCTCGGCTTGTATACTGCACAGGTAACAGAGCTGTCAAATGCGAGCATCGGACTTCGCTAATAGTTAACAGTTTTAGCTGGGTAGCGGCGATCCGCGCGGTGGCGTGCAGGGAGCCGGTTCTCTCTCAGCTATTAGTGAAATAATTACACGCTGGGGCAGCGACGAAATATCCTGCAGTCCGTCTCTTGCGCTCAGGGTCCGCGCGGCGGCGCGGGCATGCGGAGCGCCCGGGTCGAGGCGTATCACTGAACGATGTAAACGGTTGCGTTGCCTTTTATTCGAGTGCCGCGCCCGATGCGATGCGCTCTCGGTTCAGGCTCCTGCCCTGCCCGAAACCGCGCCTATTTCACAAGCACCGGCTCCGGCTCCAGGTGGATGCCGAAATCTTTTTCCACACCGGCCACGATCCGGTCGCGCAACGACAAAATCTCCTCCGCCGTCGCTCCCCCGCGATTGATCAGCGCCAGGGTATGACGGCTGGAAATTCCCGCAGCGCCCAGCGCGAATCCTTTCTGAAAGCCGGCATGCTCCACCAGCCACGCCGCGGGGATCTTGACCATACCTCCCTGCGCCGCATAG
>DATJNE010000241.1:0-16782 GCA_035508305.1 Acidobacteriaceae bacterium | reverse complement strand
ACGCGGGCGCAGGGGGGCGTGGGACGGCTTCGATTGTCAAAGAGCCAGGGTGACGGAGCCAGAAACGGCAAAGGGGATCTCCGCCTGAGCGGACGATCCCCACTATGAACAGTGTTGCAGCCGGGTGGGGACGAGGGCAAGGAAAAGCTGCGCGAGGCACGGTACGGGGGTAACGGGGGTTGTTTCCCGAATTTGGTTCCGGGGCTGAAGCCCCGTCTCTGTTCCACGGCTGCATTCCCCGGCCTGAAGGCCGGGGCTTCTACCGTGGTGCTGCTCCGCAGCACTCGAGGGGCAGTGAGCGCGGGTCGCAGCACGCAAGGGGCGGTGAGGGCGGATCGGCTCGACGAGCGAGCGGCGGTTCGGAAGTCTGGAATTTGGTTCCGGGGCTAAAGCCCCGTCTCTGTTCGACGGCTGCATTCCCCGGCCTGAAGGCCGGGGCTTCTACCGTGGTGCTGCTTCGCAGCACTCGAGGGGCAGTGAGCGCGGGTCGCAGCACGCAAGGAGCGGCGAGGGCGGGTCGGCTCGACGAGCCCCGAAACGGAAAAGCGGTTAGGGCTCCGTGGGCTCCGAAGGACACCCCCTCCTATTGCGTGGGGTGGTCGGGCTCGAGGCCGGCGGTGATCATGGGCAGGCCGGTGGCGGGCCAGTGGCTGACCTGCGCGTCGACGTTGAGTGCGAGGGCGCAGTCGGCGTTGGTGACGGGGGTGACATCGACGTTCCAGCCGTCGACGACGACGAGGGGGGTGTCGCCTTTGAGATCGGCGAGGGCGGCATCGATGGTGACGGTGCGGCTTTCGCCGGGCGCGAGGGAGATGTAGTTGCCGGAGTAGAAGACGGGGAGGATGCGCGCGCCGGTGGACTGGCGGCGGAGCTGGAGGTGAGCCATGAGGGCGATGGCGTGGCTGGGATTGCTGAGGGTGACGGTGAGGCCGAGACGGGCATCGGGACCGGAGCCGCTGTCGTGGCGGGCGATGGCGGCGTCGAGTTTGACGGTGGGAAGGTTGTTGAGGGGCGTGAGGTCGTCGCCCTGCTCGGGGTTGGGCTCCCAGTAGAGGTTGCGGGAGACGATGTTGCCCTGGGCGTCGCGGAGCTGGAGCTCGGCGATGTAGATGGGGCCGAGATTTTTCGGCATGGGCGTCGGGCCGAGGTCGATGGCGGTGTCGGCCGGACCGCTGACGGGGATGTCCTTCTGGAGGGCGGGATAGAGGTTGCCCCAGCCGGTGTAGATGGCGACGTGGGCGGTGTCGCCGGCGATGGGGGTGGGAAGGTTGTTGATGACGCGGAGGTGGAAGTCGTCTTCGTCCATCTGGATGTGGACGAGCTCGGAGGCGGACTGGACGGCGAACAGCGAGGCGTTGGGCTCGAGGTCGTAGTGGTAGAGCTGCCAGACGAAGCTGGGCTGGGCGGGATTGCTCATCCAGGTGATGACGCCGGTGGCGGGGGCGAAGAGGAGCTTGTTGCGGGCCTCGTACATGGCGCGGTAGGCCTCGTAGTTCATCATCTGGGCTTTGCGCACGAAGTCGGCGAGGTTGACGATGCGGCCGTAGCGGCCGGCGAGGATGTAGGGGTAGGTGTCGCCGTGCTGCGCGCCTTTGGCGAAGTCGTGGGCGGCCCAGTCGTCGTCGATGGTGTTCCAGTCCTTTTCGGGCATCATGCCGTGAATGGATTCGAGGGTGGGGACGGACATGCTGCCGGTTTCGGTTTTGAAGGGCGCGTCGAAGACGTAGAAGGCGCGCGGCTCACGCCAGTAGTACGGACCGCCGGAGTGGACGCCGCGGCCAGAAGTGGAGCTGGGCTGATAGAGGCGGGCGGGGTCGAGCTCGGGGATGAGCTTGCGGAGAGCGGCATCGATTTGGGGGGGCGGGAAGCCTTCGTTGCGGGCGCACCAGAGGGCGATGGAGGGGTGGTTGCGGTAGTGGAGGATCTTGTCGCGGACGTTGGCCATGTAGATGGCGAAGTCGTCGGGGTTGGGGCCGTCTGAGGGATTGGGCTGGAAGAACTCGTCCCAAATGAGGATGCCGTATTTATCGCAGAGCTCGTAGAAGTCCTCGCCGGTGGACTGGCCGACCCAGTTGCGGATGAGGTTCATGTGGGCGAGGGCGTGCATGCGAATCTCGGCATCGAGGCGGGCGCGGGGGATGCGCTTCATCGCTTCGTCGAGGCCCCAGTCGCCGCCGCGGATGAAGACCCTGACGCCGTTGACGGAGATGGTGAGGGCGTCGACGCCGGGAGCTTCGTAGGTGATTTTGCGGACGCCGAAGGTGGTGTCGCGGGCGTCGGAGTCGCGACCGTGCTGCACGAAGCGGAGGTGGAGGGTGTAGAGATTCTGCGGACCGTAGCCGTTGGGCCACCAGAGTTTCGGATTGGAGACGTGAAGGGCGGGGGTGGACTGCGGGTCGAAGGTGAGGGTCTGCGTGGTGTTTGCGGGGATGGTGACTTTCTGCGAGAAGGTGACGGAGTCGCCGGGCGCACCGCTGTCGAAGCTGGCCTCGAGGACGCCTTTCTGCGGTTTGCCGGAGGTGTTTTCGATGGTGGACTTGACGGTGATGTCGGCGGTGTCGGTGCGGGGAAGCGGGAGGTCGGTGATGACGAGGGGGTCGTCGACGAGGACGGGGCCGGAGGCGGAGAGCCAGACCTTTTGCCAGAGGCCGGTATCGCGGTCGCGGACGGCGTTGAGCCAGTCCCAGCCGATGGTGCAGAGGAAGGTGGGGCCATCGATGGCGGTGATGCCGCCGTTTTTGCCGACGCCGTTGGCGATGGTGTGTTCGTGCGGGACGCCGGGGTGGGGCTGGGGCGTGACTTTGACGGCGAGGACGGCGGTCTCGCCGGGTTTGACGAGTCTGGTGATGTCGAAGCGGCCGCGGATGAAGGCGCCCTGGATGGTGCCGACCTGGGAGCCGTTGACCCAGACGTCGGAGGTGAAGTTGGCGCCGTCGAAGTGGATCCAGATTTGGCGGTGGGCGAAGGTTTTGGGGACGGTGAAGGTGGTGCGGTACCAGTACGAGGTTTTGTTGAGGGACTCGGGGATGACGGACTCGCGGTCGTTCTCGCCGTAAAGGGGCTCGGGGTAGACGCCGTCGTTGACCATGCTGGTGAGGACGGTGCCGGGGACGGTGGCGGCGAGCCAGGCGGAGGGCTGATAGTCCCTGGAGGAGACGGTGGCGCCGGAGTCGGGAACTTTGGCGGAGTCCTGGAGCTGCCAGCCGGAGGTGAGCTCGAGGGAGGGAGGAAGCGCCTGGGACTGGGCGAAGGCGGAGGCCGCGACTAAAACGATGCAGCTGGATGCGAGTCTGCTGAGACGGAGCACGATGACCTCATTTCTTTTGGGCCGGAGGCAAAGGCAGGAAGTCGGCCCCGTCCAGTATTCACAAAGAGGGGGGCGGGGGCCAGGGGGGCGGGGAGAGAGCACAGAGCGCAGAGGGCAGGGCACAGAGGGCACAGGCTGGCCGCTGGCGGTCAGCGTTCAGCGTTCAGCGGGCAGCGGGCAGCGGGCAGCGAGAGCTGCGACGATGGAGTGGGTGTGAGGGGTTCGGGATTGGGAAGAGCTGGATGTGTGGGGTTCCGGATCGGGAGAGCTGGGTACGTTCGGGTGGATGCGGAGCAATCCGGTATTGAAGATTGGGCGGCGAGGGAGTCTTCTGCTTGCTGTGGGGTGAACCTGGCCGGGGAGCGGAGCGGGGAGCGGGAACAGGGCTGGGAGCACAGAGCACAGATCTCAGGGCGCAGGGCGCAGGGCGCAGGTTGACTCCCTGCGGCTGGCTGCTGGCAGCGGGCAGCGGGAGCTGCGACGATGGAGTGGGTGTGAGGCGTTCGGGATTGGGAAAAGCTGGATGTGTGGGGTTCCGGATCGGGAAGAGCTGAGTACGTTCGGGTGGATGCGGAGCAATCCGGTATTGAAGATTGGGCGGCGAAGGAGTCCTCTGCTTGCTGTGGGGTGAACCTGGCCGGGGAGCGGAGCGGGGAGCGGGAACAGGGCTGGGAGCACAGAGCACAGAGCTCAGATCTCAGGGCACAGAGTGCAGGGCACGCAGAGCACAGGTTGACTCCCGGCGGCTAGCGGCTGGCGGTCAGCGGTCAAGGGGCAGCGGGCAGCGGAGCGCAGGCCACAGAGCTCAGAGCGCAGGGCACACAGAGCACAGGCTGGCGGCTGGGTGCTGGCGTTCAGCGTTCAGCGTTCAGCGGGCAGCGGGCAGCGGGCAGCGGGAGCTGCGACGGTAGAGTGGGTCTGAGGCGTTCGGGATTGGGAAGAGCTGGATGTGTGAGGTTCCGGATCGGGAGAGCTGGGTACGTTCGGGTGGATGCGGAGCAATCCGGTATTGAAGATTGGGCGGCGAAGGAGTCCTCTGCTTGCTGTGGGGTGAACCTGGCCGGGGAGCGGGAACAGGGCTGGGAGCACAGAGCTCAGAGGGCAGGGCACAGAGCACAGGCTGGCGGCTGGCGGCCGGCGGCTGGCGGTCAGCGATCAGGGACCATGGACCAGGGATCAGGGATCAGGGATGAGGGAAGGCAACGGCGTGCGTCGGGTCGACGTCGATCGTGGGGAGGGGCGGTTGACGATGGAGAGCCGTGCGATGACGAGGGAGTGACCAGGCCGATATCTTCGAGAGGGGGCGAAAAATCGACTGCCGCAAAGAGCGGAGCAGCGACTATGCTTAGCGTTCATATGAGGAATTGCTGCGGATGAGAATTGCCGTCGTGACGGAGACGTTTCTCCCGAAGATCGATGGGATCGTCACGATGGTGACGAAGACGGTGGAGACGCTGAAGGAAGGCGGAGACGAGGTGCTGATCTTCGCGCCGAGCGGGGGGCCGGCGGAGCTGTTCGGAGCCGAGGTGGTGAGCCTGCCGTCGATTCCCTTCCCGTTTTATCCGGAGCTGAGAGTCGCGGCGCCGCGGGCGTCGATGCGGAAGCACCTGGAGGCGTTCCGGCCGGATGTATTTCATCTGTTCGAGCCGTCGCTGCTGGGAGTGGGGGGAATTTACTACGGCAAGACGATGCGGGTGCCGATTGTGGTGTCGTACCACACGAATCTGCCCGCGTATCTGCACTACTACGGGATGGGATTCTTCGAGGGGCCGACGTGGAAGCTGATGCGGGCGCGGCACCAGCGGGCGGATCTGAATCTGTGCACGTCGACGCCGATGATGGAGCAACTGGAGGCGCATGGGGTGGACCGGCTGGCGCTGTGGGAGAGGGCGGTGGATGCGCAGCAGTTTCATCCGTCGAAATGTTCGGCGGAGATGCGGAAGGTGCTGAGCCAGGGGGAGCCGGAGAGGCCGCTGCTGCTGTATGTGGGGCGGCTTTCGGCGGAGAAGGATATCCGGACGCTGCGCGAGGTGGTGCGGGCGATGCCGGAGGCGCGGCTGGCGATTGTGGGCGACGGGCCGGTGCGGCGCGAGCTGGAGCGGCATTTCCGGGGAACACCGACGTACTTTGCGGGCTACATGCGCGGGGAACCGCTGGCCCAGGCCTACGCATCGGCGGATGTGTTTGTGATGCCATCGAAGACGGAGACGCTGGGGCTGGTGGTGATGGAGGCGATGGCATCGGGATGTCCGGTGGTGGCGTGCCGGGCGGGGGGGATCCCGGATGCGGTGGAAGACGGAGTGACGGGATTTCTGTTCGAGCCGTCGGACGAGGACGGAGCGGTGAAGAGGGTGGCGTGGGTGCTGGCGCATCCGGCGGAGCGGGCGCAGGCACGGGTACGGGCGCGCGCGGATGTGGAGCGGCACAGCTGGCGGGGATCGACGGAGCAGCTGCGGCGCTACTACGAGCAGACGATCGAGCATCCGCGGCCGAAGGCGGAGACGGGCGGGACCGAGCGTGGTGCGGGGATGACGAGGAAGCTGGTGCTGGCTTCGCTGCGGCGATTACTTCCCTGAGGATGGGGTGGGCGGGAGCGGCGCGGCGGCCTGCTGGGTGCGCGGATCGGCGGAGTCCGTTTTGTACGGGCCGTAGTCGATGGTGAGAGTGGCGCGGCCGCCGAAGCGGACGTCAGTATCGCTTTCGTTGTGCTGGGGCAGCCAGAATTCGCCGGTTCTGGTGTTGACGTGGTGAATTTTCGTATCGCGAATCCAGAAGGAGGGATTGTGGGCGGGCTCGGCTTCGATTTTGGAGACGGCGAAGTCGGCGGCGTCGACCCAGATGGTGCCGCGGTAGAGAAGATGGTCGCTGGTTCTGGGCTCGACGCGGAGCCGATAGCAGGGGCGGCCGTCGACGATCTGCTGACCGAGGAGGGTGAAGTTGTAATTGGCGGTGGTGGGCGCGGTTCGGCTGGGATCGGCGGCGGATTCTTCTTCGGCTTCAAAGAGCTTCTTCAGGACGTGGTCGGCGAGCATCTTCGAACCGGTGCGGGAGACGATGCGAAATTGTTTGGTGGCGGGAGCGGAGTAGGCAACGGCGACGACCAGGGTGGCGCTCATATTGGACGGGAAGCCGCGATAGGAGACGGAATAGGTGCGGAGTTCGGTGTAGCCCCTGAGATCTTCGGCGCGTTTCTTTTCTCCGTCGGCCAGCTTCTGCACAATGGCGGCGACGGAGAGCTGCGGAAGGGCGGCGAGGCCGGCGGCGCCTTCGGCGGGGGAGGGGTCTGACAAGTTCGTAACCGCGGCGTTAACTTTTTGGGCGGCGAGGGAGGCAGGAAAAGCAAGCAGGGCGGGAAAAAGCAGAGCCCATGCGGGTCTGACTATGCGAGAGTTGGGAAGCAAGATGCCCTATGATGCCTTTTGCGATACGGGCAGTCAATCGAAGAGTTATACAAACGTTCATTTCCACATTGAGGCAGGTACGGTACGGTGGGAGCGAGCCCTATAATTGTCGCGAACCCCCGACATGAAGCGATTCGATCATTCCTGAAGTAACTTGCACGAGGCGGCGACGACATTCAGGGCTATGGAGCAACGTTCCGCTGGAGGGGTTTGAGCGGGATGGCGGAGGCGGAGTGCACAACGAGCTGTTGTTGCTGTCCCGAAACCGGGACAGCGTGGCTGCCTGGCAAAGCGGAGTTTCCCTTCATGGTCACACGCGGCACTCGCAGGAGAGCCTGGGGTTCATCGCATCCTTTATGGAGAAGCGGCCGCAGACACGCCGCTGGCTGGAAGGGAAAAAGAGAGCTCTGCTGCGCAACACAGGGGTAACGCTCGATCTGGAGCGGGCGTACTGGACGCCGCCGCTGTGCGAGCGTCAGGCGCATTTGCTGGAGGAGCGGCAGATCGGCGCTCTTGGACTGCGTCCGATGATTTCGCTGACGGATCACAACAGCATCGATGCGGGCCTGTTGCTGCGGGAGGAGGGGGCGTTTCGCGAGGCGCCGATTTCGACGGAGTGGACGGTACCGTTCGGCGAAGCGGTGTTTCACTTCGGCGTACACAACCTGCCGGCGGCAGCGGCCCGGGAGTGGATGAAGGCGATGCACGATGCGACAGCGTCGGCGGACGAGACGCAGGTCGTGGCGCTGTTTCGAGAGCTGTGCAGGATGCGCGAAGTGCTGGTGATCTTCAACCATCCGCTGTGGAACCTTTACGGCATGCCGGCGGAGCGGTTCCATTATGAGCTGCGGCGTTTTCTGCAGACGGCCAGCGAGTATGTGCATGCGTTCGAACTGAACGGCATGCGCGGCCACGCGGAGAATCGCGGGGTGATCCGGCTGGCGGCGGAGTGGGATCAACTGCTGATTTCGGGCGGGGACCGGCACGGTTGCGAACCGAATGCATGGCTGAACCTGACGAACGCGGCGGATTTTCCGGAGTTCGTGGAGGAGATCCGCGCAGGACGGCAGAGCACGGTGCTGATCATGCCGCAGTATGGGGTGCCGCTGGGCTGGCGGTTCTATCAGAACTTTACGCACGTGATTGCCGAGTACCCTGGGCACCCGGAAGGGCGGCGATTCTGGGACCAGCGGGTCTTTCATCCCGATCAGAACGGGATCATCGCGCCGATGTTCCATCTGGGGGGACGGCCGGAATTCCTGGCGAGAATCTTTGGAGTCGCGATGATGGCTTCGCGGCTGCCGGTCGGCTCGGTGCTGCGTCATTTGCACGGCGGCGCGAATGAGTCGCTGCGGCTGCACGGGGAGAGACGGGCGGGCGACGGCCGGCCGGGGGCCGGCGAGACGATCCCGGAGAGCGGACTCGAGGATTGCCTCTACCGAAGCGGCGAGCCGGCGGCGGACTGAAGAACAGCAGGAAGCTGGAAACGAGAAGCTGGACGCGAGAGACGGGAAGCTAGCTGGCGACGGGGGATCGTTGCAGCTCTTTTTGCAGCAGCGCGAAGTGATCGCGATCGGTTTCGTAGGCTCCTGTGTGGGGTAGTTGCTGAACGAGGGCGTTGCCTTTTTCCCATGCCTCGCGGGCTTCGGCGAGGCGATCTTCACTCCAGAGAAAAGCGCTGCGGGCGATCCAGTAATCCGCGTTGTAGCGGGTGGGGTGTTTGGCCTGCATGCGTTCCCACCAGAGGCGCGTTCCCTGCGGATCGTGTTCGAGGCAGGCTTTGCCGAAGATGAAGGGGGTGTGGAGCTCGGCGGGAATGTCGGAGGCGGATTCCTGGTAGATGGCTTCGGCCTGGGCGAGGGCCTGGCTGGCATCGGCAACGCGGCCGCAGTCGAGATAGTAGGAAGCGGCGAGCAGGCGGAGGTGGAGGGCCTGCTGACCGATGAGAATCGATGAGCCGGCGCGGAGGATAGCGTCGATGTCGTAGTCGCGGGGGCGGAGGGGGGTGACGGTGGTGGCGGCGGCAGCGGAGAAGGCGCGGTGGAGGTCGGCCCAGGGACCGCGGGAGAGAAGCTGGCCGAGGCGGGCGCCATCGGAATAGAAGGCTTTGGTGCGGAAGGGGATGAGGTTGAGCAGAGCGGTGAGCAGGGAGAGGGTGGCGAAAAAGGCGAGGGGAAGCCAGTTGTCCTGCCAGGGATGACCGGGGGCAGCGAGGGTGAGGCCGAGGGCGGCGAGGCCGGCGGCGAAGCTGGCGAGCGGGCCGGCGACCACCATGCAGATATCGCGCCAGAGGGGACGGTCGGGATCGGTGGGGGCGACGGCGGTGGCGCCGCCGATGGCGAGGAAACCGGCAAGAATGAAGCGAAACTCCCAGGCGCCTTCGCGGACGCGCCACTGGAAGGGGCCGACGATGAACGCGCGGAGTTTCATTCCGAGCGCGGAAGCGGCGGCGGCGTGGCCGAATTCATGGATGGCGACCATGAGGATTTCGAGGAGGAGGAGCAGAAAGAGGTCGCGCCAGAAAGAGCCGCGATGCCAGATGAGGTCGTTGGTCTCGGCCCAGCGCCACCACCAGGTCATGGCGGTGACGAGGCCACCGGCGCCTGCGACCCAGATGAGGCGATTCACGATGGCGTTGGTGCCGTCCCCGGGGAGGGGCTGCATGGAGCGCTCGGCGTGGACCGCGTCGCGACGGCGGAAGGCAACGAGGCCGGCGATGCCGACGCCGAGGAGGAGGGCGTCGGGGTTGAGAAATGCAGTCGCGGGCGCGGTGAGGAAGCGGCGGTCCATATAGAGGAAGAGACAGCCGAGGAAGGCGTTGGCGGCGCTGGCGAGGAGGCCCCAGGCGCGGGCGGAGGGTTTGGCGGTCCAGAAGGTCCAGGCGGCCAGGGCATAGACGAGGCCAAGAAGGGGGAGCGCGGTGTGGATGGAGGCTCGGAGCAGGGTGGGAGGGAGATGGGCTTCGGGCCAGGAGATGAAGTCGAGGAGGGAGTAGAGCGAGGAGCGGAGAAAGAGGATCGCCCCCAGAGCGAACATCCAGCACAGGAAGTTTCTTACCGCGCGCATTCTGTTCGCCTGGAACGGGAGATGGCAGAAGGGTAAACAGCGGTGGGGAGGGGGACAATGCTACTTCAGAGGGAGTGCGGCGAGGGCGTGGAGGGGAAAGGCGCGACCAGGGGCAGAGGGGAAGCAAGGAGAAGCAGAGGGTTGGAGGATTATCCCGTTATCAACGAGAGACGGGTGGTGCGGGGGGGGCCGAGGGGATGGAGGCGGAGGTAACAGCAGTCACGCTAGAATGGCGGTCTGCGGTGCGGGAGGCGGCCGTGTTCGAGAAGAACGGGATCGGCCAGCAGAAGCTGGAGGAGATCAAGGCACGGTACGGAATCAGCGGCCGGACGACCGGGCCGAAACGCTTTCCTATTGTTCTGATCAAGCCATCGCACTACGACGATGAGGGGTACGTGATTCAGTGGTACCGATCGGCGGTGCCGTCGAATTCGCTGGCGGTGATGCACGGTCTGGTGCGGGACTGCGTGCAGCGGAAGGTGCTGGGCGAAGGGGTTGAGGTCGCTCTCCGGTCAATGGACGAGGACAACACGCGGATTCGCGCGGAGAAGCTGGCGCGCGCGATGAAGGATGGCCAGGGGCTGGTGATCCTGGTGGGGGTGCAGTCGAACCAGTTTCCGCGGGCGATGGATCTGGCTCTGCCGCTGCGTGTGGCGGGGGTACAGGTGTGCATGGGCGGGTTCCATGTGTCGGGCAGCCTGTCGATGCTGGGCGGTGTGACGCCGGAGCTGCAGGAGGCGATGAACCTGGGCATCTCGCTGTTCGCGGGCGAGGCAGAGGAGGGCCGGCTGGACCAGGTGCTGCGGGACGCATGGTCGGGACAGCTCAAGCCGCTGTACAACTACCTGAAGGATCTGCCGTCGCTTGAGGGCGCGCCGGCACCGATGCTGCCGGCGAGGACGATTCGGGGCACGATCGGGAAGTACACGAGCTTCGATGCGGGACGGGGATGCCCGTTCCAGTGCTCGTTCTGCACGATCATCAACGTGCAGGGGCGGAAGTCGCGGCGGCGGACGGTGGATGAGGTGGAGAGGATCATCCGCGCGAACCTGAAGCAGGGCGTGGGACGGTTCTTCATCACGGACGATAATTTTTCGCGGAATCCGGACTGGGAGAAGATCTTCGACCGGCTGATCGGGATGAGGGAAGGCGAGGGGCTGAACATCAAGTTCATGCTGCAGGTGGACACGATGTGCCACCGGCTGCCGGGATTCATCGAGAAGGCGGGGCGCGCAGGGGTGCGGCGGGTGTTTATCGGGCTGGAGAGCATCAATCCGCAGAGCCTGCTGGGGGCGAAGAAGAGGCAGAACAAGATTGCGGAATACCGGAAGATGCTGCTGGCGTGGAAGCGGGCGGGGGCGATCGTATTTGCGGGGTACATCATTGGATTTCCGGGCGAGACCGCAGAGAGCGTGCTGCACGATATCCGGATCATCCAGAAGGAACTGGCGATCGACCTGCTGGAGCCGCACTGCCTGACGGCGCTGCCGGGGTCGGAGGATCACCAGAAGCTGCACCGGGCGGGGGCGTTTCTGGATCCGGACCTGAACAAGTACGACCTGGAACATGTGACGACACAGCATGGAACGATGACGGCGGAGGAGTGGACGAAGCTGTATCGGGATACGTGGAAGGAGTTCTACACGCCGGAGCACATGAAGACGGTGCTGCGGCGGGCGGCGGCAACGGGGATACCGCTGGAGAACATGATGGTGCTGCTGCTGTGGTTCCACTTCTGCATCGTGTACGAGAAGATCGATCCGCTGCAGGGCGGGTATCTGCGGCGGAAGTACAGGATGGACCGGCGGCCGTCGATGGCGAAGGAAGGATTCGTGGAGTTTCATGCGCGCTACCTGGCGGAGCTGGTGCGCAAGCATGTGCGGATGGCGCAGCTGTATCTGCGGTTTCGGCGATTCACGAAGGAACTGGCGCGGGACGGGAGCGCGAAGAACTACACGGATGTGGCGCTGACGCCGGATTCGGAGACGGATACGAGCGAGCTGGAGATGATGCTGACGCACATTGCCGTGGGGCGGTGAGGCGGACCCGAGGTACGGCGATCAGAGATTGGCAGACTCGGATTTCGCGGCGGCGAGGATGGGAATGCCGGGATCGGCGTTCTGCCACAGCGTGAAGAAATCGCGATAGGCGGTTTTGGCCTCTGCGGGCTGGTTCTGGATCTGACAGGCGCGGGCCAGATCGAGGCTGGCGAGAGCGCCGATGGGGGACATGAGAACGACGCCGCGTCCCACCATGAGCTTGTCGAATTCAATCCGGGCTCGATGACCGTCGCCGGAGGCGAGGAAGGCGAGGCCGCGGAGGTAGGCCGGAAAGAGGCCGGCAGCCTCGCCGGCTTCATAGGGGAGCGCGGTATCGAGAAGGGCGATGGCGCGGGAGGGATCGTGCTGCTGGAGGGCGACGGCGGCGCGGATGGCGGGCAGGTAGAGGTACTGGACGAAGGTGTCGTCGGGGAAATCCCGGTTGAGCTGATCGGCGATGGCGCCGGCCTGGGGCGCTGAACCGGCGAGAGCGAGAGCGAGCGCGGCGCCATATTGCGTATCGCGGTCGTGGGCGAGGGTGAGGGACTCGGCGGCGAGGCGGCGGGCCTCGGGCAGGTTGCCGTAGAGAGCTTCGCGCTGGGCGGCCTCGATGAGATAGCCGGCGGCGGTTTCTTTTTCTCCGGCGCGGCGGGCGGCGGCGGTGGCGCGCTGCGTGTAATCGCGGGCTTTGGCGAGCTGGCCATACCAGGCAAAGACGTCGGCATCGTGGTCGAGGAAGAGATCTTCGATGCCGGGCTCGCCGGCGGCCCAGGTCATCTGGCGGTCGATCGCGTCCTGGTTGTGTTCGAGGAAGGCGAGATCGAAGACGTAGAGATGCAGGTCGGAGGCGTCCATGTGGCGCGAGAAGGCCTGGTCGAGGAGAGCGTGGGCTGCGGTGAGGCGGCCTTCCGACATGTATTCGTTGACGAGGTTGGCGTAGTTCTGTTCGTCGTCGGGGCCGAGGCGGAGGGCGGCCTGGGCTTCCTGGCGGCTGGCGGCAAACTGGCCGAGGTCGCTGTCGATGACGGCGAGGTTGGTGTGGGGAGCGACGTCATCGGGGTAGGTGGCGGCCCAGGTCTGGTAGGTGGCGGCGGCTTTGGTGAGATCGCCGGTGACGAACTCGTAGAAGTGGCCTTCGATATAGAGGCGTTCGCGCTCGCTGGTGTGCTCGCGGAGTTCGTAGGCGCGGCGGGTATTGTCGGCGGCAAGGCCGGTTTCGCCGAGGTTGTTGTAGGCGTTGCCGAGGGCGGCCCAGGCCATGGCGAAGTCGGGATCGAGCTGGATGGCGCGCTGAAAGAACGGGATGCAGGAGGAAGATTCGCCCTTCTGGATCATGGTGGCGCGGCCGATGCTGTAGGCCTGGAGGGCTTCGAGGGAGGGCGTGGTGGCGTCCTCGATGGGGGTGTTGAAGCGCTGGACGGTGGCGAGGGATTCGCCGAGTTTGGCGCGGAGCTTCGCGGTCATGTCGCCGAGAGCGGGAAGCACCTCTTCCTTTCCGGGGGCGGTGGACTGGAGGTTCACCACCGGCTCGCCGGAACGGCAGTTGACGGCCTGCACGCCGAGGACGTACTGGGAGCCGAGTTTGGCGATGGAGCCATCGAGGTAGGCCTCGCTGTCATTGCGCTGGCAGAGCTCGCGGGAGACGTCGGCGGTGAGGGGCGTGTCGGCGGGCTTGCCCATGAGGCGAAGGGTTTGCTGAATGCGGGACTCGGGGACGAGGCGCAGGTAGGGGGACTGCTCGAGCTCGACGGCGATGGCCTGGCGGAGGGTGGTGTTGAAGACGGGATCGGCGGTGTTGTTGACGATGTCGGCCAGGACGATGCTGTCGGTCTGGAGGGGGACGGCGGCGACGACGGGAGCCGATTTTCGTTTTTGCTCGAAGCGGAGGACGAGGAAAGCGGCGCCGACCAGGATGGCGGCGAGCGCGGCAATGGCGAACGCCGATTGACGGCTGCGGGTGAGCGGAGGACGCGCAGGCGCTGCGGCCGGCTGCGGCATGGGGTGGGTTGGAGCGGGCGGGGCGGCTGCCACAGGCGGGGGTGAAGGCTGCGCGGCGGCGGGGACGGGCAGGGGGGCGTCGAGGGTTCGGACGTCGCCGAGGAAGCGGTAGCCGCGGCGGGGGATGGTTTCGATGCGGGAGGCGTCGCCTTCATCGCCGAGAATTTTGCGGAGCTGCGAGATGTGGACGGCGAGGTTGGACTCCTCGACGAAGGAGTCGGGCCAGACACGGCGCATGAGGACTTCTTTTTCGACGAGCTGGCCGTGGCTTTCGAGGAGGACGACGAGGAGGTCGACGGCTTTGCGCGAGAGGGGGACGAGCTCGCCGCGGCGAAAGAGGAGGTGCCGGGAGCCGTCGAGGCGGAAAGGACCGAACTCCCACTGAAGATGGCCGGGCGGATTCATCGGGCTAGAAGACGGATTTTAGAGCTTTTTAAGGGTTCGTTTAGGACATTTGCGAGGGAGAGGAGGCTTTCTATGACGCATAGGGGCGAACATTCCGGCAAACATTCCGGCAGGCCGTTCCGGCAAAGGTGACGAGCGGACAGCAGGGAGAACGGAAGTGGACCGGGGCACAGAGGGAGAGCGCGAGAAGGGGCACGCGAGGGTATTCGAGGGCGGGGGCAGACAGTTGCAGGCGGGCGAAGAAAAGTCATGGCAAACTACGGCAATTTCTGCGAGAGGTCACGGCCAATGACAAGGGACATGGGGTTCCTGAAAAAGACGCACGCCAGCCGCGGAGTGCCATGGACGCGGCTCCACGATATCAGTCTGGGCCTGGTGGTGGGGATGCTGGTGTTTCTCGTGGTTCTGCTGGTAGCGGCCACGGGCTGGGGGCAGGGACGGGAGGTGGCGAGCGCAGGACCGAACTTCTGGGGCATGGTCCGGCCCGAAGCGGAGGAACTGGCAGCAGTGGGGTTTGCCGGGAGCGGCCTGGGGGCGGCGGCGTTTCTAACGGGCAGAACCGCCCCGAAGCTGCACGGGCCGACGTGGCACACGGCGGATGTGGAGGGAGGATACGCGTCGATCCGGTCGACGGCGTCGCCGCTGAAGTGCGGATGCTTTACGGCAGATGGCGGGAACGGGTCGATGGTGTACCACCTGACGGATTCTTTCGGGGTGGCGGGGGACGGAGCGCGGGTGTGGGCGCCGCGTTCAGGAACAGAAGAGGGGCTGAATCTGACGACGGCGATGGGAGGGCCGCAGGTTTCGGGACTGCTGCTGGGGCACTTTCTGCCGTTCGGGCATTTTCTGGTGGGCAGGGCGGAGGCGGATGGCGCGGCGAGCCAGCGAAGGGCGGGGTCAGCGAGCGCGTGGGCGGATGCGTGGGGCGGGGGGCTGGACCTGGTGCTGAATCGCGACACGTCGGTGCGGCTGGCGGAGATCGATCGGGAGATGACGCACTTTCCATCGGCGGTGGGGACACGGCAGAGCAGCGTGCGGCTGGTGTTTGGGATGGTCTTTCACTTCCAGGTGGGGGGCCTGGGCGGACGGGTGCACTGAGACGCGGGAGGAGGACAGCGTGAGAGGCGTGGAGCGGACGTGGTCGAGGCGGGAGCGGTTGATGGGCGCGGCGGCGGTGACGACGGTGTTTTGGGCGATTGCGATTGCGATGTGGTGGCTGTAGCAACAGACAAAACGCGGAGCCGGTTTGCGATGGGAGGGAGATGGCAATGACACAGGATGCGAAGGCGATTGACTTCTGGGCGCTGATCGCGGTGGTGGTGCTGGGAGTGATCTTCGGAACGTGCGCACTGACGGCGTTCAGCCTGACGACGGTGAACAGCGATGCGGGGGCGACGCTGCGCTGGGAGCAGTTTCAGGATCCGATGGAACACGCGTTTGGCCTGGCGGTGCCGCAGGGATGGACGGTGCGGGGCGGATTGTTCCGGCTGGGATATTCCGACGAGCGGCCGATGGTGGATCTGCGGTCGCCGGACGGGACGATGGAGATTCGGCTGGGGGACGTGGCGATTCCGTCGTACACGGTGCCGAACCAGTACCACGCGCAGGAGGGCGAGGTGTACGACCTGGGCGCGCAGGCGCGGCTGATCGTGGCGCGCTACCGGACGGGGCCAGAGTTCGCGGTGTTGTATTCGCATGCGCGGTTCGGGAGGGAGTGCCGCAATCCGCAGGCGGACGCGGAAGACGCCGCAGCGACGATGCCGGATTATCTGCCGCAGGAGCCGAACGCGGCGCAGACGTCAGCGGGGGCGATTGCTTATCGCTGTGAGACGGCGGGGGGAACGCGGGTGGTTTTTGCCTATACGAGGACGGCGCTCTATCAGGGAATCTGGCAGGCACCGACGATCGTGAGTTTTGTGGCGCCGCCGGAGAAGGCGGCAGAGGCGCGGACGGTGGCGCTGCACTGCGCGCGCTCTCTGGCGATCAGCCCGGCGTGGCTGGAGTATCAGAAGCGGATGGATGCGGAGGGGCTGGCGTATCAGCGGATGCGGCAGATGGGTCGGATCCGGGATTTGCAGGCGCAGGTGCAGCAGTTCGAGGCGCGGATGCAGGCGATGCAGGACCAGGTGAATGCGTTCGAGCGGCGCCAGGCGGCGCAGGCAGCACAGGTGGAAAGCTTCACGAATGTGCTGAACGGGATCACGCCGACGACCGATCCGTTGACGGGCGAGCGGCGGGATGTGTGGACGGGAACGAAGACCAACTACTGGGTGAACGGGCAGGGGCAGGTGGTGAATGCGACGAATGCGCCGGCGGCGGGCTGGAGGCAGCTGGAGACGAATCCGTAGGGGTGCGGGTGACGGGGGGCGGATTACAGGGCGAGGGTTGCGGGTTGCGGGGGCTGCGGATCGCATCGTCGGTATCGGATCGGGGATGAGGGGCAGATCGGGAGGGTGTGCGTCGCCTTTTTCAAAACGGGAGAAATGAGTACCTTCGGGTTGACCCGAGGAAGAAATCGGTTGGATTTTGACGAGCGGAAGTATCTGCTGCTTGCTGTGGGGTGAAC
>DATJNE010000240.1:0-4113 GCA_035508305.1 Acidobacteriaceae bacterium | reverse complement strand
AACATGGCGGCTTTGTGCCAGGCTTCGCCATATTCATTGCCGCCGCGGAGATTGGGGAGCGCGAACCAGCCGCCCTGCTCCATCCACCAGGCGTACTCAGGGTTCCACTCGGAGAGCATGGGCAGGTCGAAGCCGCCGTAGCCGGTCATGAGGAGGCGGGCGGAGCCATCGCGGGGCAAGCCTTTTTTGCCGGCGATGAACATGGGCACGCGGGTGCCGTCTTTGGAGTTGAAGAAGACCTGGGTGACTTCGTACTGCGACGAGTCAAAGGGGACTTTGGGGGCAGCGAAGACGTCGGAGCGGCCCGTCTTTGTGTCGTAGCGATAGATGGTGGGCGGAAGGATGAAGGAGTCGAAGGTGTAGAAGCCTTCGGTCTGGTTGGGGCGGCCGTAGACGACGGTGCCGGTACCGATGCCGGGATAGGTGAGGGCGCCGATCTGCTTGCCGTCGAGATTGTAGATGGTGGTTTCGGTTTTGACGTCGTGGAGGCGCGAGACGAAGAGCTTGCCACCGACGATGGAGCAGCCGTCGATGACGTCTTTGCCCTCGGGGACGATGGTTTTCCAGGACGACGCGTCGCTGCCGGGCGTGGCTTCAACGATGCGGGTGTTGGGCGCTTCGTAGTCGGTCATGAGGAAGAAGCGGTCGGCGGCGGCGAGAAGCCGGACGTGCGCCTGGACGTTGTAAACCAGGGGGACAAAGTCGGAGTCGGGCTTGCGGAGATCTTTGACGAGATAGTCCTCGCTGGTCGAGGGGACACCGTGGGCGATGGAGACGATGAGGTAGTGATGGTCGTCGGTGATGCGGACACTGACGAGATCAAGTTCGCCGAGCTGGCGGCCGCGGTATTCACCGCCGAAGATCTTCTGGTCGTCGTTGACAGAGGTTCCGAATTTGTGGAACCAGACGTTGGTGCCCTGATGGGTGAACTTCGCGTAGTAGAGGCCGCCGTTGTCGGGCGCGAGGCTGATGCCGGAGTAGCGCGCGGAGGGCAGGACGTCGGCAAGGTTGCTGCCATTTTTGACGCTGCGGATGTGGATGGACCCTTCGTCGGCGCCGCCGACGCGAATTTCGTAGACGACGAGGTTGCCGTCGTCGGAGACGTCGACCATATTGACGGAGGTGTTCTGGTCGGCGCTGAGTTTGGAAGCATCGATGAGGAGCTGGTCCTGGCCGCGCCAGCCGGTTCGCATGTAGAGGGAGCCCTGGTTCTGATCGGCGAGACGTTTTTTGAAGAAGTATTTGCCGGCGCGGAAGGTGGGCATGGAGTACTGGTCGACGCGCATGAGGGCGGTGAGTTCGCTGGAGATTTTGGGCAGCGTGGTGAGCTGGGAAAGGTATTGCTGGGTGTAGGCGTTCTCTTCGTTGATCCAGGCGCGAGTCTCGGGGCTCTTCGCATCTTCGAGCCAGCGGTAGGGATCTTCGATTTTGGTGCCGGCGTAATCGTCGGTGACGACGTTGATGGCGGCGACGGGAGGTGCGGGGAGGGTGATGCCGTTCTCGCCGTGGATGGGGGTGGGGTCGGAGGCGCCGGGTTGCGGGGGCTGGGCCTGGAGCATCAGCACACCGGAGGCAAGGGCGACGAGAGAGAGCGGGAGGAGAGAGTGGCGAGGACGCATTGAGGTTTCTCCATGAGGAGCTGGGGAGAGAAGGGGTAGTGTACGGCAATTGGAGAGAGGTGTTCAGAGAGGCACGGCGTGGGCAGAGGCCGCGGGGTGTCGGCGGCAAAACTCCTGGACACGCGGATGCGGTGGGGAGTGCGTGTCCGAATCGGAAAAAAAGAAAAAGACTGATCAGGAGCCTGCGGCTGACGACCAGAAGGCGTGGGTGCGGGCGGGGACGCGGTCGGGGTATTCGCGGTAGATGGTGTTGAGGGCGCGGAAGAGGGCTTTCGATTCGGCGCCAAGGCCGAGCAGGAGAGTGGAGCGGAGGATACGGGTGAGGCGGAGATGGTTGTGGTTCATCGGCCAGAGCCAGTTCTGGGCGCGGCCGGCGAAGTCGGGGGTGCGCTCGACGATGAGGCCGGTGGCGGTGGAGACCTGGCGGAGTCCGTAGAAGCGGAGCATGCGCTGGAAGGCCTGGCGGAGGCGATCCTGCATCGCGAGGGAGGTGTGGAAGGTACGGATGGCGGCGGGATCGAGGATGGGCGCGGAGGGGTTGGCGCCGGAGGGCTCAGGCAGGGGGAAAAGCCACTGAATGAAGTTGTGGATGGCTTCAAGGCGGTCGTCGTCCCAGGCGAGGATGTCGGCGAGGGAACGGCCTTCATCGTCGGGGGCGCCATCGCGATAGAAGGCGACGAGGGGATGTGGGGACGTGCTCAGAGATGAATCCAGCCTTTGAGAATCATCAGCAGGGAGACGCTGCCGACCGCGACCCAGAGGAGCACACCCTGGATGAGGGGGCGGGCGCCGACATTTTTCAGGGTTTGGCGGGAGATCGTCGTGCCGATCAGAAACAGAGTAACGCCAAGCCCGATGCGGCCGAGCCGGGCGAGCTGGACATATTCGGGATGGAGCCACTGGACGATGGTGTTGGCGACGGCGGCGAGGCAGAAGAAAAGGATGAACCAGGGGAGATGGATTTTGGCGCGGCTGCGCCGAACGATGGCGGTGCCGATGGACATGGGGACGATCCAGAGGGCGCGGGCGAGCTTGACGGTTGTGGCGATGGCGAGGGCGACAGCTCCATAGCGCGCGGCGGCGCCGACGACCGAGCTGGTGTCGTGGATGGCGAGAGCGGACCAGAGGCCGAACTGGGTTTGGGTGAGATGCAGGGTGTGGCCGATGACGGGAAAGATGAAGAGCGCGACAGAGTTGAGGACGAAGACGGTGCCCATGGAGACGGCCATGGCTTCTTCGCTGGCATTGGTGACAGGGGCGAGAGCGGCGATGGCGCTGCCACCGCAGATGGCGGTTCCGGCGGAGATGAGGAAGCCAGGGGTTTTGGCAACGCGGAGCAGGAAGGCGAGGCCGATGCCGAGGAGCATGGCGAAGGTAATGCCGAGGGCGGTGTAGACGAAGCCGGAGCGGCCGACGCGGACGACCTCGCCGAGGTTCATGCCGAAGCCGAGGCAGACCACTGAGGCCTGGAGAAGAAATTTGGAGAGGCGGCGGGCTTCGAGGTGGTATCCATGCGCCACCGTCAGGCCGTAGATGAGGCCGGCGGCGAGGGCCAGAGGCGGGGAAAGGACACCGCTGGCGGCGAGGATAATCCCCAAAAAGAACAGGTTCTTCGTCATGGTCTCAGGATCACCGGGATGTCAGTGGCGAGGCCAGACGGAAGTTCGGATGAGCGATAAGAAATGCTTATCAGCCCGAGCGGATAGCGGATTTGCCGCTATTCGGAGAGGATGAAGCGCTCGAAGGCGCCGGCAGGGCCGCCGGGGACCGGGCCGAAGGGGCGGATGAGGTGCATATCGCGGTGAATCTCGAGGCCTTCAACGGGGACGACGCGAAGGGTGCCGAGTTTCAGCTCTTTCTGGATGGCCCACTCGGAGACGAAACCGGCGCCGAGGCCGGCTTCAACGGCGGAGATGATGGCAACGATGGAGTCGAGGTTCATGGCAATGCGGAGATCGCCGACGCGCAGGCCGACGCGGCGCAAAGCGAGTTCGACGACGCGGCGTGAACCGGAGCCGCGCTCGCGCATGAGGAGCGGAACTTCCCTGAGTGCGCGGACGGGGATGGCAGGTTTGGCCGGCCAGGGGTGCCGGCGGCCGACGATAAGGACGAGGCGATCCTGAAAGAAGCGCTGGCGGAAAACGTGGCGCGAGGAAACCGGGCCTTCGATGAGGCCGAGATCGATTTTGCGGTGCGCGAGGGCGGCCACGATCTGTTCGGTGTTGCCGCTGGTGACAGCAGGCTCGATGCGGGGGTGCTGCTCGAGGAAAGCGCCGAGCATGCGCGGCAGGATGTACTGCGTAACCGTCATCGAAGCGCCAATGCGGAGGGCGCCGGTGGATTCGCCGCGGAGGCTGTCGAGCGCGGCGCGCGCTTCTTCGGCGAGGCGGGCGCCTTTGCGAGCGTAGCGGAGCAGGACTGCGCCAGCTTCGGTGAGGCGGATGCGGCCTTTGCCGCGATCGAAGAGTGTAGCGCCGAGTTCTTCTTCGAGGGC
>DATJNE010000239.1:0-17448 GCA_035508305.1 Acidobacteriaceae bacterium | reverse complement strand
CATCTTCCTCGGGCCCACCGGCGTCGGCAAAACCGAAACCGCCCGCGCGCTCGCCGAATTCCTCTTCGACGACGAGCAGGCCATGATCCGCCTCGACATGAGCGAGTACATGGAAAAACATGCCGTGGCTCGCATGATCGGTGCGCCTCCCGGCTACGTCGGCTATGACGAGGGCGGCCAGCTCACGGAAGCCGTGCGCCGTCGACCCTACTCGGTCATCCTTCTCGACGAGATCGAGAAGGCGCATCCCGATGTGTTCAACGTACTGTTACAGGTTCTCGACGACGGCCGCCTTACCGATTCCCGCGGCCGCACCGTCGATTTCCGCAACACGGTCCTGATCATGACCTCGAACCTGGGGGCAGGATTTTTGACCGGCGATGCGCTGAAGGACGAAACCACCTTCGGCCACGCCACGGAGAGCGTGATGAAGGTGCTGCGCGAGCACTTCCGTCCGGAATTCCTCAACCGCGTCGACGACGTTGTCATCTTCCGTCCGCTCGGCGAGGAGCAGTTGCAGCATATCGTCGATCTGCGCCTCAAGGACCTCGAGAAGCTGCTGGCCGATCGCCACATCACCATCGAGCTCACCGCGGCGGCGCGCCATCAGCTCTTCACCGCGGGCTACGATCGCGCCTACGGTGCGCGTCCGCTCAAGCGCGCCATCCAGCGGTTGATTCAGGATCCGCTGGCCATGAAGATCCTCGACGGCGAGGTGCTGCACGGCGACCATGTACGCATCGACGCCCACAAAGGCTCGGGCACGCTGCAGTTCGAAGTGGTCAGCCGCGCCGGCATCCCGCTGGAACACGGCGTCGCCATCGGCCAGGCGTAAAGCGACCCTCCGGTCCAGCGGATGGGAGGGTCCGATTCATTCCGCAGATCGGCCCGGGTGGGCATTTCGCCCTCGAAGCATGTTAACCAGGTCGCCAACGTCGCGGGATCGACCCCTCCGCAAGCTGTTGATTGCAGGTAGAGTCACGGGGTTCGAACCCCCCTCAAGCCAACAACCTCATGCTTCCGGCTTCGCGCCGTCCGCAGTCCTCCGGGTCGCCGTGAGCCGCCGCAACCCTCACAGCCGGTTCAGCCACTCGTCCTTCCACTTGATGTTGCAGCCCACCGAAGGCCGCTGCTCCGCGCTGACCGGCTCGCCGGCGATCAGCGCCTTGAGCGCGGCGCGCAGATCGCGTCCCGTAACGGGAATGTCGTTACCCGGGCGGCTGGAGTCGAGCTGACCCCGGTAGACGAGAACCCCCGAGCCGTTGAAGAGGAAGAAGTCCGGCGTGCAGGTCGCATCATAGGCCCGCGCCACCTTCTGTGTCGGGTCGTAAAGGTAGGGAAAGGTGAAGCCCAGCTTGAGCGCCTGTTCGGCCAGCGACGCCGGCGCGTCGTCGGGGTAGTTCTCTGCGTCGTTCGAGGAAATGGCAACGATACCTGCGCCTGAGTTGCGGTAATCAACCCCGAGCTGTGCCAGCTGCTTCTCCACGTGCTTCACGAAAGGGCAGTGGCAGCAAATAAACATCACGAGCAGGCCTTTGGAGCCCATGAGCGACTCGGTGGTGTGAACCTGATTCGTGCGCACATCTTTGAGGGAGAACGAGGGCGCCTGGGTGCCGAGCGCGAGCATCGCCGATTCCGTGCGAGCCATAGGATGAAGACCTCCTGCGCGAATAGAGTAACGCCGGGCCCGGCCCCGCACATACCACGGCCATCGGTATTTCCCGCCGGGGCGGTGTGAGCTTCGGGTCTCGATCGGGACGAAACTATTCCGCAGGTGGCGCGTCTTCCTGGACAGCGCGAGATCGTGGATGATCGAAATCCGGCCGCGCTGAGGTACGAGTATGGGACCCGCCAGTGGTTTTTCTGCGTTGCGTTTTTCTGCCTCTCGTTTTCGCAGCGGGGTTTCAGGGTTCTCGGCTGCGATCGCTTTCCTCCTGATCCTTCTGCTGGCAATCCCTCCCGGAGCCTATGCGAAAGCGAAACCTCTCGACGCGGCAACGGTGCACGCCCGCATTCTGAAGCGCGGCATCGACAACCCCGTGGGCGTCGAGCTCAGCAACGGCGTCGAGCTGATGGGAAGGATCATCGCAATCAACCCCGGCTCATTCACGCTGCAGCTGTTTAACGATCCCCAGCCGGTCACGGTGAATGATGCCGATGTGATCGATCTGCGCACGGGGCCATCGCACGGGTTCTGGATCGTCACCGGCGTTGGCATCGCGGCAGTCGCGGGGCTTGCCATCTGGGGCTTCGCCCACGTGCGCAACCTGCAGCAGCAGAACCAGCTCCCGAACATGCCGACGCTGCCGGCTGGCCCGTAGAGTCGCGGGCACGGCGGGACTGTCGAGGCCACGTTATGCTGAGGGCGTGAGCGCGAAGAAGAAGTTCAAAGGCACGCTCCGGCCCGATGGCACGAGCCTCCACTGGACCGTGGTCACGGTTCCATTCGATCCGATGAAGGAGTGGCCGCAGCGCAGACGGCTTCGCGTCCGCGGGACCATCAACGGGTTCGCCTTTCGCACATCGCTGTTCCGAGCGCGAGACGGGAGCACGATCCTGCTGGTCAACCGGAAGATGCAGAAAGAAGCGGGCGTCCGCCAGGGACATGGAGTGGAGGTGGTCCTCGAGCCGGATCTCGACGAACGCCCCCGGACCGCGCCGCCCGAGCTGGAGAAGATCCTGTGCCGGGATCGCGCGCTCGCGAAGTGGTACCAGCTGAAGCTGAGCGACTCGATGAAGAAGGCGATCATCGATCTGATCGAGCAGCCGAAAAGCCCGGCGGCGCGCATCGGACGCGCGGAATTATGGGCCGAACGCATGATGCTGGCCATGGAGGGAGAGCGGGTGACGCCCCCGATTCTGGAGGCCGGGTTTCAGCGTCAGGCGCAGGCGCGGGTGGGGTGGCGGGCCATGACACCCGTGCAGCGGCGTGGCCACTTGCTCGGGATCTTCTACTACCAGAGCCCGGAATCGCGGCAGAAACGGGCGCAGAAGGCGATTGAGGAGGCGCTGCGGATCGCGCGGCAAAGGAGACGCTGACGGCGAAGCGGGCTTGCCGGCAGTGCGCTCCATGATGGGAAGGTGTCTGCAGGTGTCGAGCGGCCGCTTAAGACCCCGCTTTCCAGGCCGAAATCGTTATCTGATTGAGAAACATTTGCCCCGAGATTTGTGCAGAAAGAGTACGAGGGACCAGACACAATCGGTCCGATGAAGCGTTCATCAATGCGATAGCTGGGCAGCGAGCATGACCCACGCGGCACGGCGCAAACCGTTGGACGGTTAACACAGCATTGAATGAACGAGTTGCCGCTCTACCTCGACGGGACCGAGGGGGCACGGTGCTGCTCCCGGCAACGCCAAAAGCGCAGATCCCAAGTACGCCGGTAATGGCTCCTATTTAATACTTTGATAATACAGACGCAGGCAGAAACCCTTCCACGCTAGCAGTTATAGTCCTGATGTGTGGCGGAGTCTGTACCACTCTTGCGGAACCGCCGTACAACTTTTGTTGAGGAGTACCTCAGTCATGAAAGCCGCTAACACGCTGATCCTTGGGCTTTGTACCGCAGTTGCAACGGTTGCATTTGCGACACCCCACGCTCGCACCCTCACCACTGCTCCAAGTCATCAGGCCGTGATCGCGGCAATTCCGATGCCCACCTGCAGCCCCGATGGGCAGGATTGCAATGGCAAGGACGGGAACTCGCTGGTCGCGGCGATTCCGATGCCGACCTGCAGCCCCGATGGGCAGGATTGCAATGGCAAGAACGGGAACTCCTTGGTCGCGGCGATTCCGATGCCGACCTGCAGCCCCGATGGACAGGACTGCAATGGCAAGAACGGGAACTCCTTGGTCGCTGCAATTCCGATGCCGACCTGCAGCCCCGATGGGCAGGACTGCAATGGCAAGAACGGGAACTCGACGGTCGCTGCAATTCCGATGCCGACCTGCAGCCCCGACGGGCAGGACTGCAATGGCAAGAACGGGAACTCCCTGATCGCTGCGATTCCGATGCCCACCTGCAGCCCCGATGGGCAGGACTGCAATGGCAAGAACGGGAACTCGCTGATCGCGGCAATTCCGATGCCGACCTGCAGCCCCGACGGGCAGGACTGCAATGGCAAGAGCGGGAACTCGCTGATCGCGGCAATTCCGATGCCGACCTGCAGCCCCGACGGGCAGGACTGCAATGGCAAGAGCGGGATGTGATGGGGTCCCATCGCTGAGGAACGTCAGTCCAGACCCCTACCACGAAAGTGGCAGGGGTTTTTGGTTGTTTCTCCAGTATTTGACTTGAGATAGCCCGGCCACCTTCGTTATCCTCAGAGTCCTGAGGGGAGGGTGATGGCCCATCTGCAAGACCTTCTGGTGCGACTCGAACCGGTGCTTCTTGCACTGGTCGTCCTGTCCTTCTTCAGGTCAGGGTCTGCACGCCGGTTGCCTGCCATGGCGACCTATCTGGTGATCCGCCTCAGTTCTTTGATCGCTCTCGAAGTTGTTCTGAATGGCGGCCCGACGCCAATGCAGATTCCTTCGACACGGTATGCCATCTATTTCTACGGTTACTGGTTTTCCTACGTTGCCGCGGCCGTAGCGATCTTCTTCGTAATCCAGGAAGTCTTCCGGCGCGTGATGGAGCCGGCACCCGGTCTTCGCCGTCTCGGACTCCTCGCTTTTCGCTGGATCAGCATTGTCTCGGTGGTCGTCTGCGTGGGTGCGGTGACTTTACCCGCGACGATGGCGAGGACCAGCAGCCATCGGGTTGGTCCGTTGTGTCTGCAACTGGCCCGCTGCGCAAGCGTTATGGAGTTGTGCCTGCTGGCGTTTTTGGCTCTCTCGATTCATGCCCTGGGACGGTCGTTCCGCAGCCCGCTGTTCGGCATCAGTCTCGGTTTCGGCATGCAGGCTGCGGCTGATCTGGTCTTTACCGCCGTTTCGGTTCGCTATCCGGGACTCAATTCTGCTGCAGCTCTGGGCCTGCAGGTTGCGACGCTCGTCGTGCTCCTGACCTTCACTCTGTACTTCCTGTTGCCGGAACCGCAAGCCGAGCGCAGCATGATCGTGCTGCCGCCGAGCTCGATGCTGGCCCGCTGGAACGCCCTGGCCAAGGGCCTGGGTCAGATGCCGGAGCCGGTTATGGTGCCAAATCCGACGGGCTTTTTCCTGCAGGACATCGAGGGTGTCGTCGATCGGGTTTTGGCGAAGAACCCGGTGGTTGCTCCCCGATAGCTGGCCCCGTCGCGCACCTCGATCGCAAACGCCCCGAAATCTTCGGGGCTTTCGCTTTTTCCGGTCGAAAACGGGATCCTGAGGTCAGCAGCGCAGTTGAGGGCGCGGAAAAAGCCGGACTCACGCGGAGTCCGGCTTTTGTGCTTCCGGGAGGGGAGGCTATCCGGCGACGACAGGCTCGACCGCAACAAAGCGGCCGCTGCGGCCGCGATCGATGAACTTCACCCGGCCATCGACCTTGGCGAAGAGCGTGTCGTCGGTGCCGCGTCCGACGTTGAGTCCGGGCTTGAGTTTGGTGCCGCGCTGGCGGACAATGATCGATCCGCCGGTGACGACCTGGCCAGCGAAGATCTTGACGCCCAGCCGCTGCGCGTTGGAATCGCGGCCGTTCTTGGAACTTCCTAAACCTTTTTTGTGTGCCATGTGCCGATCCTGAATCCGCGCGGGGCGGAGTGAATTGCGCTACGCGCGGTTAGGCGGTGTAGCTGTTGCCGTCGACCTGAATTTCGCTGATGCGGACCTGGGTGAAGCCCTGACGATGGCCCTGGAGCTTCTTGTACTGCTTCTTGCGCTTAAAGTGGAAGACGAGAATCTTGTCCGCGCGGCCATCGGCAACCACGGTGCCCAGAACCTTTGCCGACTGCGGTTTCACGATTGAGCCGGACTCGCCGGAGAAGGCGAGAACGTCGGCGAACTCCACAGAACCGTTTCTGCCCGGGGTGAGGCTTTCCACCTTTACAACGTCGCCGGGGGCGACCCGGTACTGCTTACCACCAGTGCGGATAACCGCGTACATAATTCCTCCGGCGCCCGCAACGGAAACTGCACCGAAACGACGGGCGCGATCAAAACTGAGCTGGGCGGAAACTGTGCTTCGACTCCGGCGGGCCGGAGGGTCCCGAAGACCCACGGGACAGGCAGAATCGCCAAACCTCCTTAGTCTATCGGGAAGGTGTGGCCAGGTCAATGCGGGCGCGCTGCGCCGTCAGGCAATCTCGACGTGCCTGGTCTCCGGGCCCGTGAGGGCGCCAAGCATCAGCAGTAAACCACCCAGAGCGAACAGGGCGACTTCGGTGTACGCGTAAGGCATACCGAGGCCCTTCAGCCCAAGCATATAGAAGGAGGAGAAGGCCGGAATGATGGTCGCCGCGCTGTAGCCGACGCCATAACCCGTAGCGCGCACACGAGTGGAAAATCGCTCGTTGATATAGGAGGTGACGATCGCCCAGACCGGTGTAGCGCAGAAATTGATCAGGGTGAACAGCACGATGAGCTCGAAGGGATTGCGGTACCCGAAGCGGACGAGCAGATAGTAAAGGAACGGGCCGACGCTGCATCCTGCGACACCGAGAAGCCAGAGGACTTTGCGGCGCCCGATTCTCTGGCCGATCATGCCGAAGGGGACAAACCAGAGCGCCATCGCGCTGTTCTCAATCAGCTGCGCGTTGGTGACGGTGATGCTGCTGACATGGCGGACGGTTAGGAGGACGCCGGGCAGGATCGAAGTGACGATATTCAGGGTGAACCACGCGCCACTCATGAGCAGGAAGACCTGGCTGAGAATGCGAAGGTTGTCGCGGTGGAAGAGTTCGCGCAGGGGAGAATGCACCTTCTCGGAGCGCGCCCAGACCCTGCTTTCCGGAACGCTGCGCAGGTAGTAGAAGAAAACGCCAAACGCGGCGAGCGTGCCGGCGAAAAAGGGAATGCGCCATCCCCAGACCGCATAGGGAGAAGACGGCGAGCCGGCCGGAGCGATGCGCAGCATGGCCGCGGTGATCAGCGCCATCACGATCATGGAAATGGGAAAGGCGGAGTGAATGAAGGCCGCCCACTGGCCGCGCCTCTCTTTGGGCGCGTACTCCATGGCGAGAGGATTGGCGCTCGTGTATTCGCCGCCGAGGAAGAACCCGTCAATAAAACGGAGAAGGACGAGGGCGACGATCCCGGCGAAGCCCCATGTCTGGTAGCCGGGCAACAGCGCGATAAGCAAAGTGACAATGGCAAAGCCGGCCATGGAGATCATGGTGACTTTGCGGCGGCCGATGCGATCGCTGTAGTGGCCAAAAATGGCGGCGCCGATCGGGCGGCCGACGAGCGAAAGGGCAAAGACGATGTAGAAAAGTGTCGACTGCACGGCGGGGCTGAGCGTTGCCGGCTGGAAGTACGACATGGCGGGGCCAAGCGCAATGACGGGCAGATAGACGTCGAACATATCGACGAAGAAGCCGAGGAAAGCGGCGCGGAGGGCGCGGCGGCCAATACGGCGCGCGGCGGCCTCGGAGAGGGACGCGGTCCGGGGGAGTTCGTTCAGGGCGAATGCGGGCTCGGCCATGAGGAAACAGCTGTGTTGGAAGGCCATTATAGGGCGCGGCGGAAGAGAGTGACGAACGCGATGGGAGGAGCGCGGTTGAAGTTCGGCGGCGCCATGGGTGGTGCGCGTCACAGACCCGCAAGGGTTCGGAAGGCATGGGCACGGTCGCGGGCGACGGTGAGATCGGTGGCTTTGGGGTCTTTGAGGCGGAGATTGAGGGCGCCACCGGGAAGCGGCGAGACTTCGCGAATCCACGCGAGATTGACGAGGGTTGCTCGATGGATGCGCGCGAACTGCTTCGGGTCGAGTTTCTCCTCGAGCTGAGCGATGGAGGAGTCGATGCAATACGGCTTGCCATCGCAGACGGCCCAGGTGAGCTTGTCCTGCGCGTAGAAGTGGGTGATGCGATCCAGATCAAGAAAGCAGAGCCGGTCGCCGAGGCGCGAGGCGATGCGCTCGGGATATTCGGGTTGCGGCGCGTGCAGAGAGCCGGCGAGCCGGCGGAAGAGAGTCTCCAGATCGGGCTGCGCCAACGGGGCTGAAGCACGCAGGCGCTCGACCTTGTCCAGAGCCCGTGCGAGAGCCTCTGGCTCGATGGGCTTGAGCAGGTAGTCGACCGAGTTTACGCCGAAGGCCTGGAGCGCGTACTGGTCGTACGCGGTGGTGAAGATCACGATGGGCTGGCGCGCGAGCCGGGCCAGAATATCGAAGCCGCTGAGGCGCGGCATCTGGATATCGAGAAAACAGACGTCGGGCGGATCGCTCCTGAGCGCGGCGACGGCATCCTCCGGTTTCGTGGTGGCGCCGATGACATCCACGCGCCCGGTCTGCACGAGGAGGCGGCGCAAGCGGTCGAGCGCGAGAGGCTCGTCGTCGACGAGAAACGCACGGAGGGTCATCGGCGCGGTACCACCATTTCGACGACGGAGAATCCGTCGCGGCGAACGACGTTGAGGCCTGCCGCTTTACCAAAGAGCGCGTCGAGGCGCTGCACCAGCTTGTCGAGGCCGTGACCGGCAGGGATCGAGGCGAGTTCGAAGCCGGGGCCGGAGTCGCGGACATCGATGCGCACGGAACGATGGCTGCCATTCTGCTCGGCGGCAATAACGCGGATTTGGCCGCCCTCCGGCTGCGGGGTGATGCCGTACTTGACGGCGTTCTCGACAAGAGACTGGAGAGACATCGGTGGGACGGGCGTTTCGGCAAGGGCAGCGGGGACATCAATCGCGGCGTGGAGCTTTGGCCCGAGGCGCGCTCGTTCGATGTCCAGATAGCTTTCGACGAGTTCGATTTCCTGGCGAAGCGGGATGAGGGAGTGGCTGCCGCTGTCGAGCGAGGCGCGCAGCAGAATGGCAAGGCGGCCGACGATTTGTTCGGCGCGGACGGGATCAACCGCGATGAGGGCGCTGATCGAGTTGAGAGTATTGAAAAGGAAGTGCGGGTGAATCCATGACTCGAGCGAACGCAGGCGGGCTTCGGCCGCCAGCTTGCGCGTTCGTTCCTCGGCCAGTTCCTTTTCCCGAAGCTGCAACTGAGTGATCTCCAGACGAGTAGCCAGCGAAGAGTAGGCAACCGACCCCAGGCCGAAAACGAAACCGAGGGGGGTTGCGATCCTGAGAATGTGCAGGTACTGGGACCAGAACTGCGCCGAGGGCGCGAGGTGAATCGCGACCAGCAGTGCCAGGGCGGCAAGGCAACCCAAAGGAGTGATGACGACGATGCCCAGGATCATGTACAGTAGCATGGGTCCGCGCCGTCGCGCGATTTTTTCCAGCACGGCACTCAGAACCAGCATGGTGAGAGCGCCGGTGAGGTTCGCGAAGATCAGGCTGTACGCAAGGCTGTGCAGGAAGTCGCTCGTGGTGCGAAGCTCACCGGCGGCAAGCAGCACGAACATGACCGTGAGCACGGCCAGATTCGTGACGATGAGAACGAAGCCCCATCTGGATCTTGCCGAGCTGACGCGGAGGTACATCGCTCACCGTCCTGTGTCATTCGCGGGCAGCGGCTCGAACGTACCGGTGCGAAAGACGCTGAGAGGTTGCGGGGCAGTCTGGCCCGGCAGCTTCATCTGGCCGAAGACTTCTTCGTAGAGGGTGGCGTATTCGATCTGCTTTGTGGCCAGCGAGACCCAGATCTGGCCCCAGTAGTCGCTGCGGCCTTTGAGGGTCATGCCGCCGGTGGCCAGGTCGAGGGGGTTGAAGAAGGCCCGGTAGTCGATCAGGGCGCAGTCCTGACCGTTGCGCTGCGAGCGGCCCACCCACTCGAGCACCGTGTCGTGATTCTGAAAGGTGCCGAGGTCGGGGAGCTTCAAGTTTCCGCCGGGGCCCGAATGCAGCGGGACGTTGAGCTGGAGCTGGTCGAAGTGGTTTTCGCCGAACATTTCGAACATGCCGGTATCCCAGACGAGATTACGCTCCATGATGGCCGAGGGAGGAAACGATTTGAAGAAGCCGGGTGCAAACGTAGGGGCCACATCGTTGCGGTAGCGAAACCCTTCCATATAGGTCTGCTTCTCGGGCGCAGAAAAGGCGGCTTCGGCGCCAGGCGCGGTAGCGCTGGTGACGTTGTGCCAGACAACCTCGTTCCCGGGCAAGCCGCGCGTGTAATCGCCGGTGATGCGCTGGCGCTGGATGATTTCGCCGGTCGGCCCGGCGGTGTTGTAGACCACAGTAAAGCGCCAGGTCCGGGGGCTCGCGACGACGACGGCGGTGTTATGAGGCAGGGTCCACTCGAGCGACTGGGCCGGCGGTTGCGCCTGGAACGCGCCCGGCTGCATCCAGAGGCCGGTGAGCGCCCAGAAGCCGGCAGAGAGAAGATTCATGCGAAAGACCATAACGAATAACCTCCCATGGCGCAGTGTTGCGCAGGGGAGGTTGGGAAGCACGCGGAGCCCGACGAAGGGTGGGAGATTCCGGACGAAGGGCCGGGAGCGGAGGACGTGCGGAAATCGAGAGAACGGTTTCCGGGGCTACTTTGACTTTCCCGCTCCCGAGGTGACGCCCCAGCGCCAGACCATCTCGACATAGCCGAACTGGATGGTCTTGTCCGTGGGGTAGATGGCGCCGACGACGCTCTTGCCCCATCCGTGTCCGTAATAAAAGTTCAGGGCGACGTTGTGGGTGGCCTGCCAGTCGGAGCTGATATCGGCCACCGAGGCGAACGAGGTGTGGCCGTTGGCGGGGCGGCCGGTGAAGCCGAAGACCTTGTTGTCGAAGGCGCCGCCGCCGAGATACCAGAGGTCGTGGCCGGAGGTGAGGTCGAGCCAGTGGAGATCGCTGCGCAGGTCCCAGGCCTTGTGCGGCGTGTCCATGAGCTGGATGAAGGAATCGGTGGAATTCATCATGTTATAGAAGGGCAGGCGAGCGTAGACACGGGGCGTGGGCAGGACCACGAAGAAGGTGTTGTTCTTCGAGTCGGCAGGATTGTTGTCGCCCGTGGAGCGCCACCAGCCGCCGCGGAACCAGGGCTGAGTCGCGACCTGGGTGAAGCGGTAGCCGCCTTCGAGCTGGGCGGCGCCGGCGGACTGGGTGAGCTCGCCCCATGCGCCGCTCTGATACGCGCCCCAAAAGACGAAGTCGAAGGTGCCGGGACCCGCGGGCTGGGTGGCGATGAGGTCGCCGCCCCACGTGCCGAGGCGGATGTTCTTATGGTCGGCGGCGCGCACAGCGGCGGGGCGGTTGTCGGTCTTCGTGATGCCGGTGCGGCCGTCGTGATAACCGATGGCGAAGGCGCGGACAAGGATGCGGCCATGATCGGCGATGCGGGAGTAGGCGAGGTACTGGGTGTCGACGTTGAGCTCGGGATTGCCGTTCATGTTGAAGACACCCTGATCGGAGCGGGCGGCCATGGCGGTGATGTCCCATGGGCCGGAGCCGTAATGCGCGTCGATGCCATCAAGGCTGCGCTGGGCGTTGGCGAATCCGAAGTTGCCGATGAGGTGCTGCTGCACGCGATTGTTCTGGAGCCAGAGGACGGTCGAGTCTTTGGGATGAAGCTCGACGCCTTCGACAAACTCGATGCGGCCGAGACGGATGCTCTTATCGGGCGCGGCGTCGTAGCGGATGAAGGCCTGCTTCAGAAAAGCGGCGGCGGGCTCGGTGTTGTTGCCACCGGAAGCGTAGTACGTGCCGCCGAGCCCGAGCTGCCCCTGAGCAGAGACGGGAGCGACGGCGTCATCGGGGACGTCGAGGACGGCGGCCTGGGTCAGCTCGGCCTCCCAGTCCCAGTGGGTGAGGCGCTGCGCGACGCTGATGCGCAGGAGCGACTGCAGGTAGGAGTAGGTCTCCGAAGCCGGCGGGGCGGCGAACCACTGCCACGTGTCGTTGCGGGCGCGCTCGTAAACGGAGAAGGTGAGCGGATGAGCGGCGGGTGCAGGCGGCGCGGCTTGGGGCGCGGACCAGGCAGCGGGAGCAGCCGCCGAGACAGGGGTTTGGGCGGAGACGGCGGAGGCGAGCGCAAGAAGGCAGAAAAGCCCTGGGGTGGCTTTGAGCATAGGTCCCGCCAAGGATGCCGGAAGGGAGTGCGCGGGGACAACCAACTTTGGATGGATTTGCAGCTCGAACCGGTGACGCATCGCATACATCCGGAGCGGGAAGGGAGAACCAGGCGAGGAGCCCTGTTGTTTACCCACTGGAGGTGTGGCACTCTCCTGTTGGAAACCAAAATGGGAGAGCGGGGCGATCCGACCCGATGAAGCCGAGGAAAGATGTGCAGCAGGGGACGCTGGCGCTGATGGTGCTGAAGACGCTCGACGTGCTGGGGCCGCAGCACGGGTACGGGATGGCGCGGCGGATCGAGCAGATCAGCGGAGACCTGCTGGCGGTGAACCAGGGAACCCTGTATCCGGTGCTGCTGCGGCTGGAGCAGGAGGGCGCGGTTGCGTCGGAGTGGGGACCTTCGGAGAATAACCGGCGGGCGCGGTTCTACCGGCTGACGAGAGCGGGACACAAGCTGCTGGAGGCGGAGAAGCGCGACTGGGAACAGACGGCGGCGATCATCGCGCGATTTTTCGCGGTGAAGGCAGAAGACCTGTCCTGAGTGCCGGTGGCGGTTCGCGGCGTCCGGGAGCCTGGCAATCTGCCTCGGAGCCGCAGCACGGGCTTCCTGAACGCGGGCTCTTCGTACAATTGAAGCGCGATGGCCGAATTTGGGCAGTTCTTCGCGCTGGCCTTCAGTGCGCTGTTGCCGGTGATCAATCCGCTGGGATCGGCCCTGGTGTTTCTGGGGCTGGTGGGAAGCGCTCCGGACAGCCTGTACAAGGCGCTGGCGAGAAAAGTGGCGGTGACGACAGCGCTGTTCCTGCTGGCGATGGACGTGGGCGGAGCCGCAGTGCTGAAGGTGTTCGGGATTTCACTGCCGGTGGTGCAGCTGGCGGGCGGTCTGGTGCTGGCGGCGATGGGGTGGGGACTGCTGAACCAGAAGGAGGCTACACCGTCGCCGGATACGAGCCCGGCGGTCGCGGATGCCTCGATCGTGCAGGGGAAAATTTTCTACCCGTTCACGTTCCCGGTCACGGCGGGTCCGGGGGTGCTGGTGGTGATGCTGACGCTGAGCGCGCATGCGTCGAAGGGAACGGTGAGCCACATCCTGTTCGCTCATCTGGGGGTGCTGGCGGGCATGGTCCTGATGTGCGGCGGTGTGTATCTGGCGTATGCGTATGCGCCGAAGGTCACGGCGAAAGTCTCGGCATCAACAGCGCATGGCGTGGTGCGGGTGATCGCGTTTGTGCTGCTGTGCATCGGGGTGCAGATTGCGTGGAACGGGCTGGCCAGCCTGATTGGCGGCATTCACCTGGCGGTGCGATGAGGGGGGGACCCCCCTCCCCCCCTGGGGGGGTGGGGATTGTCCTTTCGTTTCTGCGGGTTGGAGGGTAACAGGTTTCAGGTATTACCCCGGCCGGCGGAGGACTCCGAGCCGGCGATTCTGTAAATGATTCATTCCGGATATGTTAGCGAGTGCTTCGAAACTCGCTGCCTTTTCGCCGATCCGCGAGCGAGGTGCACCTATTTGATTGCAAAGGGCTTGTTGGTATCTATTAGATTCCAAAGGGCCTGACTGGGGCGGAAACCGGAGGTCGTGCAGAAGGTTTTCAAACATGGCCTGGGGGGATCCTGGGAGCCCCGAAAACGCCGAAGGGGATGTGTGCGGACACACGATCCCCTTCGAATTCAGGGTAGCGATCCGGTGGAGACGCAGGCAAGGAGAAAGCGAGGGGAGCAGGGTACGAACGTCAGAGGGTGTACCGTTTTGGGATCGGGAAAGACGCGCGGAGGCGGGAGCAGGATCGATGGGAAGAAAGACGCATTTTCTGATGGAATCTCCGATCGGCACGCTGACGCTCCTGCAGACCGACGGGGTGCTGAGCGGCCTTTATACGGGAACGGTGCGGCGGGGGCCGGGAGCGGGCGAGCTGGGGGAGCGGGTGTGGAGGGGCTTCGAGCAGGCCGAGACAGAGCTGCGCGAATATTTCGAAGGAAAGCGGCAGCGATTCACGATCCCGCTGTGGATCGAGGGGACAGCATTTCAGAAAGAGGTGTGGGAGCGGCTTTGCAGGATTCCATTCGGCGAGACGCGCAGCTATGGGCAGATCGCCGAAGCGATCGGCCATGCGAAGGCGGTGCGGGCGGTGGGGCTGGCGAACGGGCGGAATCCGATCAGCATTGTGGTGCCGTGCCACCGGGTAATCGGCAGTGACGGGAGCCTGACGGGGTATGGGGGCGGGATCGAGCGGAAGCGGTTTTTGCTGGAGCTGGAGGGGGCGCTGGCTCCGGCGCGGCAGATGACGCTGGTGTGAGGGGGTGCGGGCGGGGGCGTGCCCACAGGGGGCTGAAGCCCGGTGATTTTTGGGGCATTTTTTGGCCCGACTGAAAGCCCTGCCCTGATTGCAAGGCCTGCCCGCAAGCTGTGGATTTAGCCTCGAGATTTCCCGCGCAACCCGCCGCGTCCCCTGGGGGTAGAGGGCTTTTGTTTTGTCCGCACTCCGAGCAGGGCCTGATCAATCAGGTCATTACCATACTTCTCCGTCAACGGCGCGAAGCGAAGCAGGAGCCGGTAGTACACGGGCGCGACCATGGCATCGACCAGTAGCTCGGCGTTTGTATCGGCTGAGAACTCACCCGTTGCTTTGCCTCGCTCAATATCCTCGACGACGGCCGCTCTCCGCAGACTGACGTGCTGCTCGTAGAATTCCCTCAGGATCTCCGGGTCGCTTTGACCTTCTGCGATAAGGTCGCGCACCACTTTTCCAACGAGGCCGTTGACCAAATGAATGAGCCTGCGCATCTTTGCGCGAAGCGCTTCTTCCGCCGTTACCGTCAGCGGAAGCTCGGAAGGCCGGTCAAGCCTCTCATGAAACATGGCCATGATGAGCGCGGCTTTGGTTGGCCACCATTTATATAAGGTCGGCTTACCCACGCTGGCCCGTTTTGCGACCGCTTCCATGGTGAGGTCGCGTGCAGATTTCTCCTGCAGCAACTCATATACGGCATCCATGATCGCCGCGTGGGACACGGCCGTCTCGCCGGGCGGCCGGCCGAGACGCACTGATTTGTGGGCAATTCGGGGCACGTCGTTATTTTAACGAAACGGAAAGAAAAATCAATTTGCATCAATTATCTTGCCGTTACGTCTAGTAAAGTAGCTGGCGGTCACAGAGGCCGCGCTCAAGGAGATTGATTATGAGAATAGGTTTTATAGGAGCCGGGAAAGTGACACGCGCGTTAAGTCGTCACTTCATCGGCGCTGGTCACACCGTTGTTGTTTCCAATTCCAGGGGCCCGGAGACACTGGCAGATTTTGTGGCCGATCTCGGCCCAGGTGCTCTTGCCGGCACGAAGCAGCAGGCAGCCGAATGCGATGTCGTCATTCTTGCTACAAATTGGGTGAATGTTCCTGAAGCGTTGAAAGGCATCGATTGGCATGGCCGGATTCTGATCGATGCGACAAATGCCCACATGGACCCTGTTCCGGACATCAGCGCGGAGGGTGTGACCAGATCGCGGGCTGCGTTGAAGGGGCGCACGTCGAGCGGGATGGTCGCTGCGATGGCGGCTGGGGCACGGCTCGTAAAAGCCTTCAGCAATATGCCGATGATGTGGATCCAGGACTTCACACCGAACAAACCCCGTACCGTCATCTTTACTTCCGGCGACGACGGCGAAGCCAAAAAGTTGGTGAGCGAATTGATCAACAGCACCGGGTTGGTCGCGATCGATCTCGGGCCGCTCGCCAATGGCGATGCCTTGCATGACGTCGGCGGTCCACTGTCCGGTATCGAGTTCCACTTCGTCCAGCGGCTTCGGTAACAGCAGACGGCCAGGACGGACACATTCAAGGCGAGATGCGAGTGTGTCGGTCGCTGCGACGCCGCACGGACTCACGCGAAAGTCCGTGTGGCGTCGCGGCAAGGCAAGGATAGACTCATCGCGTCGCAGGGGTCTTTCAGCTGGTCTGGTTTCTGGTGAAAGGGATTGACACTGCGGGCTGGGAGCGACGAGCGAGCGCGACGGCGAACCAGGCCGGAGCCCATTGGCTGCGGCGGGACGAAGAATTCGGCAGAGGAAAACATTGCCGGTGACACGGCAAAAATCCTTTCCGGAACTTTCTTTGTTCCGCTCGCGTACCCGCTGCTAACCCCTGGAGGTCCCTATTGTGGCGGTGAAGAGAACGGCCCGTATCGCTGGGCTGTGGTATCTGGGCTTCACCCTGGGACCTTTCTACCTGCTCTATGTCCCCTCGCGGACGGTGGTGCACAACGACGCTGCCGCCACCGCGGCCCGCGTCCTGAGCCACGAGGCGCTCTACCGTTGGGGCATGCTTGCCGAGACGCTCGGCGCGGTCATCTTCATCGGCCTGGGGCTGGCGCTTTATCGCCTTTTTGAAAACGTAGACCGCCATCGTGCGCGACAACTCGTCGCTCTGGTGCTGGTTTCGTCGGCTCTCGGTCTGGTGGCCGTGGTCTTCAACGCTGCCGCACTCCTCGTCTTTCGCGGGGGCAATCCCTTCGCCGCTTTTGACGCCAACATGCGCGAAGCCATCGGCATGCTCCTCATCCGGATGCATGGGCAGGCGAACGCCATCAACCAGACATTCTGGGGATTATGGCTGTTGCCCTTTGGATGGCTGGTGGTGCGGTCGCGCTTCCTGCCGCGCTGGCTCGGCTACTGGCTCGTGCTGGACGGCGTCGCCTGGGTCGTCGTCGGGATCACCTGGTTCCTGGCTCCGGATCACGCTGACGTTCTCTTCCGCTACTTCCAGCCGGTGTTTCTGGCTGAGCTTGTCGCTATGCTCTGGCTCCTGATCGTGGGTGCGCAGGAAACCCCTGTTGCTGGTGTCGTGACCACCTAATCTCCCTTGACCGCGCTGCCGCGCGGGGATCTGAATCGATAGCTCGACGGGAGACGGCCGGGGTCAGCACGATGGGAAATGACCCGTGACGATCAGGCGAGTTCGCTTGTTGACGATTCCGGGCCGGATCGCCGGCTTTGCGGAAGGGCCCCGCAAGCAGAAGCCACCGCGGATCCCTCGCCTCGCCGGCTTCGCCTTCCACCCCGGCGAACACGTTCGAGGGGACCCCGTGCGCGATGGAGCCCCAGGGCGCTCCGCTCGGGATGAAAACCGTTGCGATCGGACAGGAAGCTAGAAGCTGGCGCCGCCGGTATTGGGCTGGTTGCTGAGGATTTCCTTGCCGCCGCTGCGGCCGATGACGAAGACGTTGCCGGGGAGGGTGGGGGCGGTCTGGGGAGTGGTCCAGAGCCAGACGCGGGCCGGTCCCTGCCAGAGTCCGCAGAGAGCGCCGTGGTTGATGGTGAAGCTGGGCGGGCCGGGGTTGATGGCGAAGCGGGCTTCGGTGCGCACCTGGGCGTTGACCTCGACCGGCTGGGTGCAGGGGGCGGGCGCGGGTTCG
>DATJNE010000238.1:0-34978 GCA_035508305.1 Acidobacteriaceae bacterium | reverse complement strand
TTTCCCGGATTATGGCCGCAGCCCGTAACGGAAAGACCAATAGGGAGTGAGAAAGCAAACAGAACTGCAAACGCAAGGTACCGCCGCATGAAACCTCCCCGCCTGCGCAGTCGGAGCCGCCCAGACGGTCGAATCGCCAGGAAAAATTCCGGGTGCGATTCAGAATACCAAACAGAAGCCCCTCCGGCCCAGCGGACAGCGGCGCGGAGAACCGCGCCGTTCCGTCCCTTCGCGCCCGATTCAGAGCGATCCGCGCGGCCTTCCTCTCTACTCGGCGTTCCCGGCTCCCTGGATTCCGGTTGCCGGCATGTACTGCTGGAACCACCCAATGGCCCGCTCCAGCACATTCAGCCGATCGGACTCCCTGACGAAGCCGTGCCCCTCGCCGGAGTAGACGACCAGCTCCGTCGGCACGCCCAGGTCGTGCAGCGCATGCCAGAACTCGAACGACTGCGGAGCGGGACACTCCCCGTCGCGGTCTCCCACCACCATCAGCGTGGGCGTCCGCACATTCTTTACATAATTGATGGCGGAGCTTTTTGCGTACACCTGCGGATCGTCGTACACCGACGCGCCGAAGAAGGGAATCATCCACTGGTCGATCTGGTTTTCGCCGTAGTAGCTCAGCCAGTCGGAGATCCCCGCGCCGGCCACCGCGGCGCGGAAGCGATGCGTCTGCGTGACGGCAAACATCGTCATAAAACCGCCGTAGCTCCATCCCGTCAGGCCCACGCGATGGTCGTCAATGGGATACTTCTTCTCCACCGCGTCCACACCGGCAAGGATGTCGCGCAGATCGCCGTACCCGAAGTCTTTCCGATTCGCCTGGGTGAACGACTCTCCCTCGCCGTAGCTTCCCCGCGGATTCGGCATCAGCACAAAATAATCGAGCGCAGAAAATGGCACGGGCCCGTAGCCGACGCCCGGCCACCGCGGCACCACCGCCGCCGAGGGTCCGCCGTGGACTTCCACGATCAGGGGGTACTTGCGGGCGGGATCGTAGTGCTCGGGCAGCAACAGCCAGCCCTGCACGTGGTAGCCTTCGTTGTCCCACTCCACCGATTCCGCTTTGCCCCACACCGGCTTCACGCCGTCATTGATGTGGGTGATCTGCTTCAGGTTCATCAGCTCGCCGGCCCACACCTCGGGCGGGTTCTCAAACGACGACCGGATGATCGCAATGTTGTTGGTATTCGACGTCGCCACGCTCATCGAAAGCCCGCCGGCCCCCACCGATCCCGGCAGGGTGAGGTTGTACTCGTTCGACTCCTGCCCGCTGGCGATGCCGTAAACGAAAAGGTGGGAGGCGCCGGCCCTGATCTCGGAGATGCCCAGCGTATCCGGATCGAGCCACTCGAACCACGCCGGGGTCGCCGCACGTCCCGGCGTCACGTCCTTCGGCTCTCCGCCTGTCGCCGGCATGAGGTAGATGTCGCCGCCCGTCGATCCCTGGTCCGACATCAGGCCGCCAATGAAGGCGATCTGTTTCCCGTCGGGTGACCAGCGCGGCACAGCGATCTGCAAACCGTGCAGCGGCCCGGCCACGGTCTGGGGATCGAGAATCGCCGTCGGCTCTCCGCCCACCGTCTGCGTGTACAGCCTGGCCACCCACCAGTTGTTCTCCCCCGGCGGCGGCGCTGCCACGTAGGCCAGCTTCGTTGAATCCGGCGACCAGTCAAATTCGAAGACATGCAGATTCGGCGGCGTGATCTCCGTCAGCGTGCCGCTGGCCGCATCGACGGACCCTACCCGCTGCACCTCAAATCCTTCCACCCCGATGACCCCGGTTTGCTCCTTCTCCGCCGCCAGCGCCCCCGAAGGCCGTGTCGCCCCTGCCACATAGAGGAAGGTCAGCCGCCCGCCGTCCGGCGACCACTGCATCTCCTTTGCGAAACCATCCAGCTGCGCCAGCCTGCGAGGCGCAGTTGCCCCCGCGGCATCGGCCACAAAGATCGCCGTCCTGCGATCCTCGGTGCAGTCGGAGAAGAACGCCAACTGCTTCGAGTCCGGTGAGAAAACCGCGTTGCTCTCCTCACCGCGCTCGCCGCCTGGGCACGCGGTGATCCGCTTCGCTGCCGCAGGATTGCTGAGGGGCGCCAGCTCAATGTCCGAGCCTCCCCGTCCGCCCTGATCCCAAGCGATGTATTTCCCATCCGGCGAGAGCGCCGTACCGCGAATCGTCTTCGCCTCTCCCAGCGCGCTGATGATCTGCGGAATGCGGGGGTCATGCGCGGGTGCCGCCGGCGATTGCGCGAATACCGTGCCCAGCGCGGCGCACAGGAGGACGCCGAATACCGAAAAGCCAACCTTCGTCATGGGCGCTGTTATATCAGGTTCGGCCCGCCTGGCGCGAAACCGTCGCCTCCGCCCGCGACCGTTATGATTCCGATATGGCGCACCTCCGGCCCGCGCAATTCGGCGCTGCAGACAGCGACCCCGAAATCTGCCGGACCCTCATGCGGGAGTACGCCCACTTCCTCAACGAATCGGTCGGCGGTCAGCACATCTGTGTCGAAAGTCTCGAAGAAGAGCTGGCAGCTCTGCCCGGCTGCTACGCCGAACCGGCCGGCGCCATCCTGCTCGCCTTTGACAACGATTCTGCTGCCGGATGCGTCGCGCTCAAGCCGCTCCACCTCGATGCTCCTCACCGGGACGAGCGCTCCTGCGAGATGAAGCGCCTCTGGGTTCGCCCGTCGCAGCAGGGCACGGGACTCGGACGCCGGCTCGCCGACGCCATCGTCGACCTCGCCCGCCAACGCGGCTACACTGCGATGTACCTCGACACCATGCCGCAATCGATGCCATCCGCATATCGTCTCTACTCCTCGATGGGCTTCACGCCCATTGATCGCTACAACCAGAACCCTGTTCTCCGCCAGACCGACGCCCTCGAAATCGCCTTCCTGCGCAAGGCACTCTGATGACCGCCTCGCTCCCGATCCTCAACCAGCCGCGCCCGCACGAAGCCTTTGCCGCTGCGCGCGAACTCGAAACCAGACTCCGCGCCGGGCTTCGCGGCCCGCTAACCGATCACGTCCGCTTCGACGCTGCTTCACGCGCTCTCTACGCGGCCGACGCATCGAATTATCGCGCTACTCCCATTGGCGTCGTGCTCCCCCGCGATGCCGCCGACGTCGAGGCGATCGTGGCGGCCTGCCGCTCGCTCGGCGCTGCCATCCTGCCCCGCGGCGCCGGAACCAGCCTCTCCGGCCAGTGCTGCAATGTCGCCGTCGTTCTTGACTTCTCGAAGTACATGCGGCGCATCGTCTCACTCGACCCCGCCGCGAAGACCGCCTTGGTCGAGCCGGGCATTGTCCTCGATCGCGTACGCGAAGCCGCCGAGGTCCATCACCTCACCTTCGCTCCCGATCCGGCCACGCACACCCGTTGCACCATCGGCGGCATGATCGGCAACAATTCCTGCGGCACGCACAGCGTGATGGGGGGCCTCACGGCCAACAACATCCGCTCGCTCGACATCCTGCTCTACGACGGCACCCGCATGACCGTCGGCGCGACGACCGAACAACAAATCGACGCGATCGTCGCCCGCGGCGGCCGCGCCGCGCAGATCTACGCTGGCTTACGCCGCATCCGCGATCGGTATGCCGACGAAATCCGCCGCCGCTTCCCCAACATTCCGCGCCGCGTCTCCGGCTACAACCTCAATGAACTCCTTCCGGAGAATAGCTTCCACGTCGCCAGGGCCATTGTCGGCAGCGAAGGCACACTCGCCACGATCCTCAGCGCCACGCTCGACCTGATGCACTCGCCGCCCTGCCGCCGCCTCGTCGTGCTTGGCTTTCCCGACCCCTTCCTTGCCGCCGACGCCGTGCCCGACATCGTGCGCCTGGGGCCCATCGGCCTCGAAGGCATCGACGCAATGCTCCTCGACTTCATGCGCCGCAAGAATCTCGCTGTCGAGGATATGACGCTGCTGCCCACGGGCAATGCGTTCCTGCTCGCCGAATTCGGCGCCGAAAGCGATGGCGAAGCCGAAGGCAAAGCCCAGGCCCTCCTCGCCACTGCGTCGCGCCTCCCCGGATCGCCTTCCGGCCGCGTATGCACCACCGCCGAAGCCCCTCGTCTCTGGCACATCCGCGAGTCCGCCCTCGGCTCTACGGTCTTCGTGCCCGGCGAGCCTCACGGATGGGAGGGGTGGGAGGACGCCGCCGTGGCGCCCGAGCAACTCGGCTCCTACCTGCGCCAGCTCTGGGCGCTCATGAAGGACTACGGCTACCGCAGCCCCATGTACGGCCATTTCGGTCAGGGCTGCGTCCACACGCGCATCAACTTCGACCTCGAATCCGAGCCTGGTATCCGCAAGTTCCGCGCTTTTCTGGACGCGGCCACCAACCTCGTCATCGCGCACGGCGGCTCCATCTCGGGCGAACACGGCGACGGCCGCGCCCGCGCCGCACTCCTGCCGAAAATGTTCGGCCCCGACCTGATGCAGGCTTTCCGCGAATTCAAGACCCTGTGGGATCCCGACAACCGCATGAACCCCGCAATCCTCATGGAGCCCGTGGGCAGCGCGGGAAACGTCTATGAGCCCGACGAAGGCCTCCGCCTCGGCGCCGGCTATCAGTCCAAAAGGCCCGACACCTTCTTTCAGTTCCCCGAGGACAGAGGCTCGTTCGGCGAAGCCACGCTGCGCTGCGTTGGCGTCGGCGCGTGCCGCAAGGAGACGGCGGGCACCATGTGTCCCAGCTACATGGTTACGCGCGAAGAGCGGCACTCCACGCGCGGCCGCGCTCATCTGCTCTGGGAACTCCTCGAAGGCAAAGTGCTCGGCACCGCCGGCGGCGTACCTGAGTGGCACAACGACGACGTTCGCGAAGCTCTCGACCTCTGCCTTTCCTGCAAAGCCTGCAAGACCGAGTGCCCCGTCAACGTCGATCTGGCCACCTACAAAGCCGAATTTCTCGCCCACTACTACGGCGACCGCCTGCGCAAGCCGCAGCACTACGTCTTCGGTTTTATGGATCGACTGGCGAGCGCGGCTTCACTGCTCCCCGGCCTCACCCCACGCCTTGCGAATCTGCCGCTCGCCGCGCCTGGGCTCTCGCACGCGGTCCAGGCAATCCTCGGCGTCGCACCGCAGCGCAAGCTGCCCCGCTTCGCGCCTCGCAGCTTTCAGTCGGACCGGGCGAGACTCCCGACCAGGACTCCGCGTCAGGCCGCACCGCATGTGCTCCTCTGGCCAGACACCTGGAACAACTACTACCAACCGCAAACCCTGCATGCCGCCGCGCGGGTCCTCGAATCCGCGGGCTTCGCCGTCGAAGTCCCCCGGCACCGCGTTTGCTGCGGCCGCCCTCTTTACGATTTTGGCTTTCTCAAACAAGCCCGCGGCTACCTCGGGAAAATCCTCCGCGACTTCGCACCGCGGATCGACGCCGGTCTCCCCTTCGTCTTCCTCGAACCCAGCTGCGCGAGCGTTTTCCGCGACGAGCTGGTCAGCTTCTTCCCCGCTCACTCGCAGGAAGGCCCGCGCGCCCAGCGTCTCCGCGCGCAGACTCTGCTCCTCAGCCAGTTCCTCCTCCGCCACGCGCCCGACTATCAGCCGCGCCGCCATTCCGGCCGACAGATCGTCCTCCACGGCCACTGTCACCACAAATCCATTATGAAGATGACCGATGAAGTCGAGATTCTTCGCCGCACCGGCGGCAACCTCCGGCTCCTCGACTCCGGCTGCTGCGGCATGGCCGGGCCGTTTGGTTTTGAACGTGACAAGTACGAGGTCTCGCAGGCTCTTGGCGAGCGCGTTCTGCTCCCTGCCGTCCGCGCCGCCGCATCGGACGCCATCCTCGTCGCCGACGGCTTCAGCTGCCGCGAACAAATTTCGCAGAACACCTCCCGCCGCGCTGTGCATTTCGCCGAGGTAATTGTTGACCAGGAGCGCGCTTCCGCCGGCACAGCCAGCAGTTGACATCCCGGACCCACTCCCCTAAGGTGGAATCTGTGATGTCCGTTCGCGTCCACCACCGTCATCATCACCATCATCAGGGGACGAGTGTGCCGGCGAACTTCCGCATCCCAGGTTAAGACCAGCAGCAAACCAGGATTGAGAAGAGCCCGCCGGCGCCCAGCGCTGACGGGCTTTTGAGTTTTTCTCCAAAACCGGCAGAACCGAGTCTCCCGAAGGAAAAGAGATGACTGAACCCGCAATCGACTTCGCCAAAATGGATGGTCTCGTCCCCGGGATCGTGCAGGATGCACGCTCCGGTCAGGTCCTCATGCTCGGTTTCCTCAACGAGGAAAGCTGGCGTAAGACAAAGGAAACCGGCTTTGTTACATTTTGGAGCCGTACCCGAGGCAGGCTATGGATGAAAGGTGAAACCAGCGGCAATCGCCTCCGCATCGTCTCCCTCTCCACCGACTGCGATCAGGACGCGATTCTCTTTCGCGTCGAAGTCGAAGGCGACGGCCTCGTCTGCCACGAAGGCACCGTGAGCTGTTTTACCCGCCCGCTCGCCGCCGGCAACGGAGCTGCCGTATGACGAACAAACTCCGCCTTGGCATCCCCAAGGGCAGCCTCCAGGACGCCACCATCGCGCTGTTCAAGCGCGCCGGCTGGAACATTTACGCCGACGGCCGCTCCTATTTCCCCTCCATCGACGACGGCGACATAGAGTGCATGCTCATCCGCGCGCAGGAGATGGCCCGCTACGTCGACCACGGCGTCCTCGACGCCGGTCTCACGGGCATCGACTGGGTTGTCGAAAGCGGCCTCGATGTCGAGTCCATCACCAGCCTCGTTTATGCCAAGCAGAGCCGGCGCCGCGTGCGCTGGGTGCTCGCCGTGCCGGAAAACTCGCCCTGGCAGCGCGCCGAAGATCTTTCCGGCAAAATCATCGCGACCGAGCTGGTCGAGGTGACGAAGAAATATTTCGCCGCGAAGAACATTCCAGTGAAAGTCGAATTCAGCTGGGGCGCGACGGAAGTGAAGCCGCCGACCCTCGCCGACGCCATCGTCGAAGTCACCGAAACCGGCAGCTCCCTGCGTGCCAATCGCCTGCGCATCATCGACACGGTGATGGAGAGCGAAACACGCCTCATTGCGAACCGCGCCGCGACCGCCGATCCCTGGAAGAGGCAGAAGATCGACAACCTCGCCCTGATGCTGCGCGGCGCCATTGACGCCCAGGACCGCGTCGGGCTGATGCTCAACGTCGAGAAGGCGAATCTGTCGGCCGTCCTCAGCGTCCTTCCCGCGCTGAATTCGCCGACCATCTCCGAGCTGAGCGATTCGCAGTGGGTCGCCGTCAACACCATCCTCGAAGAGAGCACGGTCCGCGAAGTGATCCCGAAGCTGAAAGCGGCGAAGGCGACCGGCATCGTCGAGTATCCCCTCAACAAGGTCGTTCTGTGAAAACCGCGCTCAAGAAGGCAGCCCTGTGAGGCTGGTGCGGACAACGGGCCGGGGCGGGGCAGCCGCAGCCATCGCCACCCTTATCGACCGCAGCTCGGCGCCGTACGAACGTGTCCTGCCTCAGGCGAGAAGGATCGTCGATGCGGTCCGGCGAGGCGGAGATGCGTCGCTTTTCCGGCTCCGCGCCCGCCTTGATCGCCTTTCGCCACAGTCGCCGTTACGGATCCCGGAAGTTGAGCTGCAACACGCGTGGAAATCGACCCCGACGCCTCTCCGGCAGGCACTGAAAACCGCTGCGCGCAATATCCGCGCATTCGCGCTGCGCCAGCGCCCAAAGGACTTCGATCTGGCGCCGGCACCCGGCGTCACCACAGGGCAGCGTGTCGTTCCGATTGCCTCGGTTGGCTGCTACATTCCAAGCGGCCGCTATCCGCTCCCATCGACGCTCCTGATGACGGCCATTCCCGCTCAGGTCGCCGGCGTCGAGCGCATCGTGGTGGCCTCGCCGCACCCTGCCAGAGAAACGCTGGCAGCCGCATGTTTGCTGGGAATCACCGATTTCTATCGAATGGGAGGCGCGCACGCCATCGCGGCTCTGGCTTACGGCACGAACTCCATCCTCGCCGTCGACAAGATCGTCGGTCCCGGCAATGCCTGGGTCACGGCGGCCAAGAAACTCGTCTCCTTCGACTGCGCAATCGACATGCTGGCGGGCCCGACCGAAGCCTTGATTGTCAGCGAAACCGGCGACCCGACGCTCATCGCCGCCGATCTCGTCGCCCAGGCCGAGCACGACCCCGATACTCTGGCCGTCTTCATCACGACTCGTAGGGAGCTGGCCAAATCTGTCATCGCCGCTGTGACGAAAGCGTCCCGAAGCAACGGAATAGCCACCACCGCGCTTACAAATCGCGGCCTCGCCATCGTCGCGCGGTCAGCCGACGAAGCTCACGACCTGGCGAACCGCATCGCGCCCGAGCACCTCACCGTCGACTCCGTTGCCGATCTCGGCTGGGTACGCAACGCCGGGTCGGTCTTCATCGGCCGCTGGTCGGCGCAACCCCTGGGAGACTACGTCTCCGGCCCCAATCACACCCTCCCCACCAGCGGCCTTGCGCGCACCCGCGGCGGCCTTAGCGTCCTCGACTTCCTGAAACTCGTCACCGTCCAGCAATATTCCCGAACCGGCGTCCGGCAGCTTGGCCCTGCCGCTCTGCACCTGGCCGAAGCCGAAGGCCTCACCGCCCACGCCACGGCGATTCGCCAGCGACTAGCGGAGGCCCTCCATGACTGATCTCAAACTCCAGGGCCTGCAGCCCTCGGCGGCCGTTCGCCGCATGAAGGAGTACCATCCGCCTCTCGGCGACCGCAGCGGTCTGCGTCTCGACTTCAACGAAAACACCTTCGCCTGTTCGCCGCACGTGCTGGAAGCGCTGGGCCGCATCTCCCGCGGCGACCTCACCCGCTATCCGGAGCGCGAGCCCGTTGAGGCCCGCGTTGCCGCTCATCTCGGCCTCCAGCCTGGACAGGTGCTTCTGACCAACGGTGTCGACGAAGCGATCCACGTCCTCTGCCAGAGCTATCTCGATGCTGGAACGGAAATCCTTCTTCCGGTCCCCACCTACACCATGTACGAGGTCTACGCATCGGCCACTCCAGCGCGCGTCATCGCCGTCCCTGCCGAAGATGGCTTTCGCTTCCCGCTGCTCTCCCTGCTGGACGCCATCACCCCCGCGACCCGTCTCATCGCCATCGCCAATCCCAACAGCCCCACCGGACACATCGCCTCTCGCGCCGATCTGCTGCAACTCATCGAGGCCGCTCCACAGGCTGCGGTTCTCGTCGACGAAGCCTACTTCCACTTCTACGGCCACTCTGTTCTCGACCTCATCGGCCACGCACCAAATTTAATCGTTGCCCGCACATTTTCCAAAGCCTATGGTCTCGCCGGTCTGCGCCTCGGGGTTCTCGCTGCTGCCGAAGAGCAAATGCAGTGGTTGCGCCGTGCTATCTCGCCCTACAGCGTGAACTCCGTCGCCCTGAGCTGTCTTACGGCCGCCCTCGAGGACGAAGATTACATCCGCTGGTATGTCGACGAGGTCCTCGCCTCGCGCCCGGTCTTCGAGTCCGTTCTCCGGCGTCTCGGTGTCCCGTTCTGGCCCTCACAGGCGAACTTCGTCCTCGTCGACATCGGCCGGTTGCATCGGGAATTCGTCACCGCCATGCGCACGAGGGGTGTGCTTACGCGCGATCGCTCAGCCGATCCCGGCTGTGACGGATGCATCCGGATTACCCTTGGAACACGCGAGCAGACGCAGCAAGGAATCGCGGCGCTCGAAGAATCCATCGTCGAGATCCACTGGTCCCCGAAGGGGGTTGGAGCCACACGATGAAGAAACGCACCGCCACCGTCGACCGCAAAACTGCCGAAACCGAGATCCATCTGAAGCTCATCATCGAGGGCTGCGGGCACTACCGCATCTCCACCGGCATCCGCTTCTTCGATCACATGATGGAGCTCTTCACGCGCCACGGCGCGTTTGACATCGACCTCAGCTGCAAGGGCGATCTCGACGTCGACCAGCACCACACCGTCGAAGACGTCGGGATCGCGCTCGGCGAAGCCTTCGACAAAGCGCTCGGCGACAAGCGGGGTATTCTTCGGGCCGGCTACTTCCTGATGACCATGGATGAGACCCTTGGTCTCGCCGCCGTTGATCTCAGTGGCCGCGCAGCGCATCACGTGGAAACCAAAGTCCGTACGCGTCTCGTCGGCGATCTGCAGTCGGAGCTCGTCGAGGACTTCTTCGAGGGCTTCGCTCGCGGCGCCCGCGCCAACGTTCACGTGAGGACGATGTACGGGCGCTCGAACCACCACAAGGTTGAGGCTCTCTTCAAGGCCTTCGCCCGCGCCCTGCGCTTTGCCTGCGCGCGTGATCCGCAGCTCAAATCGAGGCTCCCGAGCACCAAAGGACTTCTATGATGCGCGCGACCGTCATCGACTACCAAGCTGGAAACCTGACCTCTGTAGTCAAAGCGCTGCGCCATCTCGGGGCTGAGGTCACGGTCACGGAAAATTCGGCCGATGTCGCTGCCGCAGAACGCATCGTCCTTCCCGGCGTTGGTCACTTCGCCGCTACGCGACGGCTCGACGAAACCGGCATTACTGAGGCCGTTCGCGATGCCATCGGCCGCGGCGTTCCATTCCTTGGCATCTGCGTCGGGATGCAGTGGCTTCTGCAGGGAAGCGCCGAAGCACCCGGGCAGCAAGGCCTGGGCTATTTTGCGGGGCGATGCGAGCGCTTCCCGGAGGGCGGGGAAAAGGTCCCGCATGTCGGCTGGGACCACATCATCACACGCACTGAGCCAGCTTCGGCTCGACTGTTCGATGGCGTCGAGCAGCAGTCCTGTGTCTATTTCACCCACTCGTACTACGTACCCGCTACAAATCTGAGCCGCGGACCCGGCCCATTGGACCCTGTGAATGGCACAGTGGCGATTACACATTACATCGAAAGATTCGCTGCTGCCGTCGAGTACGAAAACGTTATGGGCGTCCAGTTCCATCCCGAAAAGTCCGGCGAAATCGGCCTCCGCGTCCTGCGTAATTTTCTGGAGTGGCGCCGGTGCTGACCAAACGCATCATCGCCTGCCTGGACGTCCGCGATGGCCGCGTCGTCAAAGGAGTACAGTTCGTCGATCTTGTCGATGCCGGCGATCCGGCCGAGCTGGCGGCCCGTCACGCGACGGCGGGAGCCGACGAGATCGTCCTCCTTGATATCACCGCCACGCACGAAGGCCGGCGCACCCTGCTCGACGCGGTTCGCCGCACCGCGCAAAAGCTCTTCGTCCCCTTCACCGTTGGTGGCGGCATTCGTAGCGCCGACGATGCGACCGCCGTCTTCGATGCCGGTGCCGACAAGGTCAGCATCAACTCCGCCGCGCTGGCCCAGCCCGATCTCATCGCCGCGATCGGCTGCAAATTCGGAGCCCAGGCCGTCGTCGTCGCCATCGACGCCCGCCGCGTACGGGACGCGCCCGTCGAGCACGCCGAAGTCCTCATTTCCGGGGGCCGCAAACCCACGGGCCGCCGCGCCGTGGAGTGGGCCCAGGAGGCCGAATCCCGCGGCGCAGGCGAAATCCTTCTCACCTCCATGGACGCCGACGGCACGCGCGCCGGCTTCGACTGTGCGCTGACGGCGGCCGTCAGCGAAGCCGTGCAGATTCCCGTCATCGCCTCGGGCGGAGCGGGGAGCGCGCAGCACTTTGCTCAGGTCTTTCGTGAAGGCAAAGCCAACGCTGCTCTTGCAGCCAGCATCTTCCACTTCGACCTCCACGATGTGCGCGCCCTCAAAGAGGAGCTCCAGCGCCATGGAATTCCGGTGAGGCTGCCATGTTGATTCCTTCGATCGATCTCATGGGTGGCCGCATCGTACAGCTGGAGCGCGGGGAGGAGCTGCGCCTGGCATTCGACGACTTCGACTACTGGATCGGGCGTTTTTCCCGCTTCCCGCTCGTACAACTCATCGACCTGGACGCAGCCAGGGGCACTGGCAACAATCGCACCCTGATTGAACAGATCGCAAAACGCCTGCCCGTGCAGGTGGGCGGGGGTATCCGGACCGCGCAGCAGGCTCGCGGCCTGCTCGATGCGGGCGCCCGCCGCGTGATCCTGGGATCGGCGCTATTTCGCGGAGACAGCATCGACGAGGAGGCCGCAGCTTCCCTTTCCGGGGCGATCGGACCCGACCGATTTGTCGCAGCCATCGATACAAAAGCGGGCAGGATCGCGGTGCGCGGCTGGAGCGAGAACGTCGACGTCTCCCCGGCGCACGCACTTGCCGCCCTTAATCCTTACTGCGGCGCCTTCCTTTACACGCACGTGGACAGCGAAGGGACGATGCGCGGGTTCCCCCTTGAAATCGCTCGCTCCCTGCGACCGCTCACCACGCGCCAACTCATTGTCGCCGGCGGGATACGGACGCAGGCAGAGATCGATACCCTCGACGCCCTCCAGGTGGACGCGGTCGCGGGAATGGCCGTCTATTCGGGACTTCTGGTGACCTAAGAGAGTTGCCTGCGCACAATTACCGCACTCGCTTTGTCAAAATGCTCTAAGCTGTAACGTCCACCCCGGGCGGGTTCACGCAAATGACGACCAGGACCAAAACGCTCCATCTCGCAAAACGCCTCGACGAGGTCGGTTTTTCCGACATCGTTCAGATTCGCAACAAGGTTCTCGAACTCCGAGCAGCGGGCAAGCCGGTACACGCTTTTCATGGCGGCGAGCCGTTTTTCGAGACTCCGGACGCCATCAAGTACGCGAGCCTCAAAGCGCTGGTGGAGAACAAGACCCGCTATGCGCCATCTTCCGGCATCGAACCGCTGCGCGCAGCCATTGCTAAAAAACTGCAAACGAAGAACCGCGTCGAAGCAACTTCCGACGACGTGATCGTAACCTGCGGTGGAGCGCACGCCCTCTACGTTGCCTTCCAGGCCGTTCTTGACCCCGGGGATGACGTGCTGGTTTTCGCGCCCTTCTGGACCCCCATCCGCGACATGATCACGATGGCCCAGGCACGGCCGGTCATGGTGCCAACGGCCACGGCGCGCCGCAACGGGCTCACATCCACACTCGAGCACTTCTCCACGCCGGCAACACGCGCGATCTACTACAACACGCCGCAGAACCCGTCCGGGGTGGTCTTTTCGGGTGCGGAGGCAGAAGAGGTCGCGACCTTTGCAAAGAAGCACAATCTCGTCGTGATTGCCGACGAGGCCTACGAAGATCTGGTCTACGACGGCGAACACGTCTCCATTGCTTCCCTTCCGGGGATGGCCGAGCGCACCATCACGGCGTACACCTTCTCCAAAACCTATGCGATGACCGGCTGGCGCGCCGGATATGCCGTGGCCAAAGAACCGTTCATGACCGGGCTGCGCAAGCTGGTCCTGTACTCGACCAATGGCGTCTCAACGCCGACACAGTGGGCGGCACTGGAAGCGATGGCCGTCCAGGAGGAGACTATCGCTGCGCGGCGCGAGGACTACCGCCGGCGCCGCGATCTGCTGGTACAGGGCCTGCAGGATCTCGGCCTTGAGTGCGAGATGCCGGCAGGCGCCTTTTACGCCTTTCCCAGCGTCCGCAGGATCGACAAGGACAGCCGCCGCGTCGCCACACAGTTCCTGGAGAAGGCGCAGGTCGCTACCATTCCGGGTGTCGTTTTTGGCGCGCAGGGCGAGGGGCACGTCCGCTTCAGCTATGCAGTTTCGCTGGAGGCTATTCCTGCCGGGCTGGACGCCCTGCGCAGAATTCTCGGGTAGCGACCCTCTCCTGCCGATGAAAAGCGCGTAATTTGTGTATCCGCCAGGCCGTTTTAAGCGTCAATTAGATGCGGCATTTTCCTGCGCGCGCTACTCTTGAGTTAACCCTTCTATGCTCGAATCGATACTCCCCTCGGTAAGACGCTGCGTGGTCATGTTCCTTTTCGCGGGGCTGGCTGTAACGGCGCTTGCGCAATCGGAGAGCAGCAGTCTTCTCCCGGATGACCCAGGCGCGGCTGTAGCCGGTCAGAGCACCCAACCCGCCGCATCTTCGCCGCAGCAGACCCCGCCGCCGACCGACTCGCAGAAGACGAGTCTGGAAGGGAAGCAGACAAAGCGCATCCTCGGCATTGTCCCTAACTTCCGCGCCGTGTCTGTGGATACGAAGCTTCCTCCCGAGACGTGGAAGGAAAAATTCAAGGAAAGCTCGGAAGATTCCTGGGACTATTCGGATTTTGTTTTTGTTGCCATCCTCGCGGGGGTTGACGAGGCAGAGGGTTCTTACCCCGAATTCTACGAGGGAGCAGCCGGCTATGGCCGGTACTACTGGCACTCCCTTGCTGACCAGGTGGACGAGGATTACCAGGTGGAGTTCATCTTTCCCGCAGTGCTGCACCAGGACTCGCGCTACTACACCCTGGGCCACGGCGGTTTCGCGAAACGCGCCATCTATGCCTTCAGCCGCATTGTCGTTACCCGCACCGACAACGGCAATGAGGCATTCAACGCCTCAGAGATCGTGGGCGCCGGGGCCGCTGCCGGGATCTCAAACTTCTACTATCCTTCTCAGGAACGAACCTGGACCAAAACCGGCCAGCGCTGGGTTCTGAACGTGGGTCTCGACGGCGCTACCTTCGCGTTTAAGGAATTCTGGCCGGATCTGAACAGCCGCTTCTTCCATCAAAAGGACTGAAGTCACCGGCGATTGATTGCCCCGGTGTTCCGCGCCGAAGTCAGTCGCGCTAGCATCGAAGCATTCCTCTCCAGCGGAGCCGCGTTCCATGCTCAGAGTCGGCGTGCCCGATGCCATCGATCATGATCTGCACTGCCTGTTGCCCCAGGGGATCTCTCTTGAACTCATCCCCCTGCAGCCGGCCAATGCCGTCGAGGTTGAGTTCTGGATCGCTCCACCGTGGAAAGGACAGGCGGCGCGCCAGTTGCCGTTTCTTCGCGGGCTGCGCGTGATTCAATCGACGCTCGCGGGGGTCGATCAGCTGCTCCGGCTGAAGCCTGCCGATGTCATCCTCTGCGACGCGCGCGGCGCGCACACCATCTCCACCGCGGAGTGGACGGTGGCAGCCGTCCTGGCGTCGGCGAAGTACTTCCCGCTTTATGGCAAATTGCAGGAGGCCGGCGTCTGGTCGCGCCGTTTGGAGGCCGAAGACCATTACCACGCGCTCCATCCTGGCCGGAAGCGCCTGTACCCACCGGTGCTTTGCGAGGAGCTCTACGGCCAGCAGGTGCTCATCGTCGGCTATGGCGCGATCGGCCAGGCCATCGAACAGCGCCTGCGGCCCTTCGGGGTCAGCTTTGTGCGGGTCGCACGCACCGCGCGTGAGGGCGTCTACGGCGTCGATCAGCTGTCCGAACTTATCCCTTCGGCGGATGTGATCATCCTCATTGTTCCCTTCACGAGCGAGACGACGGGCATGATCGGCGCAAAGGAACTCGACCTGATGAAGCAGGGAGCGCTGCTGGTCAACGCTGCTCGCGGCCCCATCGTGAACACCGACGCGCTGCTGGCGGCACTGCTTGCAGGTCGCATCGCCGCCGCCATCGACGTTACCGATCCGGAGCCGCTACCCGACGGCCATCCGCTGTGGAGCGCCCCCAATCTGTTCATCACGCCCCACGTCGGCGGATCGACACCCAGATTCATGGTGCGGGCAATGCAGTTCGCCGGCGAACAGATCGGCCGCTACATGCGCGGCGAGCCGCTGGAGAACGTAGTTCACGGAGAGTACTAGAACGGCGTTTGCCGGGGTGCCAGCAAATTGCTGCCGCCCCGCTTTATCTCCTGCCGTTGCAGCGCCCTTGCGTTTCTTGACCCCGCTTTTCGCGAAACCTACAATCTAAAGAGGAGAAATTTACCCTTTTGCGGGTATTTCGGGCATATCTGTATGGGTTCTGAACCGCGGCTGAGCCCGCGCGAACGTGCTGTTCTGACAGCGATCGTCGAGATGTACATTGCCACCGGGGAACCGGTAGCGTCGCAGGCCCTCGCGCGCCACTTCGGGAACAAAGACGGCATGAGTTCCGCCACCATCCGCAATGTGATGGTCCTGCTTGCCGAGGCCGGTCTGCTCGACCAGCCTCACACCTCCGCCGGCCGCATCCCCACTGCACAGGCTTTTCGCTTCTACGTCGAGCATCCGGGGGGCCCGCAGGTCACGATTCTGGCGCCGGAGAGGCTGGAGCAGATCGAGGAGAGCTTTGCCGGCATCGGCACCAGCCAGCAGTACCTGGAGCGCACCTCGCACGTGCTGGCGCTGCTTTCCAGCGGCCTAGGCGTGGCCCTGGCGTCGACCCAGGAACTGCAGACGCTGGAGCACGTTCACTTTTCGCGGCTGGCCGCAGGCCGCGTACTGGCCGTGGTCATTACCAAAGCCGGCAGCGTACTCGATCGCGTGTTAACCCTCGATCACGATCTCAACACGGCTGAACTGGAGACCGCCGCCCATTACCTGAATGAGAACTTCCACGGCTGGTCCATGGAGCGAATCCGCACCGAACTGGCCCGGCGCCTCGAAGCCGAGCGCAGCGAGTACGACCGTCTGATGCGCTCGCTCGAAGAGCTCTATCGCAAAGGCGCGCTGGCCGCGGAGACCAGCCTGGTCCCGACGATCTTCGTCGAGGGAGTGGCCAACCTGCTGGCGGGAGAGACCGACCGCGAGCGACTGCGCACGATGCTGCATGCGCTGGAGGCCAAGGAGCGCCTGATCGAGCTGCTCAACGCGTATGTCGACGCCCGGCAGCGCACGGTGCGGGTTGTGGTGGGCCTGGAAGAGGCGATCCCGGAGTTGCGCGACTTCGTCCTGATCGGCACAACGGCGCGCGTGGGTGCGGAAAATCTCGGAACGGTCGCGGTGATTGGCCCTACCCGGATTCAATATCAGGAGACGATCAACGCCGTATCGTACATCGCGCAGCTTTCCGGCAGGATTTTCCAGCCGCCCCATTGATGCGCGCACACCATGTGCTCTGGATTGATTTAAAGTGAGCAGGCGCACCCCAAACGCGGCCCGCCTGCCGGAATCGAGTTGGACGTAAGCGACGAATTATGGTGGAAAAAAGGCAGACTGAAAGCAGAATGGACGCAGCTCCCGCCGACGATCCCTCGCGCGCGCAGGGCTCAGTCGTTACGGGTGTCGCCGACAACGACGACGGGAAAGAGCCGCTGGTTCCGGTCGAGACTGCACACGTTCCCCAGGAGGAATACGATCGCCTCAGGGCCGAGCGCGATCTGCTTTTCGATCGACTGGCGCGCCTCCAGGCCGAGTTCGAGAACTCGCGCAAACGCGAGTCAAAGGAACGCGCCGATTTTCGCGACTACGCCGTCTCCGGTGCCGTCGAACAGTTTCTCCCCGTGCTCGACAACTTCCAGCTGGCCCTCAAGTCCACCGGCTCGGCGGACCAGTTACGCACCGGCGTGGAGCTGATTGTGAAGCAGATGGAGGAAGCGCTGCGTTCGCTGAATGTGCAGCCCGTCGAGACCGTCGGTGCTGTCTTCGATCCGCGGGTCCATGAAGCGCTTGAAATGGTGGAGCGCAACGATCTGCCCGATCATCAGGTATTCGAGGAAGTGCGCCGCGGCTATCGCATCCGCGATCGGCTCCTCCGCCCGGCCCTGGTTCGAGTGGCCAGTAATTCGCAGCAGAAGGAAGCATGAGCAGAACCGAAAACGTGATCAAAGCCGACTACTACGAAGTTCTTGGGGTCTCCCGCACAGCGTCCGATCAGGAGCTCAAAGCCGCCTATCGCAAGCTGGCCCTCCAGCATCATCCCGACCGCAATCCCGGCAACAAGGAAGCTGAGGAGCGTTTCAAGGAGTGCAGCGAGGCGTACCAGGTACTGAGCGATCCGCAGAAGCGCGCCGCTTACGACCGCTTCGGCCACGCCGGGGTGGGCGCGGGCGGGTTCGACGGCAATCCTTTCGGGGCCCAGGACATTGGCGACATCTTCGGCGACCTGTTCGGCGAGATGTTCAACATTGGCGGCAGCCGCCGTGGCCAGTCGCGCGTGCAGAAAGGTCGCGACGTTCGCTTCGACCTGACCATCGACTTCGAGGAAGCTGTCTTCGGCAAAGAGACAAAGGTGACGATCCAGCGCATGGAGGCGTGCACGGATTGCCGCGGGACCGGCACCGCGAGCGGACGCGGGCCGTCGACCTGCCCGCATTGCCAGGGTCGCGGCCAGGTCCGCTACCAGCAGGGATTCTTCTCGATCGCGCGCACCTGCAGCTACTGCGGCGGTGCCGGCACGGTGGTCAGCGATCCGTGCTCCGCCTGCCGTGGCGAAGGTCGGGTGGAACACCAGCACGAAATCAGCGTCAGCATTCCGGCCGGCGTCGAAGACGGCACGCGCATCCGCTACCAGGGTGAAGGCGATGCCGGACGCTTTGGCGGACCCGGCGGGGATCTATACATCGTGCTCCGTGTGCGCCCGCATAAAGTCTTCGAGCGTGACGGCAACGACCTCCACTGCCTCATCCCGATTTCCTTCCCCCAGGCAGCGCTGGGCGCGGAAATCAGCCTGCAGACGCTCGATGGCGAAGTGAAGCTCAAAATTCCCGAAGGCGCACAGAGCGGCCAGGAATTCCGCATACGCGGGAAGGGCGTACCCCACCTGAACGAATACGGACGCGGCGATCTCATCGCGCAGATCATCGTGCGCACACCCACAAAACTCAACAAGGCGCAAAAGGAACTGCTCCGCCAGCTAAGCGAGACGATCGCCGTGGAGAACACGCCGACCGCGCGCAGTCTTCTTGAAAAAGTGAAGGAGATGTTCTCGTAAGACGGCGGGAGAACACCTTTCCCGGAATCAAAGCCTCGTTTCAGCGCTGACGCGAGGTTTTTCGTTCCCTGTAGCCCGTTCGTTTCCGTTCACTCCAGCAACGCAGCCGCTACTGCCATCGCGGTGATTGCCGCAGTCTCCGCGCGCAGAATGCGCGGCCCCAGGCTTACCGGTTTCCAGTTTTCCGTGTCGAAGAGCCCAGCTTCTTCGGCGGTCCAGCCGCCCTCGGGCCCCACTGCAATGCGAATCGACGGCACATCGTCGCCCGCGCCGGCCAGGGCTTCCTGCAGCGCCCGGTGAAGCGTGGTCGCCCGCTCCTGTTCCGCGAGCACCAGTTGCAATGTCTCCTCCCCGTCTTTCACCGCGGCCGTCAGCCGCAGAGGGTCCTCGATCCGCGGCACATCGGATCGCCGCGCCTGCTTCGATGCTTCCAGGGCGACGCGGCGCCATCGTTCGACGCGTGTAGCCGCGGCCTGGGCCAGGTGCTTCTCCGTACGGCGCGCGACCATCGGCACAATGCATGCGGCGCCCAGTTCGGTCGCTTTCTCGATGGCCCACTCCATACGGTCGAATTTGTACACAGAGAGCAGCAGCGTTACCGGCAGCGCGGGATCCGCCTTGACCTCGGCGATCAGGTTGAACCGCACCCGGTTGTCTTCGAGGCCCGCGATGACGCTGTGCCACACGTGACCGCCGGCCACGACCTCGAATTCCATACCCGGCTGCGCGCGCAGGACGCGAATCAGATGCGCGGCCTGATCCCCGGCGATCGAGGCCGTAGCTTCATCCCAGGTGTCGGCGATCCATCGGCGTCGCGTCATACATTCAGCCTACAGCCCGCAAAGAATGCAGTTTAAGCAGGCGGGACAGCGTTTCCGTTTTCCTGTGAGGCGGAGAAGAATGTCCCAAAAGCATCGGGGGGACGCTGATCGCGTCCCCCCGAGGTGTTGCCGGTGTCCTCTTACTTCTTCTTCGAGGACTTCTTGGCTGCCTTCTTCGCGCTCTTCTTAGCTGCCTTTTTTGCTGCCATGGTTTCTATTCTCCCTTGTTCGATGTCTACATCGAAGTCTGCAACATAAAATGCTGCAGTTAACGAATGTATAGAGTTCCGCGCATACAGTGTCAAGGAAAAAATTCATTTTTCGTCTACAACTTTCCTCTCTCGAGAGAGAGCGGGTCATGCCATCGCGTGCGCGGATCTCACAGCGGATGAAAATGCCGGAGCAGAGCGAGCATGACTCCGCTGAAAATATCGTGCCACGCATGCGCGATCATCCCCGGGCGAAGGCTTCTGCGCATGAGCGCGAGCACGCAAAACATCGCGCCATACGCGGTGATCGCGATCATTCCCGCCGCGCCTTCGTAACCGTGACTGATACCGAAAAGCAGTGAGGAGCACAGCACCCCAGGCCACACTCCTCCGCCCAGCGAGGCGAACTGCCGCAACAGATATCCGCGAAACACGAATTCTTCGCAGAATCCGGCTGACATGCTGAGCACCATCCAAAGCAACACCTCCAGCCCCGTGTCCGGCGCAATCGCCATCAAAGTCTTCTCGGGAGCCGACAATCCTGCCGCTTTGAGGGCCAGCCCGACGATCGTCAAAACGAAGGCGGCTGCGATCCAGAAGACCGCGGCGGCTCCCAGGTCGTCCCTCACCGCCTGCCAGCCGCGGCGAAACCCCAGCAAGTCCGGAAGCGCTGCGCGCTTGATCCGCAGACCCCACCACGTCAACAGCAGAAGCAACCACTCTGCGCAGATCCCGAACGCGTAGCGGGCCACGTGGTGGGCACTTGCCGCAGCGCGATGTGCCGCTCGTGAGCCCAGCAGGGAAGTCCCGGCCAGCAGCGCCACAATCAGGACCGTGTGCCACCAGGGCGCCACGGCCGCTGTAGAGCGGCTTTGCAGACTCGGCATCATCTCGGACGGCGGTTCGTGCACGGCACCCTCTCTCTCTGGTATCTTCCCTCTGGATTCTAGTGGTGGTTTCGCGCATCGAATGAGTAAAGGGACTGCAATGGATCAGATTGTCATCGTCGCCGGCGTCCGCACTCCGGTTGGGAAGTTCCAGGGATCGCTCTCCGATGTTTCCGCAACACGTCTGGGCGCGGTCGTCGTCCGCGAAGCGGCGAGGCGCGCCAGCCTGGGGCCCGAGCAGGTGGATGAATGCATTATGGGCAACGTCGTCTCCGCCGGACTCGGCCAAAATCCCGCGCGCCAGGCAGCGATCTTCGGCGGTCTAGCCCCTGAGGTCAGCGCCGTCACTGTCAACATGGTCTGTGGCTCGGGCTTGCGGGCTGTGGCGCTCGCCGCGCAGTCCATTCAGACAGGCAACGCCGAGATTGTCGTCGCCGGCGGTATGGAATCGATGACGAACGCGCCGTATCTGCTGCCCCAGGCGCGCAGCGGCTTTCGCATGGGCAACAACGTAGCGGTCGATTCCATGGTTCACGACGGTCTCTGGGACGTCTATAACGACTTCCACATGGGCCACACCGCCGAGTTGGTCGCCGAGAAGTACGGCATCAGCCGCGACGATCAGGACTGCTTCGCGCTCCTCTCTCACAAAAAGGCCGCCGCCGCCTGGCGCGAGGGCCGCTTCGCCGCCGAGGTGGTTCCAGTGGAAATCCCTGCGAAGAAGAAAAGCCAGGCGCCCACCCTCTTCGAGCGCGACGAGTCCATCCGCGAAGACGCCAGCATCGAAGCTCTCCGCGCTCTGAAGCCCGCCTTCAAAAAAGATGGCTCCGTCACGGCCGGCAACGCGCCCGGCGTCAACGATGCGGCTGCGGCGGTGGTGGTCATGTCCGCAGCGAAAGCGCACGAACTCGGCCTCAAGCCCATGGCGCGCATCGTCTCACACGCCACCAGCGGCATCGATCCAAAGTGGGTGATGATGGCTCCGGTGTCCGGCGCGCGCAAGGCCGTCGAGCGTGCTGGATGGGCCTTCGATTCCATCGACCTCTTCGAATTCAACGAGGCCTTCGCAGCTCAGGCCCTCGCCGTCACGCGCGAGCTCGGAGCCCCACCGGAAAAAGTCAACGTGAACGGCGGTTCTATCGCCATCGGCCACGCGATCGGCGCCAGCGGCGCGCGTGTCCTCGTGACCATGATGTACGAGCTGGAACGCCGCAAGGCCCGCCGCGGGCTTGCCGCCCTCTGCCTGGGCGGCGGCAACTCCGTCGCGATGTGCATCGAACGCGACTAGGGACTGGCCGTCCGGTCGGGCGCTATGCGCAAGGACATTTCACGAATTGGCATGCACCTCCATGCTCCCAAACCCCACCCAGCGCTTCACGGGCCGCGTCGAAAGCTACCGCCGCTATCGTCCGACCTACCGGGCTGAAGTTGTCGACCTCCTGCGCCGTGAGTGCTCCCTCGAGGCGGGCTCCCGGGTCGCTGATATCGCCGCCGGTACGGGCCTGCTGACCGAGATCTTTCTCGCCGCCGGATTCTTCGTCACCGCCGTCGAACCGAACGAAGAAATGCGCGCGGCCTGCTCGTCGCTGGGATCTCAATACGCCAATCTGACGATCGTTGCCGGAACCGCGGAAGCCACGGCTTTGCCCGATCGCTCCATCGATCTCATCACGGTCGCGCAGGCGATGCACTGGTTCGATCTGGACAGGACCCGAGCAGAATTCGTCCGTATCCTCAGGCCGGGCGGCTGCTGCGCCGTGATCTACAACAATCGCCGGCTCTCGGGCGACGTCTTTCACGACGCTTACGAGCGGTTTCTCCTCGACTTCGGTATCGACTACGAGGCCGTCAAACAGCAGCATGTGGGCCGCCAGCGCCTCGCTCAGTTCTTCTCGCCCGCACCCATGGCATGCGCCTCGATCCTCAACGCGCAGCGTCTCACCCTCGAAGCCCTGTGGGGCCGCATCCTCTCCTCGTCCTACATGCCGCAACCCGGCCACCCGCGCTTTGAGGAGATGGGCGCCGCCATCGCCCGCCTCTTCGCCGACACCGAGTCGAACGGCGTCGTCACGATGCACCACGATTGCCTGGTCTGCTGGGGCCGGCTAAACTCTAAACCCTGACCCTCGCTCTGGCGCGAAGCGCCAGCGCCTGGACGGCCAGTCCTCAGCACTCGATCACGTTCAGCGCCAGGCCCGCCAGGCTCGTTTCCTTGTAGCGCGACTGCATATCGAGTCCGGTCGTGTACATCGTTTTGATCACCTGATCGAGCGATACCTTGTGCCCTTCCGTCTCGTTCATCGCGATGCGGCACGCCTGCACCGCTTTCACCGCGCCCATGGCGTTGCGCTCGATACAGGGAATCTGCACGAGCCCACCGATCGGATCGCACGTCATGCCCAGGTTGTGCTCCATGGCGATCTCAGCCGCATGTTCCACCTGGTCGTTCGTGCCGCCCAGCGCCGCAGCCAGACCGCCCGCAGCCATCGAGCACGCCACGCCGACCTCACCCTGGCAGCCAACCTCCGCCCCGCTGATCGAAGCGTTCTCCTTGTAGAGCACACCCACCGCCGCCGACGTGAGAAAGTAGCGCAGGATCCCATCCTCATCCGCCCCAGGGATAAAGTCCCGATAATAGCGGGCTACGGCGGGAACCAGCCCTGCCGCACCGTTGGTCGGTGCTGTTACCACGCGTCCACCCGCCGCGTTCTCTTCGTTCACCGCCATCGCAAAAACCGTCACCCAGTCGAGTGGGGCGAGGGGATCTTCCGAACCCTTCTCCCGGAGCCGCGCCGCCAGCCTTGGCGCGCGCCGCCGCACGCTCAGCCCGCCAGGGAGAATGCCTTCTGTCGTCATCCCCCGGTCAATGCAGCCGTGCATCACCCCCCAGATATGCAAAATGCCCGCGCGAACCTCTTCGCCGCGGCGAAGGGCGGTCTCGTTCTCGAGCATCAGCTCCCAGATGGCGAGTCTGTGGTCCGCGGCCATCTGGAGAAGCTCGGCTGCGCTGGTGAATGGGTAGGGCAATGCTGCGTCCGGTGCGTTGCCGGGTGTCTGCTCTTCTCCGTCGGCGACAATGAAGCCCCCGCCGATCGAAAAACAGGTCCGGGACAGGAGGGTATCTCCCAGGGAGTCAAACGCGGTGAAGCGCACGCCGTTCGGATGCTGCGTCACCGCTCCAGGTGGAAGCATCTGGTCGCGATGAAAGAGGAGGTGATCGGCCTCGCGAAAAGGAATGATCCGCCGGGCGAGGATCGCGAGCCTTCCGGAACTGCGAATCTCCGCCAGCTTTGGCTCAATGGTCGCCGGATCGATCGCCGCCGCCTCTTCTCCACTCAGCCCCAGCAGCACTGCCCGATCCGTTCCGTGTCCACGGCCGGTGAGCGCGAGCGATCCATAGAGTTCGGCCCGCACCTCGGCGGTGCGCTGGAGCAGATCTGCTGATTCCAGTTCCAGAGCAAACCGACGGGCCGCCCGCATCGGTCCCATCGTGTGCGAACTCGATGGCCCGATTCCCACCTTGAACAGATCGAAGAGGCTGGTCCTCACAGGGGCATTCTAGCTGCCCGTCCCGACACCCTGCACTCCGCGACGTCCTCAGGACGCGCCGACATAGATGAAGCGCGCCAGGAAAAGCGCCGCCAGCACATACAACAGCCAGTCTTTACGATTGAACTTCCCCATCGCAAGGTGCAGCGCCGCATAGGCGATGATCCCAAACCCCAGCCCACTCGCGATCGAGGTCGTCAGCGGAATCAACACCAAGGTCAGAAACGCGGGAAACGCGATGAGCGGGTGCTTCCAGTCAATCTCCCCCAGGGTGTGCAACATCAGGCTACCGACCACGATCAGCGCTGGTGCGGTTGCCGCCGTCGGCACCATCCCCACGAGAGGCGCGGCCAGCAGCGACGCCAGAAACAGCATCCCCGTCACGATCGCCGTTACGCCCGTCCGTCCGCCCGCCGCCACCCCCGCTGCCGACTCGATGTAGCTCGTCACCGTCGATGTCCCGACCAGCGATCCCGCCACTGTCGCCGTCGCGTCCGCCGCCAGGATTTGGCTCAGGCGCGGAATCTCGTTGTCGGGCCCCAGCAGCCCGGCGTGCTTCGCCACCGCCACCAGCGTGCCGAGGTTGTCGAACAGATCCACAAAAAGAAACACGAAGACGATCTCCACCAGCCCGATATGCAGAGCAGCCGGGACGTTGAGCCGAAAGGCTGTCTGCGAGATCGCTGAGAAGCTGTAGGGCGCCGGATTCCACTTCACCAGCCCGAAGGGAATCCCTGCCACGGTAATCGTCAGCACGCCAATCAGGATCGCGCCGCGCACCCGCCACGCCAGCAGCGCCGCCATCAGGAGCACGCCCAGCAGGGCCAGGAAGGTCTGCGGTTGCCGCAGATTTCCCAGTGTCACCATCGTCGCTGGATCGGCGACGACGATCCCCGCGTTTTTGAAGCCGATGAACGCAATGAACAGTCCGATCCCACCGGCCACCGAGGCGTACAGTTCGTGAGGGATGCTCTGCAGGATCGCCTGGCGCAGCCCTGTCGCCGTCAACAGCAGAAAAATCACACCGGAAAGAAAAACCGCTCCCAGCGCGGTCTGCCACGGCACGTGCATCTTCATCACGACCATGTAGCTGAAGTAGGCGTTCAGGCCCATGCCCGGCGCCAGGGCCAGAGGATAACGCGCGATCACCCCCATCAAAATGCTGCCGAATGCGGCCGATACGCACGTCGCTGCCGTCACGGCGGGCACCGGCAGCCCAGCCTTGCCCAGAATCGATGGATTCACCACGATGATGTAGGCCATGGTGACGAAGGTTGTCAGACCGGCGAAGATCTCCGTCCTCCAGGTAGTCTTCAGCCCCGCAAAGTCGAAGTACCCTTCCAGTCGCTCGCGCATGTTCTCCGGGGAAAGTGCGGATGGTGTGAATGCTATAAAACCACAGGGCGGCCCGATTCACCCAGAACTTTTTTCCCCCCACGGCTGACCTGCTCGGGGTTCACGACCGGGCTGCACCTTCGCTCCACCGTGCGGAGCACCTTGATATCCTGAACTTCGCCGGGCACCCGGTCCCCACGCTGCCGTTCTATGAAATGCCTCGCCGCGATGGCGGCCGTCCTGATCCTGGTTCTCGCTGTTGCGTCCTGCTCGCGTTCGGCCCGCCACCCGGCGTCCGCCATCGAAGCAGCAGCCGCTGCCCGTGAACATGCGCTGCAGCAGGCCCGCGCCGCTGCGGCCGCGCGCGACCAGGATCGACAGGAGCTGGAGAGCATTCCGCTGCCCTCGAAGAATGTCTATATGGCGATTCACACGCGCCAGAGCTGGACCAACCCCTTCCTCATCGTCAGTAAGTCGACCGTGAACCTGACCGTCCTTCTGCCGGACAACGGCCCGGCCGGCAGCCCCGGCAGCGAGTTTCTGCGCCCGGTTGCTGCGCGCCGCCGCGAGCTTGATCTTCGCCTCTCCGATTTACCGCAGGCCCTCGCCGCCACACCGGAAGGGGTCTGGCCCTTTGGCCGCGTAATCGCCGTCGAGGAAGATCCGCTTGAGCAGAAGTCTGACCGCGCGCAAATCCGGCGCAACGTCGAAGCGACCGAACAGACGATCAGCGATCTCGGCATTGTTGTCTACGAGTGGCCGCCAGCTGGACCGCGCTGACCAATGCGCCGCACTTACTCCGCAAGCTGTTCCACCCGGAACGGAATCTCCCCTTCCGGGTCGATGTCCGCGCCTTTCATCCACACGATCCGGCCCTGCCACTCCAGCAAAGGCCACGTAGCGCGTGCATCTCGGGCGACGTTCATCCGTTCGAAAATCTCCTTGACGGTTTTTCTCCCGCGCGCATAGCGCAGTCGCACCCGGTCCCCGGTCCTGGGTGCACGTAAAAACACGGGCTCAAGACCATCGCCATTCGCGCCGTCGAGGAGCACCAACCTCAAACGCGTACCGAATCCCGCAACATCGCCCGGAATCTTCACGTCGATTGCCGGCACCGGTTCACCCTCTCTGGCGCCGCGACTTTTTCGCATCAGTCGCAGCTCCCGCGCCGTCTTCTCCGCCCACAGCCCCTCCGTCAATTCCTGCTTCTTCGCGCCTTCGGGCTCGCAGACCGCCATCAATCGCTGCGTCTGCTCGAAGTTCAGCGAGCACCGCAGCTGCCTTGCCGCCGCGCGCAGCACTCTCCGCCTCACCGCCGGCGCAAGAGCCCGCAGCCGCTCCAGTTCGATTCCGGCGCTGCCCTCCTCCGGATGCGTCGGGACGGCGCGCCCGCCTCCGCGTACCGCTCTGCCCGGCAACAGCAAGCCTGGCAGCAGCTTCGCCATCTCGCCTTCCCACCAGCTCTCTTCGTCGCGCGCAATGGTAGCCATGTGCGCGAGCTGTTCGGCAACCTGCGGATTATATTCCGCGAGCCGCGGCAGCAATTCTCTGCGAATTCGGTTGCGCGTGTGTGCCATGTCCTCGTTCGTCGCATCCTCGCGCCACGCCTGGCCGATCTCTTGCAGCCATGCACGAATTTCTTCGCGCCGCGTCTCCAAAAACGGCCGCACGATCGCGCCGCGTGGGCACTGCACCGCGGGATGAATTCCTCCCAGGCCTTCTGTCCACGCGCCGCGCAGCAGTCGATGCAGCACCGTCTCGGCCTGATCGTCGAGGGTGTGGGCCGTTGCCACGGCATCCGCCCTGCCCTGCGCCAGCAGCTCGCGGAACCACGCGTACCGCAGCTCCCGGGCCGTTTCCTCCAGCGTCTGCTTCCTCTCCCGAGCGACCACTCGTGTTTCCACGCGATGCGACCACACCTCAAGTCGGAGATGTTGCGCCAGTTCCTTCACGAAGAGCTCGTCCTCGTCCGCCTCGACGCCGCGAATCCCGTGGTGCAGGTGCGCCACCGCGAGCACCAACCCTATTTCCGGAGCTGCCGCTGTGAGCGCCTGTAGCAACCCGACCGAATCCGCGCCGCCCGAGACGGCCACGGCCACGCGCATCCCCGCGCGCAAATCGGTCCGATTGATCCTGATTCGATTCAGATCGGACGCTCCTGTCACGTCCCCATCCTAAGCTCTATACTGCTGATCATGCTGAAGACGAGGCCAGCTGCAGCTGCCGACGCTCCGCTGATCACTCACCATCGGCGCCGCATGTTTGTCGACGCAGGCCGCCGCGACGACCAGGTCCTCGATCTGATGGCTCAGGCGCACGAGCCGTGGGTGGCACAGGCCATCAACGACGGCAAGTACGTCGGCTGGCTGACTGAAGATGACGGCAAAGTCGTCGCAGGCGCGGGTCTGCTGTTGCTCGACTGGCCGCCGCATCCGCTCGATCCGCGTTCCACGACGCGGGGCTACCTGCTCAACGTTTACGTCGAGCCGGAGCACCGCCGCCGTCGCCTGGCGAGCAACCTCATCGAACTCGCGCTCGCCGAGGCGCGCCGCCGCGGAATCCGCGTTGTGGCACTGCACTCCACTGAGGAAGGCCGCCGCCTCTATCAGTCCGCCGGCTTCCGCTCGACCAACGAGATGTTTTTTGTGGAACCGGTCGAGCCGTAGCGCTCCGCACCGGTCGCGCGATATCTCTGCTAGCGAAGGATGGGGAACTGCCCAAAGGAATTGCTGTTCGTGCCGTAGTCGAGATCGAAGCCCAGCTGGAGCTTCGCTGCTTCCGACATCCGCCCCGGATCCCACGGTGGATCGAAAACCACCTGCACCCGTACTTCCCTCACTTCAGGCAAGTGCGCCAGCTTCCTCTCCACATCCGCTTTCAACACGTCGGACATGCCGCATCCCGGCGCCGTCAGTGACATCTGCACATCGATTTTCTTGCCGCCCTCGGGATGATCCGCAATCTCGCACGCATAAATCAGCCCGAGATCGACGATGTTCACCGGAATCTCCGGGTCGTAGACCGTCTTCAGCTGATCCCACATCATGCGCTCGCTGAAGGCCGGCGGCGTGTGTGTCTCCGCGGCCGGTCCACTCAGCCCCAGCGCATCGGCATTCGACTCATCGATACGAAACAGCGCGCCTTCCACCGCTACCGTGTAGCTCGACCCAGCCGCCTGCGTGATGCGCACGCACGTGCCCCTTGGCAGCACGCGCTTCGTCCCCGCGGGAACGGCAATTGCCTCGCAGTCGCGCTTCAAAGCCACGGTTTGGTTCGTAATGATCATGATGGAGCCTGTAGCCAGTAGCCCGTAGCAGCAAGCATTCGGTCGGTCCTGTCAGAGACCTCCTTTGAGCTTCTTCCTTCTCGCTTCCGGCTACTCGGTGCTCACCTTCTCCTGCTTGCCTTCCAGCGCCGCCTCCAGCGTGTGCCACGCCAGCGTCGCGCACTTCACCCGCACCGGGAACTCCGACACCCCCGAGAACACCGCCAGCTTCCCCAGCTCCGCTTCGTCCCCGTGCGAATGGCCGGTCACCAGCTCGTGGAAACGATGAAAGATCTTCTCAGCTTCCTCTTTGGTCTTGCCCTTCACGCTCTGCGTCATCATCGACGCCGATGCCTTCGAGATTGCGCATCCCGCGCCCTGGAACCCGATTTCACGAATCCTGTCCCCGTCCATTTCCAAATACACGGTGAACCGGTCGCCGCACAGCGGGTTATATCCCTCGGCCTTGTGATTCGCGCCCGCCAGCGCCTTGTAGTTCCTCGGCGCCTTGCTGTGCTCCAGAATCACTTCCTGGTACAGATCCCTCAGCTCCGGCATTATGCAAATACCTCGCGCACCTTGCGGATTCCCCGTGCCAGCGCATCCACTTCGCTTTTGGTGTTGTACACCGCGAACGACGCCCGCACCGTCGCCGGAATCTGGAACCGCTCCATCACCGGCTGCGCGCAGTGGTGTCCTGTGCGCACTGCTATGCCCTGCTGGTCGAGAATCGTCCCGATATCGTGCGGATGGGCCTCCTCCAGCACGAACGACAGCACGCTTGCCTTCTCGCGCGCCGTCCCGATCAGCCGCACACCCGGCAGCGCTCCGATGACCTCCGTCGCGTACTCCAGCAGATCGTGCTCGTGCGCCGCAATCTTCTCGATCCCGATGCCGTTCATGTACTCGATCGCCGCTTTCAACCCCGCCACACCGGCCATGTCCGGCGTTCCGGCCTCAAACTTGTGCGGCACTTTGTTGTACGTCGTCTTCTTGAACGTCACCGAGCTGATCATGTCGCCGCCGCCCTGCCATGGAGGCATCGCCTCCAACAACGCCTGCTTGCCGTACAGCGCGCCGATTCCCGTCGGCCCATACATCTTGTGCCCGGAGAAAGCGTAGAAATCGGCACCCAGCGCCTGCACGTCGACCTTCAGATGCGGCACCGCCTGCGCGCCATCCACCACGACAACCGCACCGCGCTCGTGCGCCATGGCGATCATCTGCTCGAGCGGATTGATCGTTCCCAGCGCATTCGAGACATGCGCGATCGCCACGATCTTCGTCTTCGGGCCCAGCAGCGTGGCATATTCCTCAACCAGCACCTCGCCCGCATCGCTAATCGGCACCACCTGCAGCTTCGCGCCCTTCTCCGCGCACAACAGCTGCCAGGGCACGATGTTCGAGTGATGCTCGAGCGCCGTGATCAGAACCTCGTCACGTGCGCTCACATTCGCGCGCCCATACGTCTGCGCTACCAGGTTCAGCGCTTCGGTTGTCCCGCGCGTAAAGATGATCTCGCTCGCCCGCGCCGCGTTCACAAACGCACGCACCAGCGCGCGCGCCTTCTCGAATTCCTCCGTCGCCAGCTGCGAAAGATAATGCACGCCGCGGTGGATGTTCGCGTTCTCGTTCTCGTAATACCGCACCAGCGCGTCGATCACCGCCTGCGGCTTCTGTGCTGTTGCCGCATTGTCCAGATACACCAGCGGATGCCCGTGCACCTTCGTCTGCAGAATCGGAAAGTCCTTCCGAATCCGCTCCACATCAAACGACGTTGCGGACGTCTTTTCGCGAATCGGCACAGCGGTTGCGGCGCTCATCCCACTTCCTCCAGCGTTCTTTCCGTCAGCAGGCCCGTTTCCGTCACCGGCGCAATCCCCTCGGTGAACAGCAGATGCTCGCTCACCAGCCGCTCGATGTGATTCCGCGCCACGATCGAATGCATGCGCTCCACACATTCCTCGGCAAATGCCAGCAGCAGCAGCTTCTTCGCTTCCTTCTCACTGATGCCGCGCGACCGCAGATAAAACAGCGCGTTCTCCTCGATTTGCCCGATGGTTGCGCCATGCGTACACTTCACGTCGTCCGCGTAGATCTCCAGCTGCGGCTTGGTGTCGATCTGCGCGTCGTCGTTCAACAGCAAATTGCGATTCGTCTGTTTGGCATCGGTCTTCTGCGCGTCCTTGTGGACTACGATGCGCCCATGAAAGACCCCATGCGACTGCCCATCCAGAATGCCGTTGTAAAACTGCCGGCTTCCGCAGTGCGGGCTCGCGTGCTCCACGTGCATGTAGTTGTCCAGATGCTGGCTGCCCGTCCCAAGATACAAACCGTTGATCAGGCACTCGCCGCCCTCGCCCGCCAGCACCGGATGCACGTTGTTCCGCACCAGCCCGCCACCCAGCAGCAGCGAGTGCGATGCCACATTCGCGCTCCGTCCCTGCTGGATCCGCAGCGTCGATACGTTGAATGCCTTCAGGTGCTCCCGCTCGATCAGGTAATGCTGCGTCACCGCGCCGTCGCCGGCCACCAGCTCCGTCACCGCATTCGACAGCACCACGGACTCGCCGCCCACCGATGCGTAGTCTTCAATCACCGCCACCTGCGCCTGATCCCCGGCGACGATCAGGTTCCGCGGATGCGTCATCGTCGCGGCATTTTCCTTCGTCGAGAGATACAGCACATGAATCGGAGCCTCCACCACCGCGCCGCGCGCCACATTCACATACGCGCCGTCGCTGATGAACGCCGTGTTCAGAGCGACGAACGCATCGCGCGCCGTGTCGGCATAGCGCCCCAGATGCTTCTCCACCTCTTCGGGATGCGACTCGATCCGCTCTCGCAGGCTCGTTGCCGTCACGCCCTTTGGCAGATGGCCGATCTCCGACAGATCCGCCTCGAATCGCCCATTGATGAACACCAGGGTCGCCGCGACATCGTCGACGCGCCACGCGGCAGAATCGCCAGCGGCCAGCGTCCTGGTACTCGCCAGACGGAACGTCGTCCGCGCAATCGCCGCCACATTGGTGAACCGCCAGTCTTCATCCCGGGTGGTCGGGAAACCAGCCTCGCAGAACCGCGCAAACGCATCCTCGCGCAGCCGATGCAGCCACGGCAAGGTGCGACCGGGTGCTCGCTTCTCCGCTTCTGTAAAACTCTCGAGCCAGCTGTCGAGATTCGCGACTGCCACCGCCCTCTCTCTCACGCCCGTGCTCCCACCGTTTGAGGCGCTTCCTTCTCCGTCCAGCCGTAACCCTTCTCTTCCAGCTCCAGAGCCAGTTCCTTGCCTCCCGACCGCACAATCCGCCCATCTACGAGCACATGCACAAAGTCCGGCACGATGTAATTCAACAGCCGCTGGTAGTGCGTGACCACCAGCATGGCGCGATCCTTGCTGCGCAGCGAATTCACGCCGTTCGCCACGATCCGCAGCGCGTCAATGTCCAGCCCCGAGTCCGTCTCATCCAGGATCGCCAGCTTCGGCTCCAGCACCGCCATCTGCAAAATCTCGTTGCGCTTCTTCTCGCCGCCGGAAAAGCCCTCATTCAGCGAGCGGCTCATCAGCTTGTCATCCATCTCCAGCAGCTTCAGCTTCTCGCGGAACATGGGCAGAAAATCCATCGCGTCCATCTCTTCTTCGCCGCGATATTTCCGAATCGCATTCAGCGCTGACCGCAGAAAATACGTGTTCCCGATGCCAGGAATCTCCACCGGATACTGAAACGCAAGAAACACGCCTTCGCATGCCGCCTCTTCTGGCTTCATCTCCAGCAAATCCTTGCCGTCCAGTGTGATCGACCCCTCGGTTACCTCATACGCGTCGCGCCGCGCCAGTACCTGCGCTAATGTGCTCTTGCCCGACCCATTCGGGCCCATAATCGAGTGGACCTCGCCGGCATTCACCCGCAGATCGATCCCCTTCAGGATCTCGTTCCCGCTCACTGTCACATGCAGATTCTTGATCTCCAGCAAACTCATCCCTGCCCTCGTCTTCTCAATCTCTGAAAGCTATCCCCTCGCAGCCGACGCGCTTACCCAACACTGCCTTCCAGACTCACTGCCAGCAGCTTCTGCGCTTCCACGGCAAACTCCATGGGCAGTTCCTTGAACACCTGTTTGCAGAATCCGTTCACGATCATCGAAACCGCGTCTTCGGTCTTCAGCCCGCGCTGCTGCAGATAGAACAGCTGATCCTCGCCGATCTTCGACGTCGCCGCCTCGTGCTCCATGCGCGCCGACGCATTCTTCACCTCGATATACGGGAAGGTGTGCGCGCCGCACTTGTCGCCGATCAGCAGCGAGTCGCACTGCGTGTAATTGCGCGCGCCCTCCGCGCCCTTCATGATCTTCACCATCCCGCGGTACGTATTCTGCCCGCGCCCCGCGCTGATCCCCTTCGACACGATCGTGCTCTTCGTGTTCTTCCCCAGGTGGATCATCTTCGTCCCCGTATCCGCCTGCTGATAATTGTTCGTCAGCGCCACCGAGTAGAACTCGCCCACCGAGTTGTCGCCCTGCAAGATGCACGACGGATATTTCCACGTGATCGCCGATCCCGTCTCCACCTGCGTCCACGAGATCTTCGAGTTCCGCCCCAGGCACTTGCCGCGCTTCGTCACGAAGTTGTAGATTCCGCCCTTGCCGTTCTTATCCCCCGGGTACCAATTCTGCACCGTCGAGTAGCGAATCTGCGCGTTGTCCAGCGCCACCAGCTCCACCACCGCCGCGTGCAGCTGATTCTCATCGCGCATCGGCGCCGTACAGCCTTCCAGATAGCTCACGTATGAGCCCTCGTCCGCCACAATCAGCGTCCGCTCGAACTGTCCTGTTTCCGCCGCGTTGATGCGGAAATACGTCGACAGCTCCATCGGGCACCGCACTCCCCTGGGCACATACACAAATGACCCATCGCTGAAGACCGCCGCGTTCAGCGCCGCATAAAAGTTGTCCGTGTGCGGCACCACCGATCCCAGATACTTCTTCACCAGGTTTGGATGGTTCTTGACCGCCTCGCTGAACGAACAGAAAATGATCCCCAGCTCGGCCAGTTTCTCCTTGAACGTCGTCGCTACGCTCACCGAATCGAACACCGCGTCTACGGCCACGTTCGCCAGCAGCTTTTGCTCGGCCAGCGGGATCCCCAGCTTCTCGTACGTGCGCAGAATCTCCGGATCCACTTCATCGAGACTCGCCAGCGTCTTCTTCTGTTTCGGCGCCGAGTAATAGGCGATCGCCTGGTAGTCGATGGGCGGAAACTTCACGTTCGCCCACTGCGGTTCGGCGTGCGCCTTCTCCTGGCTCGCCCAGTAGCGATATGCGTTCAGCCGCCAATCCAGCATGAATTCCGGCTCGCCCTTCTTCGTCGAGATCAGCCGGATCACGTCCTCGCTCAGCCCCTTCGGAATACGGTCTTCCTCAATCTGGGTGACAAAGCCCCACTCGTATTCCTTGCTGGCCAACTCGTGGACGACATTCATATCGGTGCTCATGCCCTTCTCCTGTATCCCTCGGAAGACCCGCCTCATGGGAGCGCTTGCGACCTCGCTGAGGCTTGCAAGCCGTTGCCCGTCTTCAATATACGACTAAAGCGGTCCTATATCAGAGTGTACCGCGATTTGCCCGTGGCTTTCAACCCGAGCCGCTGCAATCTCTCAGCTCTATACAAAGATGCCGAAGGACCCGACGGCGCTTCATGAGGGAACGAAACGAAGCCAGCTCTCTGCCCGCCATCTCCGCATCCCAACCAGGGGCTAAACCTGTGGCTCCGCGCATGACCTTGTTCATACGAAAAACTCGCAACCGTCATCAGCAGAGATCCGAGCCGCGAAAATCGGGCCGCCCGTCTGCAGCCTGATACCAACGCTGCAGAATGCTATATTCGACTCGCCACCCTGGCACCCGGAAATATACGTTCGAAAGGCGTCTCATGAGATTCGTTCATGCCGGTTGGATTTTCCCGGTTGCTTTCTCCGCAATTCTTGCCTTTTCCACCGCGGTCGCCGCTCCCGCCGCCGCCCAAAGCTCTGGCGATCTCACCGCGAAGGATCTGATGAGCAAACTGGAGTGGCGCTCCGTCGGCCCCTACATCGGCGGCCGCGTCATCACCGTCACCGGCGTCGCCGGCAACCCCAACCTCTTTTATGCCGGAACCGTTGGGGGCGGCATCTGGAAGAGCACCGACGAAGGCCTCGAAT
>DATJNE010000237.1:0-20921 GCA_035508305.1 Acidobacteriaceae bacterium | reverse complement strand
GCGGGGTCCGTGCTGCTGCACGTGGGATTTGTCGCGGCCATCGCTCTGCTGCTGTACGTGAATGCGCACTTCCACGGAAATGAGTGGGGAGTCAACGGGCCGCAGGGGACGATCCAGGCGAATCTGGTGAACTCGGCGCCGACGATTCCCCTGCCGCAGATCACGCCCCCGACGCCGAATGTGCTGGCCACGCAGACGCCGAGCCCGGCGCCGGCGCCACCCAGCAAGGAAACGATCCCGATTACGCCGCCGGACGCGATTCCGCTGGCGACGCACAAGCCGAAACTGCGGCCGGCGGAAAAGCCGCACGAAGCGTCGCCACAGCATGCGCAGCCGACGAACGAACAGAATCGGGCGCGGTATGGCGAGGCAGCGGCGAATAATCTGCCGCACGCGATGGAGAACGCGGCACAGACCAGCAACGCCCCGGTGCAGGTGCAGAGCGGGGACTTTGCGGCGCGATTCCCGTGGTACGTAGCCAAGATTCAGCGGATGGTGAGCCAGAACTGGTACACCTACCAGATCGATCCGAGCACGCGGTACGGGAGCCAGGTTTCGGTGACGTTCACGATCGAGCGGGACGGGAGCGTGGATTTCACCAGCATTCAGATTCCGCAGGCGAGCCCATCGCCCACGCTGAACAAGACGGCGCGGGAGGCGGTGCAGCGGGTGGGAAACTTCGGACCATTACCTGAACAGTACACAGGCAGAAACGTGTCGGTGGAGTACACTTTTACCTACGACCAGCCTTCAAAATGAAGATGCGCGGGTCGAAAAACGGCGTGCCGATTCATCCATTTCCCATACCGGCTGGCAATCCTTCGAGGGCTGCCGCGCTTCCCACAGGTCGAATGCGCGAGCCCGTATACCAGACCGGCAGGCCCCCGCTGCTGATTCACATTATGGAAACGGACAAAGCATGATTGCGATTTCCCCCAGGAAAACTGTGGTTCTGCGCATCTCCCTCATCCTTGCAATTCTGGCCTTCACGCTTCCGGCGCTGCAGGCCCAGGACTGGGTGCACATCAGCACCAACATGGGGATGTCGAAGATTCGCATTGCCGCTGCCGATTTCAAGGCGGCATCGACGGACCCGCTGACAGGAGGGCTGAAGTCGGCCTTCGATCAGACGCTGTACAACGACCTGCGGTACGCGGGAATCTTCGACGTGGTGTCGAAGAGCATGATCCCGACGGCGACGCCGGGCTCGCCGCAGGAGATCAACATGGCGCAGTGGTCGGCCGATCCGGCGAACGCGGCGTATGTGGCGTTCGGCGCCTTGTCGGTGAGCGGCGGACATCTGTCGGTGCAGGGCTATCTCTACAACACGGCGGCGGGGCAGCAGAATCCGCAGGTACTGGGCAAACAATACGGCGGACAGGCGACGGTGGACGCGACGCGGACGATCGCCCATCGGTTCGCCGATGAGATTATCCAGCAACTGGGCGGGATCCCGGGCATTGCGGAGACAAAGATTTATTTCGTTTCGAACCGCTCGGGCAACAAAGAGATCTGGGTGATGGACTACGACGGGATGAACGAGCGGCAGCTGACGCATCTGGGAACGATTTCTCTGTCGCCGCACGTTTCTCCGGACAATTCGCGGGTGGCGTTCAGCTCGCTGGGGCGGAACGGCTGGTCGATCCGGATGTACTCGCTCGATCTGGGGCGGATGGTTTCTTTTCCGGAGTGGGGGGACACGACGCTGTCGCCCGCCTGGTCGAGCGACGGGACGAAGCTGGCGTTTTCTTCGGCCCGGGGAGGCGATCCGGACATCTATGTATGCGACGCATCGGGCGGCGGGGCGCATCGGATTACGGCGTTCCGCGGGCCGGATGTTTCGCCGGTATGGAACCCCAGGACCAATACGCAGATCGCGTGGGTGAGCGGGCGAACGAAGCTGCCGCAGATCTACATCATGGATTCGGATGGGTCGAACATCTCGCGGATGACAGACGGCGGGTACGCGACATCGCCGTCGTGGTCGCCGACCGGGCAGTTGCTGACTTTTGCGTGGAACCGGAGCTACGGACCGGGAGCGCCGGGGGGCGAGGACATCTATGTGATGGACATCGCCAGCAAGCGGTGGACCCAGCTGACGCACGATGCGGGGGCGAACGATTTTCCGTCGTGGTCGCCGGACAGCCGGCACATCGTCTTCCAGCGCGAGATGAACGGGCACACAGAGATCTGGTCGATGCTGGCCGACGGCACGGATCAGATGCAGTTAACCCACGGTGGCGGCAGCAACACGATGCCCAACTGGAGCTGGAAATGACCACCTGATGGAAGCAGGAAGCCTGTAGCCGGGAAGTTTGAGTTGATTGGCCCTGGTCGAAAACCCCCAAAACGCTCCATCGAGGAGGAGAGACAAGTGAGAAATGCGAAACGCACGTCCCTGATTGTGGCCGCCAGTCTGGCGGCGATGCTGACAGCCGCAGGATGCCACAAGAAGACGCAGGCTCCGGCGCCGCCGAGCGCGCCCCCGGAGACGGCACCGGCGCCCATGGCGACGATCACGGCAAATCCGACGACCATCAATCCGGGCGGCAGCGCGACGCTGACGTGGAAGACGACGGACGCGACGAACGTGACGATCGAGGGGCTGGGGCAGGTGGCTTCAGCAGGCACGCAGACGGTGACGCCGGCACAGACGACGAGCTATCACCTGGTGGCGCAGGGCGACGGCGGCACCGCCGATGCGACGGCAACGGTGACGGTGGCGACGGGAGCGGCGCCGGCGCGGATCACGGAATCCGGCATCGACGAGAACACCTTCGAACAGAATGTGAAGCCCGTGTTCTTCGACTACGATAGCTACGACGTTCGTCCGGACGCGCAGACGACGATTTCAGCGGATGCGAATTTCCTGAACCAGCATCCGGAACTGAAAGTGGTGATCGGCGGGTACTGCGACGAGCGCGGGTCAACGGAGTACAACCTGGCGCTGGGTGAGAACCGGGCCAATGCGGCGAAGCAGGCGCTGGTGTCGGCGGGAATCAGTCCGGACCGGCTGCGCACGGTGAGCTACGGGAAAGAGAAACAGTTCTGCACCGATCACACGGAAGCGTGCTGGCAGCAGAACCGGCGGGCGCAGTTCACGCTGGATCAGTAAGGCAGGACTCAGGGAGCACGAACAGGTCCCGGGTCGCGGCCTCGTGGCTGCGATCCGGGATTTTGCCTTTACGGGTTACGGTTACGTAAACCGTCGCGGCCTTTAGAATTGAGAAGAGCGCTTCCTGCGCTCAGCGGGGATTCGGTTATGCGAAGGATGGTAGGTTCGCTTTCGATCGTCTTTCTTTTCGTGGTGTTCTGCGCGGCTCCCCCGGCGCATGCCGTGAGCAAGGAGATCATCCAGCTGCAGACCCAGGTGCAGCAGCTGCAGGACGCGCTGCAGCACCTGCAGGAGACGCAGGACCAGCAGCTGAGCGTGATGCAGCACGTGATCCAGTCGATCAACGACAACGTGTCGAAGATCAGCTCGACGATGACCACGCTGCAGCAGCAGGTGCAGGCGCAGAACGAGTCGGGCGGGGGCAAGATCGATCAGCTTTCCGGGCAGATGCAGGGGATCAACGACTCGATGGATGCGCTGCGGACGCGGATCGACAAGCTGAGCGCCGAAGTGCAGGCGGTGCAGTCGCAGCTGTCGAACATCTCCACGCAGGCGGCGATGCAGCAGCAGGGGAGCGGCCAGCCGGGACAGGCGGGACAACCGGGACAGCCGGGGCAGCCGGGGACGGACCAGAACGGTCAGCCACAGCAGCAGGCGCCGCCGCAGCCACAGGCGCCGCCGGTGAACGACCTGTATCAGGGAGCGCTGCGCGACTACAACGGGGCGAGGTACGACCTGGCGGCGGGCGAGTTCGCGGACGTGCTGAAGTACTACCCGAACGACGAGCTGGCGGGGAATGCGCAGTTCTATCTGGGCGAGATCGATTACCGGCAGGGGAAGTATTCCGACGCGATCAGGAATTACACGGTGGTGCTGGATCAGTTCGGGGGCAATTCCAAGGCGCCGGCGGCGGCGCTGCGGCGGGGCGAGGCGGAGCTGGCGATCGACCAGCGGGAGAACGGGATCCGCGATCTGCGCGGGCTGATCACGCGGTATCCGCAGACGCCGGAAGCATCGCAGGCGCGCAGCCGGCTGAACGGGATGGGCGTGCGGATCACGCCGAGCAAGCCGAGCGCGTATCGGTAGGGGCTGGCAGGCAGGATTATTCCGCTGGACGAAACGCCGGGTGGGACCGGGAAGATTTTCTGTTGACAGGCGAGGCGGGTGGAGTTAGATCGCGCGCAGGCGCGAGAAAATGGCGGTTTCACGCAGCGTTGACAAAGCAGAAGGTGAATCGCACAATCGGATTTCAACGTGAATCCATCGTCTCCTCCGGGACTGCATCCGATCACGTCCAGGGCAGACGTGGCGGGAATCCCGGGGCTGATCGCTCCGACCCACGCGCTCCCTCCGGCAACAGCCTCGACGATGGCGGTACGAGGAAAGGCAAACGGCTCACGACGCGATCCGAAGCCGAGGGAAAGGTCTGTTGCATTGAAAGCGCTGCTTGAAACCGACTTTCGCAATCTGACTCTGGTAGCGCGCGGGAAAGTTCGCGACATCTATGCGCTGGGCGAGTACCTGCTGATGGTGGCCACCGACCGCATCTCGGCGTTCGATCATGTGCTGGCGACGGGGATTCCGGGCAAGGGGATGATCCTGACCCAGCTGTCGCTGTTCTGGTTCGACTTTCTGAAGGACCTTGTGCCGAACCATCTGGTGGCTTCGAACGTAAAGGAGTTTCCAGAGGAAGTGTGGCGGTACCGCAAGGATCTGAAGGACCGGTCGATGCTGGTGACGCGGGCGCAGATGTATCCGGTGGAATGCGTGGTGCGCGGGTATCTGGCGGGGTCGGGGTGGAAGGATTATGTGGCGACGGGGACGGTGTGCGGGATCAAAATCGAGCCGGGACTGCGGGAGGGGGACCGGCTGAGCCGGCCGATTTTTACGCCGGCGACGAAGAGCTTCCGGGGGACGCACGACGAGAACGTGACGTTCGACCAGATGGCGACCCTGGTGGGCGGGGAGGCTGCGGAGAAGCTGCGGGATCTGAGTCTGGCGCTTTATAACAAAGCGGCAGGGCATGCGGAGAGCCGGGGTATTCTGCTGGCAGACACGAAATTCGAATTTGGGTCCACGTCGATGGGGATGGTTCTGGCGGACGAAGCGCTGACGCCGGACTCATCCCGGTTCTGGGTGAAGGAGCTGTATTCGCCGGGCCGGTCGCAGCCCTCCTTCGACAAACAGTACGTTCGTGACTATCTGGAGAGCATTCACTGGAATAAACTGGCGCCGGCGCCAGCGCTTCCGGAGAATGTGGTGAACCGGACGCAGCAGAAATATCTGGATGCGTATCGTCTGTTGTCGGGCCGGCCCCTGGCGGTTTAGCGGAGTCAGAGTATGACGATCGTCGACTGGGTGATCCTGATCGTGGTGATTCTCTCGGTGGTGTCGGCGGCGAAGGCGGGGCTGGTGCTGGAAGTCTGTACACTGGCAGGACTGATTCTGGGGCTGCTGGTGGCGAGCTGGGATTATGAGAAGGTGATGCCCTGGATGGGGCAGTGGATCCATGCGAAGGCGATGAACGAAACGCTGTCGTTCATCGTCATCGCGCTGGGAGTGATGATCGTGGCCGGCATCGCGGGAAGGATCGTGCGCTGGTCGGTGAAGTCCATTGGGCTGGGCTGGATGGATCGACTGGCGGGCGCGGCCTTCGGTCTGGTAAAAGGATGCGCGCTGGTGACGATCGCGGTGATGGTGATTGCCGCGTTCTGGCCGAATGCAACGTGGTTCCGGCAGTCGCGCTTTGCACCTGAGTTTCTGGCGATGGCGCACGCTGCCTCTGCTGTGGCTCCTGCCGAACTGGGAGATCGGATCAGGAGCGGTGTGATCGTCCTGCGGAAAGCGCAACCGGAGTGGATGAGGCCGGCGGCGTAGTTGGGCCGGGGGTGGAATCAGAGACAGCCCGGGGAGAACCGGGATCGGGAAAGAGGTTCGGAGTGAAACGCGAGCTGGACAACCTTGTGACCCAGATGCACGCAGGCGGCATCACGTATGACGAAGCCGTGCGGGAGTTCAAACGGCGTTTCATTCTCGAGGTTCTTTCCGGCCACAGGGGCAACCAGTGCAAGGCGGCGAAGGAGCTGGGCGTGCACCGCAACACGCTGAGCCGCGTTCTTGCCGAACTGAAGATCGATCCGGCGCAGGTGCGCACGGCGCAGCGGCGGCCGCCGCAGCGGGAGCGCGGGTCTTTCGATACAACGAAGCAGGCTGCCCGGTAACTTCGATCTCTCAAAAAAGCGGCAGACCTTCGGAGCGCTCCCTATGGCAGGAGTGTGTGCGCGGCCGCCTCTGTGTGTTTGACTCACTGAAATTGCATTCGGCATCGCTGCCGTCCGGGCAACGCATCCCACGAAAAAGGAGGGATGCTGTTATGGCTGATCTTGTCAATCGTGTGCCTGGGATTCCCGTTGTGCGGAGCACTGGGCCGTGGGGAGCAATCTGGGCGGGAGTGTTTTCGTTTGCGGCGATCTGGGCAATATTCGGAATGCTGGGCGCGGCCATTTTTTCGAGCACGGGCAACATGGGCAGCCCGATGAGCGGCGCCGACATCGGGATGGGAATCTGGAGCATTGTGCTCACGATGATCGCGATGTACGTGGGCGGACGAGTCACGGGGTACCTGGCGGGAACGACGAATCGCAGCCAGGGACTGGTTTACGGCATGACGATGTTCGGGCTCGCGGTTATTTCCGCATTGCTGATTGTGGTGCTGCGCGTGGCGGCGGGGCACATCGCCGCGACCGTGGGGCCGCACATTCCGGCCATTACACCGGCAGTGGGATGGTTCGGGTTCATCGCGCTGTTCCTGGGATGGCTGTGCGCGATCGCGGGAGCGTCCTCGGGCCGTCCGCCGGAGAGCCAGGGCGCAACGGTGCGCGAAATGCGCACGGCTGCATAATTCGGGGAGCGGTTGAACCCCTTCCGCTCCGGTCGCCGTTGCGCCGGTCCTGCGCGGCGGGACGGGGCGGAGGGGGCTGACTTCCCTGCTCTGCCTGGCGTTGCGCGCCGCGTGTGGCGATCCCGGCGGGCGCCTTATACCCTGTAGACATGAGCAATTCAGGCGAACCCCGCGTCTACGTGGAGGAGGGTTTTGCGTGGGACGAACAGCGGGCGTATCTGTTTGACATCGACGGTACGCTGCTGCGCCACCGCGACCGGGTCCACGTGGACGCCTTTTTCAAGGGCGTGCGCGACGTGATGGGGCACGAACTGGTGCTGGACGGGGTGATGCTGGCGGGAAATACGGATCCGGGAATCCTGCGGGATGCGTTCCGTCTGGCGAGCGTGGAAGACCGCGTGTGGCGGCCGCATCGCGAAGACATGCTGCGAGCCATGTGTCTGCACGTGGCGGAACGGCGCGCAGAGATGCTGTGGACGATCATGCCGGGCGTGGAGGCGATGCTGGAGCACCTGGAGAGGAAAGGGGCGCTGCTGGGCGTTGCGACGGGGAATCTGGAAGAAATTGGATGGATCAAGATCGAGAATGCCGGGCTGCGGCGCTGGTTCCGGTTCGGAGGGTTTTGCGACCGGTTTGAGGCGCGGGCGGATATGATTGCGCACGCGGCGGAACAGGCACGGACGATGCTGGGAACCGAGAACGGGAACGCGAGCCCGAACGAAGCGGCAGTGTGCGTGGTGGGCGACACGCCGCGCGATATTGAAGCGGCGCGGGCGAATGGACTGCCGACGATCGCGGTGGCAACGGGGCGGTACAGCTTCGATGAACTGCTGGAGCACAAACCCGCGGCCTGTACGACAACGCTGGAGGCGCTGCTGCAGAGTTCTGAAACCGGAATGAAGGCGGCGGACCGTGCGTCCTAGCCTCTGCTGGGTGGCGGTGCTGGCTATGGCGGCGTGCGCGCAGGCGCAGCAGGCACCGGCTACGGGTTCGGCTGGAGCGGGAACGGCGGGGCAGGCGGCTGAGCCGAAGGCTGTGACGGGAGACGCAACGCCGGCGGGCCATGGAGCGACAGCGGCGTCCGATGCGAAGACCGTCCCGCACCATCCGTCGAAGAAGGATCGGGTGCAGGCGCAGAAGCTGTTTGTCGCAGGAGCGAAGGACATCGCCAACGACCGGATCCGCGCGGCGATTGACGAGTTCACGCGAGCGTCGGAGCTGGATCCGGAGGAGAAGAAATATGAGCTGGCGGATCAGGTGGCGCGCGAGCACCTGGTGACGAAGCTGATCCAGCAGTCGGACAAGGACAAGATTCTGGGCCGCGACGCGGCAGCGCGCGAAGCGATTGACGAGGCGTACAGAATCGATCCGGCAAGCCCCGAAGTGGCGCAGCACGTAGATGAGCTTGCTTCGACGGAGGCGACGGGTGAACCGGCGGCGCAGCCGGACGGGGTCGAGGCGGCGCCGCCGATCGAGCTGAAGCCGAAACCGGGGCTGCAGAGTTTTCACGTGCGGGGGAATGAGCGCACCGTGGTGGCGGAGGTTCTACCGGCTTTCGGGATCGTGCCGACGCTGGACGATTCGGTGGGTGCGCAGCCGGTGCGTTTCGATGCGGATAACGTGGACTTTGCGACGACGGAGCGGTTGCTGGAGCTGGCGACCAACACGTTTATCGTGCCGCTGGATCCGGCGCGGGCGCTGGTGGCCAGGAACACGACGCTGAATCGGGAAAAATACGAGCGGATGACGGTGGAGACGGTGTATCTGCCGGGGATGGCGTCCAGCGAAGTGACGGAGCTGGCGAACACGATCCGGAGCGTGTTTGCCCTGCGCACGGTAGCGCCGGCCCAGGGCCGGCTGACGGTGCGGGGACCGACGGCGGTGCTGAGCGCGCTGAACGCGACACTGAAGGGCCTGCTGGAGGGCCGAAGCGAGCTGCTGCTGGACGTGGAAATGTACGAGGTGGATCGCACCAAGGCGGTGAATCTGGGCGCGATCCTGCCGAATCAGACGACCTTGTTCAACGTGTATTCGGAGGCGCGCAACGTGCTGAACAGCAACGCGAGCCTGGTGCAGGAGATCGTTTCCAGCGGACTGGCGGCGCCGGGGGACTGGGAGGCGATTCTGGCGATCCTGATTGCGTCGGGGCAGCTGAGCAATTCGATTCTGACGCAGCCGTTCGGGGTTTTCGGGGGCGGCCTGACACTGACAGGGGTGGAGTACCAGGGCGGCGCCACGAACATGCAGCTGAACTCGTCGGACGTGCGCACGATCGATCAGCTGCAGCTGCGGGTGCTGGACGGGGCAGAGTCGACGATCAAGGCGGGAGAGCGGTATCCGATCGAGACATCGAGTTATTCGAGCCTGGGCGCGTCGAGCAATCTGAATATCCCGGGACTTTCGAATGCCGGGCTGTCGAGTACGCTGCAGAACCTGGGCGTGAACCTTTCCCAGCTGCAGGCATCGGAGTCGCTGACGATCCCGCAGGTGCAGTACCAGGATATCGGGCTGACGCTGAACGTGACGCCGAGCATTGAGAATTCCAAACGGGTATCCCTGAAGTTCGAGCTGACGCTTACATCGCTGGCGGGGTCATCGATCAACGGGCTGCCGGTGATGACGAATCGGAACTACACGGCGATCACGTCGATGGCGACAGGCGAGAGCGCGATACTGGTGAGCTCCCTTTCGCGGCAGGAGTCGGATGCGATTACGGGAATACCGGGACTGAGCGAGATTCCTGGATTCCAGAGTCTGACGAACAAGAGCACGAATCTGGATGTGGGGGAGCTGGCGATCGTGATCACGCCGCACATCGTGCGGGCGGTTCATCGGGACGCGACCGAGAAGATGGTGATGCTGCCGGTGGGCCAGCCCGGACCGTGATGCGGGTCACTTTGGGAACCAGGACCTGCCGGTAGACTGACGACTGTGAGGGAACGGCGGCACGGGTGGATAAGCAGGGCGCTGGCGGCGGCGCTGGCGGTGGGTTGGGTCGCGACGCTGGCCGTTGCCGGGACTGCTGTGACACCGGCGATGCACTGCCAGCGGGGACACACGCCCTGCTGTCCGCGCGGGGACAACGGCGAGAGCTGCTCCGGCGCGCGGTGTACTGAGCAGGCTCCGGAGAACGGGGCGACGTGCTGCCCCGGCGACTGCTGCGGCACCAGCAGGTAGCGAATCGCCGGCAGCCAGCCGCGCCAATCAGGCTGAGCCCGGCACAACAACGCAGGGCGCTCCGCACTTTGGTCTGCGCTGGGCGCCTTTTCTATTTGCGGTCGAAGCGAAGCTTGAGGGCGAGGATGGCGAGGGAGAGTACCAGCGCAACGGCGTTGGCGAGGATGATGGGGGCGGCGCGAAGATAAATTCCGTAAACGAGCCACAGCAAGACGCCGAGCGAGTAGACGGAGAACATGACGAGGGAGATTTCGCGCGCGCTGCGCAGCCGCCACACGCGGACCAGTTGCGGGATGAATGAGACGGTGGTGCAGACGGCGGCCGCCAGGCCGATGGCGTTCACCGCCGGAGAGATCGCGATCATATGGCCTTCCTGTGGATGAAGAACCAGATGGCGACGGTGAAGCCGAGGACGATGATGATCGGACGGAGGATGCGGTCGCTGATGCGGCGGGCGTTGCGGGCGCCGGTGTAGCCGCCGACGGCGCAGGCGATCATCATGAGCCAGCAGTAGCGCCACTCGACCGCTCCCCCGATGATGAAGGTGACGGCGGCGACCGCGTTGGCGATGGTGGTGATGACGACTTTGAGGGCGTTGATCTCTGCGATGCGCTCAACGCCGCAGAGAGCGAGGGCGGTCATGGTGAGGAGGCCGGCGCCGGCGCCGAAGTATCCGATGTAGTAGGTGATGACGAGCAGCGAAGCGAGAAGAGGGACGATCGCGACGCGGTGGAGCTGGTCGGGATGGGTGGCCTGTTCGGCGGCGCGGCGGCGCACCATGCGCGAGATGGGTCCGCTGAGGGCAAAGGTGGTGGCTCCGAGGAAGAAGAGCCAGGGGACGAGACGGAGGAAAGAGTTCTGCGTGCCCTTCAGGAGCGTGAGCGCGCCGAGGAGGCCGCCGGCGAAGGCGACGAGGACCACCGGGAGAACGAGGCGGTGATTCTTGCGGAGGTCTTCGCGATAGCCGGCGATGGAGGTGAACTGGCCCGGCCAGAGGGCGACGGTGTTGGTGGCGTTGGCCTGGATGGGGAGGAGTCCGACTTTGATCAGAGTGGGAAAGCAGATGAAACCGCCTCCGCCGGCGACGGAGTTGACGAGTCCGCCGAGGCCGGCGGCGAAGGAGAGGAAGATGTAGTGGAAGAGGGTGGGATGCACTCCTTTACAGGGTACAGGGTGCAGCGGACGAGCACGAGCAGGGGGCTCAGAGATCAGAGATCAGGAAAATCTGACACGTCGGCTGCCGGAACGAGTTGCAGGTCAGGCGCAGATCTCCGGAGTGGCGGCGACGAGGGCGCGGGTGTAGTCCTCGCGGGGGGAATTGCAGACCTGGTCGCGGGAGCCGAATTCGACGAGCTTACCGGCGCGGAGGACGGCGATATTCGTGGAGAGGTAGCGGACGAGGGGCATGGAGTGCGAGATGAAGAGATAGGTGAGGGAGAAGTCGCGCTGCAGGTCGCGCAGCAGGTTGACGATTTGCGCGCCGACGGAGACATCGAGGGCGGAGACGGGCTCGTCGAGGACGAGGAGTTCGGGGCGGAGGGCGAGGGCGCGGGCGATGTTGATGCGCTGGCGCTGGCCGCCGGAGAATTCGTGCGGGTAGCGCGGGAGGGCGGAGTCGTCGAGGCCGACCTGGCGGAGAAGTTCCTGGCAGCGGCGGCGGCGTTCGGCGCGGGAGGGGCGAGCCGGGCCGCGTTCGTGGATGACAAAGGGTTCGGTGACGATCTGCTCGACGCGCATGCGGGGGTTGAGCGCGGCGTAGGGGTCCTGAAAGACGGGCTGCATGCGGCGACGGAGGGGGCGAAGTTTGCGCTGCGCGACGCCGGTCATCGGATGGCCGTCGAAGGTCACGGAGCCGGATGTGGGTTCAACAAGGCCGAGGATGATGCGGGCGATGGTGCTTTTCCCGGAGCCGGATTCGCCGACGAGGCCGAGGGTTTCGCCGCGCTCGAGGGAGAGCGAGACGCGATCAACAACGGGCGCGGCGTTCTTTGCGTAGGTTTTGGTGAGGTCGCGGGCTTCGAGGAGGGGCATAGAGAGGATTCACCACAGAGGACACAGAGAGCACAGAGGCTGGAACAAAAAATCCGTCCAGAGCCTGTGAGGTGATTTTATTCCGGCTCTGCAGACGATTCGTGCGGCATTCCGGCCAGGTAGTCCCGCATGGAGCGGCGGCCGGCGCGGATTTTGAAGTTGCCGTAGCAGAGCAGGCGGAGGATGGAATCGGGTCGCGCGTACCAACTGCCCCAGCTGAGAGGCGAGTCGCCGTTTGCGTCTTTTGCGTCGATCTTCGCGCGGTGGTCCAGGAGCAACTGGATCGTGTTTTCGGTGCCGAAGGCGGCTGCACGGTGGAGAGGAGTTTCGCCTTTGGTGCGGACGTCGCGCATGAAGCCTGCGGTTTCTGCACCGTTCTTTGCGGCGACATTTGGGTTGGCGCCGGAGTCCAGCAGGATCTGAAGAACCTTGTCGCGGAGCAGACGGTCGGAGGTGCAGAGCGCAGAGTGGAGCGGGGTTTCTCCGTTGGCGGGCGTTCACGTCCGCACCGTTCTCGATAAGGAATTTGCAGAGACGCCAGTGTCCGTGGAAGCAGGCGGCGTGCAGATCGAGGTTATGACCGAGAGAGGCCAGATCGGCACCGCGAGAAAGAAGAAACCGGATGGCGCTGACGTCGCCGTAATAGGCGCACCAGCGGAGGAGCGGGACGCCGTCGGAATCCTGTTTGTCTGGCGGACAGCCGGCATCGAGCAGCTCGAATACAAGGTCTGTGCGCCCATCGATCAATTCGCGGAGCAGCACGTCGATGTTTTTTGCCATGGCGTTCTCCGAAGGGGAAATCATCAATCTCGCGACTGCCGCTTCTACCTTCTCACCACACCGCGATAAACGGCGAGAGAAGGTTGAAAAACATCTCTCAGCGGCTGGAAGCCGCACTCATTTTGCGGCACGCTACGGCACGGCTGAAACCGTGCCCCTTCAAAACAGACCTCCTTCAAAGCTAACTCAAAGCCATTAAAATGGAGGGGAGCAGACCCCTTTGCAGCATCTCCTCAGCAAACTGAATCCGCAGCAGCGCGAAGGCGTGGAAACCGTCGATGGGCCGGTGTTGATTCTGGCCGGCGCCGGATCGGGGAAGACGCGCGTGATCACGCACCGGATCGCGTACCTGATCGAGGAGCGCGGAGTTGCGCCGGACACGATCCTGGCGGTGACCTTCACGAACAAGGCCGCGGGCGAGATGGCGGAACGCGTGGAGAAGCTGATTGGGCACGGATCGCTGGCCAAGCCGCTGATCTCGACGTTTCACTCCTTCTGCGTGCGGTTGCTGCGGCGGGACATTGAAGTGTTGCGAGTCGGCAACGACGGGCTGACGAAGAGCTTTGCGATCTATGACGAGACCGATCAGCAGACCGTGGTGAAGGCGGCGATGCGGCGCATGGGGCTCGACGACAAGACGCTCACGCCGCGGGTGGTGCTGGGAAAGATTTCGTGGGCGAAGAACCACATGATCGATCCGCAGGAGTACTACCTGGCGTCGGCGGATCCGATCAGCGAGAAGGTGGCACACATCTTCGAGGAGTATCGCAGGGAGCTGCGCAAGGCGAATGCGATGGACTTCGACGATTTGCTGCTGGAAGCGGTGCGGGTGCTGAAGGTGTCGGGGGAGACGCGCGAGCGGTACAACCGGCGGTATCGGTATCTGCTGATCGACGAGTATCAGGACACGAACCGGCCGCAGTACGAGCTGATGAAGCTGCTCGCCGGGGAAGACAAGAACGTCTGCGTGGTGGGCGACGAGGATCAGAGCATTTACTCGTGGCGCGGCGCGGACATTCGCAATATCCTGGAGTTCGAGAAGGATTTTCCGGGCGCGAAGACGGTGCGGCTGGAGCAGAACTACCGGTCGACGCAGATCATTCTGGAAGCGGCGTCGGCGGTAGTGGCGCGCAACGCGCAGCGCAAGGGCAAGCGGCTGTGGACGTCGCGCCAGGGCGGCGCACTGATCGGATACTACGAGGCTCCCGATGGGGAGAACGAGGCGCTGTTCGTGGCGGACTCGATCCAGAAGTATCTGCGCAAGGCGGGCGAAGAGGGCGGCGATGGCGGGAAGTGCGCAGTGCTGTACCGGACGAATTCGCAGTCGCGACTGATTGAAGAGGCGATGCGGCGGTACAACATCCCGTACACAATGGTGGGCGGCTTCTCGTTTTACGAGCGCGCGGAGATCAAGGACCTGCTGAGCTATCTGAAACTGGTGGCGAATCCGCACGATTCGATCGCGCTGCAGCGGGTGGTGAACACACCGGCGCGCGGGATCGGCAAGACGACGATGGAGACGCTGGAGCGGATTGCGCTGGAGACGGGATCGAGCCTCTGGACGGGGATCGATCGGGCGCTGGAGAAGCAGCTGCTGCCGCCGCGGTCGCTGGCGGCCCTGGATGGGTTCCAGCGAATCATCACCGATGCGCGGGCGATGATGGGCGCGGGCTTCGTGGAGAAGCTGGCGGCGGAAGCACAGGGCACAGGGCTCAGGTCGCAGGTCGCAGAGTTAGCCAACGACACGAGCTTCGATTTCGGGGCGAGCGCGCAGGGCGTGCTGGCGCTGACGCACGATGTTGAGGGCGACGATTTTATTTCGGAAGGCGCGGAGAGTTTTGAGCCGGCGAAGTTCTCAGTGTTTGCGGAGGAGCCGCCGGTGGGGCATGCGGCTGCGCAGGAACCGAGCGCAGAGGTCAGGGCTCAGAGCTCAGAGGCGGAGGCGGTGCCGGGATTCAGAAAGCCGGGCGGCGCGGCGACGCTGCCGGAGCTCATCAAGTTCATCATCGATCGGACGGGTTATATCAAGTCGCTGGAAGATGAGGGGACGCCGGAAGCGTTCTCGCGGATTGAGAATCTGAAGGAACTGGCGAACGCGGCACAGGATGCGCAGGAGCGCGGCGAGACGCTGGCGGAGTTCCTGGATCACGCGGCGCTGGTCAGCGATGTGGACCAGTACGATCCCGAGGCGCGGGTGACGCTGATGACTCTGCATGCGGCCAAGGGGCTGGAGTTTCCGCTGGTGGTGCTGGCGGGGATGGAGGAGGGATTGTTCCCGCATTCGCGCACGCTGAACGATCCTCCGCAGATGGAAGAGGAGCGGCGGCTGTGCTATGTGGGGCTGACGCGCGCGATGGATTCGCTGGTGGTGACGCGGGCGCGGTACCGGCGGCGGTACGGGAACGATATGCCGGAGGCATCGATTGCATCGAGGTTCCTCGAGGAGATTCCGCAGCATCTGCTGGAGGACCTGAGCGGGGGCCGGATGCGAGCGACGAGCTGGGGCGGGTATGGGGCGCAGTCCTCGGAGACGCCTTCTCGCTTTGGCCGCAGTGGCGGCGACGAATTCAGCTCGCGGCACTACAGCTACGAGGACGAGGACCAAAGCCGCTCCTACAGCGAAGCGCGGGGCAGGACAGAGCGGCCGGGGCGGCCCGCACAAGCCGGGCGCAGCGAGAGGCCGCGGGATTCGGTGGACAACATTGCGAAGTTCTTTACGGGACGAGGGGGCGAGGATCGAAAAGTCGGGGGAGGAAACGTACCGCCCCGCGGCACACGCCCGAAGATCGACGTACCGGAGCCGACAGGAGCGAAGGGACTCCGCAGCGGGCAGCGGGTACGGCATCCGAAATACGGGGAGGGTGTGGTGTTCCGGCGCGAGGGTGACGGAGACGACGCGAAGATTACGGTACAATTTTCAGGATTCGGAGTGAAAAAGCTGGTGGAGAAATTCGCTCAGCTCGAGCGCTTGTGAGAGCGCGCAGACCGGCTCCGGCAAAGGAATCTATGGCCAATACGAAATCGACTGCAGACAAGACAGAACGCAAGAAACTGAAACGGGCGGCGCGCCGGAAGGCTGCTCCCCAAGCAAAGCGGACCACTCCACGCGGGTCGCAGAAGAAGAAAGTGAGAAAGCTGGTGCGCGGCCAGTCGAAGCGCTGAGGCGCGTCCTCCCTCCGCAGGTAAAGGATCCGGGGGCTGGCGGAAATGGCTTTCGCCGGCCCGGCCAACCGGTTTACACTCACACAACACCTACTCCTCCCCGCAGGAGCTGTCGTTGCCCGATCAGCCCGTGCTTCCATCTCGTCCCGAAGGGACCCAGCGGCGCTCGCAGCTGTTTGCGTGCAAATCGATCGACAAGCTCATCACGGAGTCGGAACGGCCTGAGCTGGCGCTGAAGAAGACGCTGGGGCCGGTGTCGCTGACGGCGCTGGGCATCGGCGCGGTGATCGGCTCGGGCATCTTTACGGTGATCGGGACGGCGATCTCCGGAGAGAAGTTCGCCTCTACGTCGTTCTTCGACACGCCGGTGTTGGACTATCTGGTGCGGCACACGGCGATGGCAGGGCGCCCGGGAGCCGGGCCGGCGCTGGCGCTGTCCCTGGTTCTGGTGGCGATCGTTTGCGCGTTCACCGGTCTTTGTTACGCGGAACTGGCCTCCATGATTCCGATCGCGGGATCGGCGTACACCTACACGTACGCGACGATGGGCGAACTGATCGCGTGGATTATCGGCTGGGACCTGATCCTCGAGTATGCGTTCTCGAACATGGCGGTTTCGGTGGGATTCGCCGAACACATGGTGGATCTGATGGACTGGTTCGGCATTCATCCGGCGCTGCGATGGATTTCGCCAGCGTATTTGCCGAGCGGCATGACCAGCCTCGAGGGGCAGGTGCTGTATCAGCCGGGCTGGCATTTCGGATTCAACTTTCCGGCGTTTCTGATCGTGATGCTGCTGACGGTGGTGCTGGTGCGCGGCATCCGCGAGTCAGCCGAGACGAACAACGTGATGGTGCTGCTGAAGATCGCGGCAATCCTGATCTTTATCGCAGCGGGAGCGCACTTCGTGCATCCGTCCAACTGGCATCCGTTCTATCCCAATGGATGGTCGGGGGTGCTGACGGGCGGATCGATCATTTTCTTCACGTACATCGGGTTCGATTCGGTTTCGACAGCAGCGGAGGAGTGCAGGAGGCCGCAGCGGGACGTGCCCATCGGGATCCTGGCGACGCTGGTGGTGTGCACGATTCTGTATATCGGAGTCGCGGTGATCCTGACCGGCATCGTGAAGTGGAACACGATGGTCGACGATGCGGCGCCGGTGGTGAATTCGCTGAAGCGGCTCTATCTGCATCACCCATCGGCGACGCTGCACTGGGTGCGGCTTGCGGTGCTGATCGGGGCCATTCTGGGGATGGTGTCGTCGATTCTGGTCTTTCAGATCGGCCAGGCGCGCGTGTGGTTCTCGATGTCGCGGGACCGGCTGCTGCCGAAGGTTTTTTCCCACGTGCATCCGCGCTACCGCACACCGGCGGTGGCCACGTGGGTTGCGGGATTCGTGGTGGGGGTGCCGGCGGGTCTGCTGGACATCGGGACATTCTCGGACCTGTCGAATATCGGAACGCTTTTCGCCTTTGTTCTGGTCTCGGCCGGGGTGCTGGTGCTGCGCTACAAGGACCCGCATCGCCGCCGCAGCTTTCGATGTCCGGGGGGGCCGGTGCTGCCGGTGCTCAGCATTATTTTTTGCGCGTTGCTGATGGCCGGGTTGCCGATCATGACGTGGCTGCGCTTCTTTGTGTGGCTGGCGATCGGGCTGGTGATCTACTTCTTCTACAGCCGGCATCGCAGCGAATTCGGGCGGAAGCAGCGGGCGCAGTAACGAATCCGGGGCGGTGCCGGAAGCGGCCCAATGTTGTTCGCCACGGCTCATCATAATAACGATATGGAGCATCTCGTTTCGCGGGGGGAACTGGAAACGCTCCTGGCGGAGGTTGCGCGTCAGACGCGGGATCCGCGGGCGGGGTTGTTCGGTCCGACATCGATCACCTGGAAGGTGAACCGCGAGGCGGCGTTGTTTCTGGGGGCGGGGCGCGCGGCGCTGCTGCAGCTGGCGCATCCGTGGGTGGCGACCGCCATCGCACAGCACTCGTCGTTGCTGGGAGACCCGATTGCGCGGTTTCAGAACACCTTTCGGCTGGTCTTCGCGATGATTTTCGGCAGTGTCGGACAGGCGACGGCGACGGCTCGGCATCTGCACACGCTGCACAGCGGGATTCGCGGAGAGCTGACTGAAGCGGTGGCTGCCTGGCCGCGGGGGGCGCATTACGAGGCGAACGAGGTTGGGGCTCTGCGCTGGGTGTTCGCGACGCTGATGGACAGTGCGGTGCTGGCGTACGACTGCGTCGGACATTTGTCGGACGCGGAGCGCGAACAATACTACCAGGAAAACAAGCTGACGGCTGCGCTGTTCGGCATCCCTGCGGAAGCCCTGCCGCGGGACTGGGTGGGGTTCGGCGAGTACATGGGCACGATGTTCGCGTCGGACACGCTCGGAGTGAGCGAGGAGGCGCGGTCGATGGCGAGGGCCATTCTGTCCGGCGCGGGGTCGTGGGTTCATCCACCGGTGTGGTATCGGGCATTAACAACGGAATGGATACCGTTACCTCTACGGGAAGAGTTCGGCCTGAAGCTTTCGGGGTCGGACACGCGAGCCGCGGCGGGTGCGCGGCGCTGGTTACCCAGAGTATGGGCGATGTTGCCGTCTTTTGTGCGATTTGTCGGGCCGTATCGGGAGGCGATGGCACGCATTCGTAACCAGCGAGCCGGTGTGGTGACGCGCACAAGTAACCGATTTTGGACGGGACAGTCACACCTCCCTTTTACCGAAGAGCCATGAAACCCTGGCTCTCCCGTAACTTATTGCAGTGACGCAAGATAAGTACACACTGATACGGTTTCTGTGCCACACTCACTCATCCTAAGAACTGCGGTGATGGCGCAGAGGCTCGACGCCACCGATCCCCCCAACCGCACCCGACGAGCCCAGCTCATTGCACGACTTGCAGTGTTTTTGCCTTCTCTCACCTTTTTTGAAAACACTGCCGGTCGTTCAAGCCGATGAGGAAAACATGAAGTTCCCCTCTGCTGTTCTGCTTGTGCCGGTTCTCTCGTTGTGGGTTGCTGCCCGTTGTCCCGCCCAACAAACCGCCATGCTGGTGAATGCACCGCTGCCCACCGCGGCAGTAGCCAACGCACAACCGGGGGAGGCGTTCAGCAGCTCGGCGATGGGAGTCTATCCGGTGCGCGCACCGCAGGTGCAGGAAAAAACGCCGGGGATGAACTTCCTGGACTGGAGCATGCTGGGCGCGGCAGCGACGCTGCGGGTGCTGGACTACACGAGCACCGAGAAGGCGCTCTCGGAGCCGCAGTATTATCACGAGGCCATGCTGCCGGAGGCTCTGGTGAAGAACAAGCCTGCCTTTGCGGCGTTTGAGGCCGGCACGGTGGCGCTGAATTACGAGGCCTATCGTTTTCTGGTCCACCACAACAAGCGCTCGCTGGCGCGGGCGTCACAGTATTTGTATGTGGGGGTGATGACGTTCCAGGTCGCGCACAACTACCAGACGCTGGAGCAGACGCCGGCGCAGTAAGCTCGCGGCGCGGGGATTGGGCGGGCCGCGGTTGACAGCGGCCGGGGCCCGGCCCTAGGCTGTAAACAGAAATGAGGACCTTCTCTCCAACCTGCATGGGTTCGTGCTGCTGTTGCGGCAGTGCCGTGCGGGCGTGCGTCTGAGAGAGGCGAAACAGGTTTCAGGATTCGCTCAGAACCCACCCGCTGCCGGACGGCCGGGTGGGTTTTGGTTTTTTGCAGAGGGCAAAGAGAACAGCCAGGAGGAAGGAGCTTCATGACACTGCGCATCAACGATATCGCCCCCGATTTCACCGCCGAGACCACGCAGGGGGTGATCCGGTTCCATGAATGGATCGGCGAAAACTGGGCGGTGCTGTTTTCGCACCCGAAGGATTTCACGCCGGTGTGCACGACGGAACTGGGCACGGTTGCGGGACTGGAGAGAGAGTTCGCCAGGCGCGGAGCGAAGGTGATCGGGCTGAGCGTCGATCCGGTGGCCAGCCACCAGAAGTGGGAGCCGGATATTCGCGAAGTGACGGGACATCAGGTGAAGTATCCGATGATCGGCGACCCGGAACTGAAAATTGCCAAGCTGTATGACATGTTGCCGGGAGACGCAGGGGAGACGTCAGAGGGGCGCACGCCTGCGCAGAACGCGTGCGTGCGCACAGTGTTCGTGATCGGGCCGGACAAGCGGATCAAGCTGCACCTGGCCTATCCGATGACGACGGGTCGGAATTTTGACGAGATTCTGCGGGTGCTGGATTCGATGCAGCTGACGGCGAAGCACAAGGTGGCGACGCCGGCGAACTGGAAGCAGGGCGACGACGTGATCATCACCGGCGCGGTGTCGAACGAGGAGGCCGACAAGGTCTTCCCGGGATACAAGACGGTGAAGCCGTATCTGCGGACGACGGCGCAGCCGCAGTAGAGGTCTGGCCGGCGTCCGACGCCGGCAGACAAATGAACCGCCGTGTCCGACACGCGGCGGAGGCGAGCACCGGTGGCGAAGGGGCTAACGCGCTGGTCTGCAAAACCAGTATTCGCCGGTTCAAGTCCGGCCCGGTGCTCCAGATAGTTCATTTCCGAAATTAAATCCAATTTAATCAATGATTTTGCACGAAACCGCGGCCGTGGATCGCGGATCGCGCAGGGGTACATTGAGACGTGTAGTGCGGGCGCGAGAGAGGCCGGCGCCCCGGGCAGACGGTTTGCTGTAAGTCGTCTGATTCCATTAGGGTACGGGCCGGAAGCCAAAGTTGTATGGCTCGGACCGGCATCGG
>DATJNE010000236.1:0-7488 GCA_035508305.1 Acidobacteriaceae bacterium | reverse complement strand
TCTCCTTTGGACAGTGCATAGAAGCTAGCACAGTGACCTTTGCAATGTCCAAAGGAATCCCAAAGGAACCCCAAAGGAGCCCCGAGAGGCCGCTGCAGACTCCCGCCAATTGCCCCAAAACCCACTTTCCCGGTAAACTGGTCTTTCGCGCTTGCGCGTTCGCGCCGCAGTGCGGCAGCCGGCAGAATGCAACCCGGATGGGTTCGCCAGAGCCGGCAATCATCAGGTTTCTGGAGACATCGATGGCACAGGTTTGCGATATCTGCGGCAAGGGTCCGCAGTTTGGGAACAACATCTCGCACGCGCACAACATTACGAAGCGCCGCTGGAATGTGAATCTGCACCCGGTGAAGGCCAAGGTGGGCGGCGGGGCAAAGCGTCTGCGCGTGTGTTCGAGCTGTCTGAAGGCGGGCAAGGTCGCGAAGGCGTAAGGGCTGGGTGTAGCCGTTGAGAGAGACGGTCTCGAGAGGGGCTGTCCGGAAGACTCACGATGGCGACGGGAACGATGGGGCTGGCGGCCTTCCAGGCCGATGCGCCGCCTGCGCTGATGGCAATCCGGATTCTGCACACGATTCTCTGGGCTTTCTTTGTGGGCTGCATCGTTGCGGTGCCGGTGGCCGCGCTGCGCGGGCGTTTTCGGTTGGGCGCGATCCTGAGCGGGATGGTGCTGGCGGAGTGCGCGGTGCTGGCGATGAACGGCGGGCGTTGTCCGCTGACCGATTGGGCGGCGCGCTTCACCGCGGATCGAGCCGCGAACTTCGACATCGACCTGCCGCTCTGGCTGGCCCATTACAACAAGGCGATTTTCGGTGCGCTCTTTGCCGCCGGCGAAGCGGTATTGCTGGCGTGCTGGGTGCGGTCAGGGCAGCGGGGAACACGAAACCGGGAGTAGCCGGCTTTCGCCGGCGAAGGTCTGAGCCGTTGGCAAATGCCTGAAGGAAGCGGAGCCTCCGGGGCTCACGACGTGGGGGACAGGATGCCGCTGGCCGGGGTCTTCGTAATGGCCGCGCGGATGGCGGCGTCCGGGGCGGAGTCGTCGAAGCGGACCCGATCGTCGCCGGTGCGGATCACTCCCAACTTCTTCCACAGCGCGTTAAGGTCGATGGTGACGGGGGCGTCGGCCATGCGGGTGTACTGGTCTTCCAGGACGCGGGTCCCGGTGGCGGCATCGCCGACAGCGAAGGCTTTCTGAATCGGCCAGTTCTGATCGATGGTGCCGCCGGCATTGACGATGGCGCGGAGCGCGTCCTGCAGGCCTTTGCGGTTGTGCGTCTGTTCGCGGATGGTGACGTCGGCGAGCAGACAGAATTGCGCGCCGCCCCAGTAGGTACGTCCCCAGGTGGGGGTGCGGTCGAGGCCCTGATCGCCGGGCTCGGGGTTGCCTTTGGGCATGTCGCGCGCCATGTCCGCCCAGATCTTCTCCGGCGTGAGGAAGCCGGCCTGAACGCGGGCGACGGGCTCGATGTAGACGGCGAGGCCTTCCTCGATCCAGTGGTGGTCGTCATCCTGAGAAGGAAAGGCGCCGTGGACGAGCTCGTGGGTCATCATCCAGTCCTCAGCGAGGTCGGCGACGGTGGAGTGCTGGCCGACACCGATGCGGGTGAAGGCGGGGAACCCGCCGACGCCGCCCCAGGTGGTGCCGTGGAAGACGCCGCTGCGATCGGGGCCGGGGACGACGAGGACGCGGTCGCGCGGGACGGGGAAGCGGCCATAGTAGGTGGCGACGGCGGTAGCGGCGCGTTCGACCCATTGCAGGATCTGTGGCGAGGGCAGATCGAGCGAGCCGGGGGCGAAATCGACCTGTAGGGTCGAGCCGGCGATGGAGAAGGTCTGCGACGAGGCAACGGGCAAGCGCCAGGGAGGACCGTGGGGGCGGGGTCCGCGGCCGAAGGGTGACTGCAGGGCGTGGAGGAGGAGAGCGGCGGCGGCGCCGAAGGCAAACGCGATGGAGACAAGCAGGGCGTGGCGGCGGAGAAGCATCCGGAAGATGGACGGATACCGGGGGCGATTTGTCTCGCCGAGATCAGGTGGGCGGGTGGAGGCTGGGGACACCGCACGGACGAATGGCGCCGCGCGGGCGGTGGAACCAGCGGTTCACCTGCCGCGTGGCGCGAAAGTACAACTCTAGGAGGCCGGTTGGCAGACGAGTTCCGTGCTGTAGGTGACTTGTGGAGCGGCAGCAGTCTGAGTGAACTCAAGTTCGAGCACATCGCCGGCGGTAACGCTGAACGAATGCGTTGTGTCGGAACAGGCTGCGGTTGCGTCCACGGTGCCCGGATTGTTGATCGTGCAGGACATGCTGGTAGCCACATCGTTATGGCGAACGGTAAATGTGGAGCTCTGCGCTCCGACAAAGGCGCTGTTTGGTTCGATGCCGCGCACGACTAAGCCGATCACCGTGCAGGATGCGGGAGCGAGGGTATCCCCACCTCCCGGGTAGACCTGGGCGTTGCCCGGTCCGGCGCTTTGTCCAATGGGCGGAATGTACCAGGTGCCCGTCGCGTCAGGATTCACGAAGCTCGAGAGCAACGTGAAGCCGCTGCTGCCGCTGGGACCGGCCGGTCCGGTTGCGCCGGTCGCTCCGGCGGGTCCTGTGTTGCCCTGGGCGCCCATCACTCCGGTGGCGCCCTGAGCGCCCGCCGGGCCAGTGGCACCGGTGGCACCCGTGGCCCCGGGCGTTCCGGGGAGTCCCATCGCGCCGGCGGCGCCCGTCGCGCCGGCGGCGCCCTGTAACGCGAGAACCTCCCAATGGCCGCCGCTGTCGGCAACATCCGTCGCCGGATTGATGTTCAGACTGGAAGCGATGGCGATGTAACTGGTCCCATTCAGATACACCGCCTGACCGAGGGTATAGACGGTAGTGACCGACCACGTACCCTGGAAGCTGATGGGCGGTCCCTGGGGGCCTTCTGCGCCGGTGGGTCCGGTAGGACCGGTGACGCCGGTAGGACCGGTGAGACCCGTAGCGCCGGTGGCTCCGATGGGACCGGTGACGCCCGTGGGCCCGGTCAGCCCAGTAGCACCAGCAGGCCCGGTTGCACCGGCAGGTCCGGTCGCCCCGGCAGGACCAATGGGACCGGTAACGCCCATGGGTCCGATCAGCCCGGCAGGACCGGTAGCGCCGTTCGCTCCTGGAGGTCCGATGGGTCCCGTAGCGCCGGGTGCGCCCGGCAATCCCATCGTTCCCATCGCTCCGGTTGCGCCCGTTGCGCCGGCGGGTCCGGTGGCGCCGGGGGCCCCGGCCGCGGAGACCTGAATCCAGGTCGAGGGATTCGCAGAGGGATCGACACCTCTGGAGGTGAGTTTGGTCAGGTAGTAGCTGGAGCCATTGGTGGCGCAGGTGGAGATACAGGAAACGATTTGTCCGTAGATATAGAGTGTGGAGCTGTTATAGGGCACCACGGTGAGGAAAAAGCCCGGGAGCCCGGGAAGTCCCGCAGGTCCCTGGGGGCCCGGGGGTCCGGTGGCGCCGTTGGGCCCGGTTGGACCTTCGGGTCCCTGCCCGCTGCCGCTCGGTGCGATGGTGACGTCGGCGGTGGCGACAACGTTGCTGCTCCCGAGGATGGCGAGCAGATAGGTTCCGGGGGCGGTGATCGAGCCCAGAGAGGCAACGATCTTCGTCGCGGAGTTGGAAGAGATGGTGAGAGTCGAGCCTTCGAGGGTGACGGAGGGCTTCGACTTGGTGGGGAAGCCGGTTCCGATGATGGTCAGGGTGTCTGCGCTGAGATCGACGCTAACGCTTTCGATCACCTGCGTTTTTGCGGGGACAGTGAGCGGCGGAAGGAGCAGCGCAGCGATGGCAAGATACCGGAGCCTGGACACGATGTGCCTGACCATGACGATCCTTTCAGCGGTGACAGCCAGCGTGTGAAACTGCGTGAAATCACGGCGCGAGGGGGACGCGCAACGACAAGTGAGGGCAGGCAACTGCGTGCCTATCTGGAAAACCGACTGCGAATACAGATCTGGCGTCGTCCGTTCGAGGTTCTCGACGGGGTGCGAGAACGGAGCGCGATGCGTCCGGGAAGAACGATAGTAGAGGAGAACCAGGAGAACTGTATATCGAAATTGCGAAATTACAGTTTTTTAATTCGCAGACTACCGAGAGATGGAGCAAGCGCGTTCGTCACTCGCCTTTCGTCATCCACTCCATGAGTTACCCGCACTTAGGGAAGAGTTCGCGCAGGCCGTGTGGGAAGGATGATTCGAGGCGACGTGCGACATCGGCAGCGATTACGGCAGAGCGCGCCGGTTCGAGGGAGGTAACGAAAGGCTGTCCTATTGGCTCTTTTCGAAATCCAGCGCAGCAGAGTTGATGCAATAACGGAGGCCGGTGGGCTGGGGTCCGTCAGGGAAGACGTGGCCGAGGTGGGCGCCGCAGCGGGCACAGGTGACTTCGACGCGGCGCATGCCGTGGGTGTTGTCCTCGTGGGTGGCGACGGCGGCCGAGTTGACGGGGATAAAAAAGCTGGGCCAGCCGCTGCCGGAGTCGAACTTGGTGTCGGAGGAGAAGAGGTCGGCGCCACAGGCGACGCAGCGGTACATGCCGGTGTCGTGATTGAAGGTGAGCTTGCCGGTGAAGGGAGGCTCAGTGCCCTTCTGGCGGACGATGTAGTACTGTTCGGGAGTGAGCTGGGCGCGCCATTCGGCGTCGGATTTCTCGATTTTCTCAGGGCTGGTTTCGGGCATGGGGCACTCCTTGCAGGATACGGAGCCGAGAGAATCGGCTCATTTACGGTTCTTCTTCGCGGATTTAGCGGCACGGGGCGAGGTCTCGCCGCGCAACTTCTTCAGCATATTCTCCTCGACCTGCTGCGCGATCCGCTCGCGAATCGCGCCGGAGGCCCGGTCTGCGATGTCCGAGATGGTGGCGATGACTTCGATTTCAACCCGAGCGTCCCTGGGAAGGCGCGCGACTTCGACGGTGGAGCGGGCGGGCGGGGTGACGCCGGCGGGGGCCAGGTATTGCGCGTAGACGGCGTTCATGGCGGCGAAGTCGTTCATGTCCCTGAGAAAGACGACGGTTTTGACGACGCGGCTGAGATCGGAGCCCGCGGCGGCGAGGATGGCTTTGAGGTTCTCGAGCACGCGGGTGGTTTGCTCGGCGATGGCGCCGGCGACGATCTGGCCCGTAGCAGGATCGAGGGCGATCTGGCCCGAAGTGTAGACCAGGCCGCCGAGGCGGACGGCCTGCGAGTAGGGGCCGATGGCGGCGGGGGCGTGGGGAGTAGAGACAGCGGACTTCTCGGAATCGGGCATGGGACGATTGTGCCGTTGCGCGGCGGCAGGTGGCAAGGATGGTACCGGGCACGGTGGGAAGAATGTTCGGGTGCCCCGTTTGGTGAATGTCCCCGTTGACGCCGCACGGTAAAATGAAGTCACACCATCGATGAAGACCGCAGTGATACGTCCCCTTCTGGTTCTGGTTTGTGTTCTGATCGCGGCGGCCCGTGTACCGGCGCAAAACTCCACGGCTTCGCAGCCGGCGGCTGCCGAGGCGGAAAGCAGTTCCGCGCAGCAGGGGCAGGCCGGGAGCGCGCAGAATCCGCAAGCGAGCGGCGACCAGAGCAAGCAGTACACGATTACGGTGCCGGTGAACGAGGTGTACCTGGAGTTCGCCGTGACCGACAAGCACGGCCGGTTCATCAAGAACCTGCAGCAGAATCAGTTTGCTCTGCTGGACGACCACAAAGCGCCGGCGCAGGTGTACAGCTTTACTCAGCAGACGAATCTGCCGCTGCGGGTGGGGATTCTGATCGATACGAGCACGTCGATCCGGGCGCGATTCCAGTTCGAGCAGCAGGCGGCGACGTCGTTCCTGCTGCAGGTTCTGCGGCCGCAGTCGGACAAGGCGTTTGTGGAAGGGTTCGATGTGGTGCCGGACTACAGGCAGGACTGGACGAACAACATCGATTCGCTGACGGCGGGGATCCAGGCGCTGCGCTCGGGCGGCGGGACGGCGTTGTACGACGCCGTCTACAGCGCGTGCCGGGACAAGCTGCTGACGGCGCGCGGACAGGAACCGGTGCGCAAGGCGATTGTGCTGGTGAGCGACGGAGACGACAACCAGAGTCACGCGTACCTGGACGATGCGATCAAGGAATGCCAGCGGGCGGAGACGATCATCTACGCGATCAGCACGGATGTGAGCCCGACGCGCGACCGCGGCGACGAAATCCTGGAAAAGATGGCGATCGCCACCGGGGGCAAGGCATTCTTTCCGCCGCGCCTCGAGGACATGGGCAACAGCTTCGGGCAGATTCAGGAAGAGCTGCGCAGCCAGTACGCTCTTGTATACAAGCCGGCGGATTTCGTGGCAAACGGGGCGTTTCGGCCGATCTATCTGTATTGTCTGGACCGGCGATACACGGTGCGCGTGCGCGAGGGGTATTTCGCGCCCAAGGGCTAAGCGGCGAAGGCGTCCGGGGAAAATCGCGGAAGGCGATTCCAGGTGGCTATGGCGTCCGGCGTGACGGCTTCGCGATAATTGGAAGCATGAGAAGCCCACTTTCAGTGTGGTGCGGCGCCGCAGCGGCTTTGCTGCTGAGCGGGGGTATGGCGGCGCGTGCAGCGACACCCGACGCGGCGAAAACGGCCGATGCGGCGCGGACGCCGGTGTTGATGGAGTTGTTTACTTCGGAAGGGTGTTCGAGCTGCCCGCCGGTCGACAGCTGGGCGGCGCGGCTGGACACCTACCAGCCGCTTGCCGGGGCGCAGCTGATCCTGCTGAGCGAGCATGTGAACTACTGGGACCACGACGGCTGGAAGGATCCGTATTCTTCGGATCAGCTCACCGCGCGGCAGCAGGGGTATGTGACGATGCTGGGGCTGAGCGGGGCGTACACGCCGCAGGTGATCGTGGATGGCGATGAGGAGCTGCATCCGTGGAAGACCGACGAGGCGAAGGCGAGTCTGGACAAAGCAGCGCAGGCGCCGACGATGGCGATGAAGATTGACGGCGTGGCGGTGTCGGACGGAGAGCTGACGGGGACGATCGAGGCGGACGGGCAGGGGGAGAAGCATGGCGGCGACGTGTTTGTGGCGGTGGCGCTGAACCAGACCGAGACCGATGTGCTGGCCGGAGAGAACAACGGCAAGAAGCTGACGAACGTGGCGGTGGTGAAGGATCTGGTGAAGGTAGGGAAGCTGGAAAAGGGGAAGAGCTTCGACGGGCCATTTCACGTGAAGCTGTGGCCCGGGGCGGACGCGTCGAATCTGCGCGTAGTGGCGTTTGTGCAGGAGCCGGGGCTGGGGAAGGTGCTGGGGGCGGCGATGACCAGGGAGATCGGAAAAGGGCAGTGAGGTTCGCGCGCTGCGTGAGTTTCCGGCAGCCGGTCGCCCAGGACGGGTGCGCGGCACGCGTGAACTGGTGATCAGCCAGACTCCTTTCATTGCTGTTTATCGGGTGCTTCGCGAGGAGGTTCTCATTCTGCGCGTTCTGCGCGGCGCACGACGGTGGCCTGCTCGATTCTGATCAGCTCAGCAGCG
>DATJNE010000235.1:0-5028 GCA_035508305.1 Acidobacteriaceae bacterium | reverse complement strand
TGCGACCTCGTAGTACCACTTCAGCGACGAGCCGACGGGCGCCACCTGGTTGCCCTGGCCGGCGAACCAATGCGCAGAGAGGCTGTTCCTGTCGTTGATGGTGTAGTCGACCTTCGCCAGCCCGTTGTAGCTGTAGCCGTACTCGGGATCGCTGCTGAAGAAGTCTTTCTGCGCAATGCTGTTGCCGTCGGCGGCGAGCGTGCCGGTGACGGTGGATGGCCACAGCGTCTTCAGCAGGGCCGCGGAAACTGGATTCACCGAGATGCCGTTGTTGGTAAGGACGGTCGTTGCGGCGGCTTGCCACGCTGCCGAAGGCTGCGTCGACTGGTCGGGAACACCGATCGTGAAGCGCTGATGTTCGTACGTCGTGAACCAGAACAGCTTGTCCCTGATGAGCGGACCGCCGGCAGAGTAGCCGTAGTTGTAGTTGCGGACTTCCTGCTTGACCGGCGCGGTAAAGGGATTGGTGGCGCCGAAGAACTCGTTGCGATTGTAGTAGTAGAGGCTTCCGTGCAGGGTGTTCGTGCCGGACTTGAGCGAGAGGTTCACGCTGCCGCCAGGGTTGCGGCCGGACTCCGGCGCCGCCTGCGTCTGCGCGGAGAACTGATCGACTGCGTCGATGGGCAGGATGATCCCCGCGATTCCGGAGACGCCGCCCTGGTTCACGGCGGGAATGTTGTGCCAAAGGTCGTTGTTGTCGATGCCGTCGATCTGCCAGTTGATCTGGTTGGCGCGCGTCCCGTTCAGCGATCCGTAACCGCCCGCGCCCGAGTTCGCAAACCCCGGGGTGAGGATGACCAGCTGCGTGAAATCACGTCCGTTGAGCGGCGTGTCCTGCAGAGGAGCGCTGCCGATGACGGTCGTTTGTGTCGTCGACGTCGTATCGAGGGCCAGATCGTTGGCCGTCACCTCCACGGTTTGTGCCGCCGAAGTGATGCTGAGCCTGACGTGCAGAGTGTAGATGGTGCCTGCCGTGACGGAAACATTGTCGACTTTTTCAACCTTGAAACCTGCTCCGGTGACCATGACCGCGTAGATCCCCAGGGGAAGATCCTGAAACTGGAACTCGCCGCCGCTGGAGGTGACTGTTTTGTAGGAGACGGCGGTGGCGCCGTTCAGTGCCTCGACGCCGGCGTTGGGCACCACTGCGCCCGACGGATCGGTGACGGTGCCGTTGATGCCGCCGCGAAAGGTCTGTGCGCGCAGCGAGAGCGTTGCCAGAGCGGCGACCAGCAGCAACGCGAGGCAAATACCTGATCCACGAATCCTCATGTACGACCTCCAAATCGTAGTGGGCTGTGCGCGGGACGAGTGTCCGCGATACAGCAATGCCAATGCGCGCAGACTCAGCGGCTGCGTCGCCGTGTTTGGCGTTCCTCACTTGGGGGTCTTCGACAGGGAAGGTTGCCGCGCCGTCGAACTCGCCATTCTGACGAGGGATGGCAAGGACGCGGCTCTTCATCTCACGGTGAAATGAAGGTGGTCCTCCATTCTTCGCACAGGTCGGCAGAAATTTCAAGCAGCGTTCATCAATTTCCGGCGATCAACCGGAGGGCAAACGAGCCGGTCAGGGACACAGAGGACGGAGAATGTGTTCAATTTCGATACGATCCGCCGCATTCGTGCGGTGCCTTCCGTACCCAAAGAAGGGCTTCCTGTGCCCGCCGTCACATACAGATGCATGTACGAAAGAGCAGGATTAAGTCCCGGAAAGGAGGGTTTTATGCCGAATCGAATCCACGTCGCATTCGTGGCAGGGCTGCTGGCCACTGCCGCATTCGGAATAGCCCAGACAGCACCCGTCATCAAAGATGTGCCGGTGAAGCCTACTTCGCCAGCATCCGGGAAACAGATGTACAACGCGTATTGCGCCGTTTGCCACGGAGCGGACGGAAGGGGCGGCGGACCGGCGGCAGCAGCCCTGACGAGCCATCCGACGAACCTGGCGGAACTGGCCAGAGAGAACGGCGGCAAGTTCCCCGAGGCGCAGATTTATTCTGTGCTGCAGTTCGGGGTGGAGACTCCGGCGCACGGTTCGAAGGACATGCCGGTTTGGGGTCCTGCGCTGCGGTCGCTGGATCGAGGCAGCAACTCGTCGCAGATGCTCGAGCACCAGAGGCTCGCGAATCTGACGAGCTACCTTAAAACTCTGCAACAGCAGTAAGGTTCCGTTCAGCAAAAACTCCCTGCCGCGGCAACGCAGCAGGGAGCTTTTGTGTGCCTGGAGCCGGGAACTAACTCACCTTCATGAGGATGATGACGAAGGTGAACAGGGCGAGGGATTCCATAAACGCCAGACCGAGCATGAGCATCGTCATGATGCCGGCGCGGGCTCCGGGGTTGCGCGCGACGGCTTCGGTAGCCGAAGCGGCGGCGCGGCCCTGGCCGAGCCCGCAAAGGCCGGAAGCGATGGCCATGCCGATGCCGGCGCCGATGGGTACCCAGCTGGGCGCCGCACTGCCGCCACCGCTGGACTGAGCAAATGCCGGCGACGCCATGAACAGAGCGGCCAGCGCCATGAAGAGATATTGCAGTTTCCGCATTGTTTCTCCTGCTTCCGTAAGATTGCCGCCAGTGGGTGGTTGAGGCTCACCGTGCTGGCCCCCTCACGCTGAACGGCGTTCCCGGCCCGGAGGGGAAGCGGTACTCCGGCGGGAAATTCTGTTAATGCTGCTCCGCGTGTGCCGTGGCTTCTCCCAGGTAGATCACGGTGAGCAGCATAAAAATGTAGGCCTGAATGAGAGCGACGAAAAGGTGCAGCCCGAGGCCGACGATGGGCAGCGCGAAGGGGATCATCGAGAAGAAGATGAGCGTGATCAGGTCGCTGGCCAGCATGTTGGCAAAAAGACGAACGGTCAGCGAGAGGATGCGCGCGAAGTGGGAAATGATCTCGATGGGGAACATCAGGGGCGCGATCCACCAGGCCGGACCCATGAAGTGTTTGATATAGCCGATCGGGCCCTGGGCGCGAATGCCGTTCCAGTTGTAGTAGACGAAGGTGAACATCGCCAGTCCCAGGGGGACGACGACGTTCGAGGTCGGCGTTTCGATGCCGGGGAAGAGCCCGAAGCAGTTGCAGCAGAGAATGAAGAGCAGCAGGCAGGTGATGACGGGCAGAAAGGCATCGTGCCCGTGGCCCATCACCGATTCGGCCTGGTCGTTGACGAACTCGTGGATCATCTCGGCGAGGTGCTGCGGAACGCCGGGCTTTTCGACGCTGAGGCGCATGCGCACCACGAGGAAGAAGAGGACGAGTCCAGCGAAGACAATCAGCTCGAGAGTGAAAGTATTGTTGATCGGGTGGCCGGGATGAATCGGATGGATGCCCAGCTTGACGATCAGCGCGTCCAGCGGCGCGCCGAACCAGTGGTTCAGCAGGCGGGTAATGAAATTGATCCAGAGGAGCATGTCTTTGATCAGTCGCGAAGAAGGCGAACAGCCTCGATAGAAAGGGCAACGACGGCCAGTCCGATGCCCGCTATCAATGCGTAAACACTACCGTGCAAACACTTTAGACTAACATAGAGAATCGCTCCGACGATGGCGAGGCGGAGGAAAAAAGTCACCAACGTACGGCCCATGGGGCGCGGCGGTAACTGACTGTCCAGCTTGGAGAAAACGGTCAGCGCGAGGTTGCGCCACTCGCGGATGCCGCTGTACGAGATGACGGCACCGGCCAGGGCCAGCAGGCCTGTTTGCCAGCCCATGGTGACCGTGAAGAGCAGCCACAGCAACAGGCCGAGAATAACGACGGTGCGCAGGGCGCGGCGCAGCATGTCGCGGAAGTCCTCGTCGGTCATGTTCAGGGCGATGCTCGGCGCCGGATCGGGATCAGGACTCACGATCCTCCTTCTCCATCTCTTTTTCGTTCTTGAGGACGAGGCGGAAGATGTCGATGAAGCCGGCGATGCAACCCAGAACAATGCCGGCCAGGTAGATCCAGTGCTGGTGCAGCCAGTGATCGAGGGCGACGCCGAAGAGCCAGCCGACGCAGACAGCGGCGGGCAGGATGAAGGCGATCTGGGTGAGGCGCTCGGCGCGGACCATGCCGCTGAGCGCGGAGGAAGTTCGGCGGACGGGCTTGGGATCGGGAGCGTCGGGCACGGAAAGAGATCGAGGTCCGGCCTTGTTATACACCACGGAGCACAGCACCGGAGTTTGCGGCAAGTGGTGGAGGACCCGAAAGTTATACTCGACTGAGACCGATGGATTCGAGGCGAGACGACGTGTTTGAGTCCGAGTTTGAGCGCAGCCTCTACGAGCTGCGCCAGGAGAAGCTGAAGCAGATTGCGGCGACGGGGCAGAAGGCGTACCCCAACACCTTTGCGCCGCCGGCGGATCATCCGCTGACGACGATGGCGAAGGTTCGCGCCGATTATGACGCCTGGACGGGCGAGCAGTTCGAGGCGACGAAGGTGCCGCTGGCCGTTGCCGGGAGGATCATGGCGATCCGGCAGCAGGGCAAGGCGGGGTTTGCGACGCTGCAACAGGAAGGCGTGCGGCTGCAGATCTATGTCCGCAAGGATGCGGTGGGCGACCAGCAGTTCGAGCTGTACAAGCTGCTCGACCTGGGCGATCACATCGGCGTAACCGGCTACCTGTTTCGCACGCGGACCAACGAGCTGACGATTCATGTGGAGACGATCACGTTCCTGGCCAAGGCGCTGCTGGCGCTGCCGGAGAAGTATCACGGGCTGAGTGACATCGAGCTGCGCTATCGGCAGAGGTATGTCGATCTGTTCATGAACGGCCTGCTGAACGAAGCGGGGAGCGAGGAGCCGGGAACAGGGAGCCAGCAGGAAGCCGGAAGCGGGAAGCAGGAAGCGGGGACCGAGGCGGAAGCGGGAAGCAGGAAGCCGGAGCCCGGCATTCATGTTCGCGACGTGTTTGTGAAGCGGGCGGCGGTACTGCGGGCGATCCGGAAGTTCTTCGACGGGCGCGGCTACATCGAAGTGGAGACGCCGATGATGCAGCCGATTGCGGGCGGGGCGATGGCGCGGCCGTTCGTGACGCATCACAACACGCTCG
>DATJNE010000234.1:0-30472 GCA_035508305.1 Acidobacteriaceae bacterium | reverse complement strand
GTTGGTGGCGTCGACGGCGTTGGAGATGGGCTTTTGCTCGAGCAGGCGGAAGCGCTCGGCGACGATGCCGGTGGAAGGGAGAACTTTCACGTCGCGAAGGACGCGGGCGGTGAAGCGGCCGCAGAGCTTTGGTTCTTCGATCGAGACGGGGAAAGCAGCGGAAGAGCGGTTGGCGGAAGTCCGGTCAGCTGAGAACCGGTCAGCGGGAAGCGATGCATGGAGGGGCACAAGCTCAAGGCCGTAAATCGTGGCGACCTCGCGGGCGATGCCGTAGTGATTCATGGCGTCGACGCGGTTGGTGGTGATATCCATGTCGAACAACGAACCGAACTCGCCGAGATCGAAGACGCCTTCGACGGCGATGCCGCGCAGGGTCAGATCGTCGGCGAGGACGCGGTCGGAAACCGAGACACCGGGGACATATTCGCGTAGCCAGCTGGAGAGGATCTTCATTGACCGTGCTCCGATGATCTGGCTGCGATCAGAACCTCGATCTGCTCCATCAGATCGTTCGCGTTTCGGTCGCTATCGAGAATCTCGGATATCACGTCAATTCCGACACTTTTTCCCAGTTCTACAAAATCCTCCATCGTTCTCCCGTAGTCCCTCTTCTCTAAGGCGTCCAGCTTCGCAAAGACGCGCTCCTGGAACTTCTGGTAGTCCTCCGGTCGGCAATCCAATTCAGACCTCACTAACTGCCTTTTCGCGTTACTACGAAATCTGCCATAAGGGGAAGCCAGTTTTACAGGATTCCTCCCTCAGCGGCTAAAGCCGCTCTTAAGCGCAGCGATATGCGGTACGGCTGAAGCCGTGCCCTTTCAAAACAGGAGCCGGCACAAGCTGTGGAGTGAAGAAATGCTCGTACCGATCTCTCTGCGACAGGCCACTGGTGAAACGCATTCCACCTTGCTCAGAGGCTTTGCCTCGGATACATTTGCGCAATTGACAGGTGGGTTTTTTGTACGTTGCCGCCGTCGTCCTCATAATTGCAGTGCTAATCCTTACGCGCTTCAACAGAGTAAGGACAGATGTCTGGGCCGGGAGAGTCTGGGTGGTATTGATAGTCCTCTTGTTTGCACTCGCTGCTGCTTCGCGATGTGGAGGTAGGTAATGCCACGCGGCCCGTAGGCTGGCTTGCTGTCTCATGCAAATTGCTCCAGGAACCGGACGTCCCCACCGAACATCAGGCCGATCTCCGAGATGCCGTACTTCATCATGGCGATGCGGTCGATGCCCATGCCGAAAGCGAAGCCGCTGATCTTTTTGGGGTCATAGCCAGGCTGCTTGCCCTGGACGAAAGCGAAGACTGCGGGGTCGACCATGCCACAGCCCAGTAGCTCGATCCAGCCGGAGTATTTGCACTTGCGGCAGCCCGATCCCCCGCAAAAGGGACAGCTGATCTGCACGTCCGCGCTGGGCTCGGTGAAGGGGAAGAAAGATGGGAAGAAGCGCGTTTTGACGCTCGAGCCGAAGAACGATTTCATCGCGAAGTCGAGCGTGCCTTTGAGGTCGCCGAAAGTGATGTCGGTGTCGACGCAGAGGCCCTCGACCTGGTGGAAGATGGGATAGTGCGTGGCATCGGCCGCGTCGTTACGGTGCACCTTGCCGGGGATCACGATGCGCACCGGCGGCGGCTGCTGCTCCATGGTGCGAATCTGCACCGGGGAAGTGTGGGTGCGCATGAGCAGGCGGTCGCGCAGCGGCTTGCGCTCCTGGCCGGCGACGACCAGCGTGTCCTGGGTATCGCGTGCAGGGTGGCCCGGCGGGAAGTTGAGCGATTCAAAATTGTAATAGTCCGTTTCCACTTCCGGCCCGACGCCGACCGAGTACCCCATGCGCTGGAAGACGGCAACGATCTCGTTCCAGGTTTTGATGAGCGGGTGCTCCGCGCCGAGCTTGCGGCGTGTGCCAGGCAGGGTGATGTCGATGGCTTCGGCGTCGACTTTCTTCGCCATCGCCTCTGCATAAGCTTCCCCGACAATTTTGATCGCCCGCTGGCGCTCCTCAGGCGTGGCATCGCTATACTCCGCCCGCACCACGCTGATCGTAGCGGCCTTGTACGCCTCATCGAATTGCTGCTTTAGTTTTGCAAAGCGCTCACCGACCGACTTTCTGATCGAGGGCGGAGCGTTCTTTAGCCAACCCTGGCTGATCGCAGGGAGCTTACCTTGCTTTCGTCCATTCCAGCGAAGCCGGAACTGCTCTAAAGCGTTGACCTCTCGAAGAGATGCCGCGTCAGCTTCCAAAGCTAGCGAGAGGTCGCTGAATGCTTGATCGAGCTCGGCTTCGGAATATCCGCCGAGCGGCGGAATCTCGTTCTCCTGCATGATTCTCTCGAGGATAAATCACGAAAGCCAGGGTACAGGGCATCGGGAGCAGGGCGCAGGGACGAACAAGCGGCGGTGAGCCGCTCTCCGGCGGCCCGCCGGTTGCCGCAGAGCCCGAAAATCAGCGCAAATTTCCTGATCTTTCGCCCCTCGAGAAGGCTCATAATGCTGACAACTGGACAAATCCTATGATCCGCACCTACCAGGGCATCGCTCCGACTATCCCCGCGACTTGTTACATCGACCTCTCTGCGCAGGTCATTGGGGACGTCGTGCTCGGCGAGCATTCCAGCGTGTGGATGAACGCGGTGCTGCGCGGCGATGTGCACTCGATCCGGATCGGCGCCCACACGAACGTGCAGGACTGCGCCGTCCTGCACGGACAGCGCTACAAGTACCCCGTCGTGGTCGGCGACTGGGTCACGATCGGGCACAACGCCACGGTTCATGGCTGCGTGGTCGAGGATGCCTGCCTTATCGGCATCGGCGCAACCATCCTCAATAACGCGCGCATCGGGGAGGGCTCGATCGTGGCGGCGGGGGCGGTGATACCGGAGGGCATGGTGGTGCCGGCGCGGTCGCTGGTGGCCGGCGTGCCCGGCAAAGTGCGTCGCGACCTGACCTCCGACGATCGCGAGGAGATCCTGCATTACGCGCGCAATTACCTGGACTACAAGAACATCTACCTCGAGGAAACAAAGCCGGTGCCGATCCGCGGTTTCATCGAGGAGATGAAGATCGCCAAGTAGCCAGGCCGCAGCCGGAAGCGCGAAGCTGAAAGCCGAAGGGCGCCCGTCATGGGAGAACGCTGGAGCAACGCTCAGCCCTGTTCGATCTGCTCTACATGATGGCGCAGATGCGTCACATAGTCCGTCGCGACGAACTGCAGATCGTAGCGGCCCTCTTCCCAGATCCACAAATGCCCGAGCGCTTCCGGTGAGAGGTGCTCCATCACGACCGCCAGGTGCCGGTTGTAGGCCGCCCACAGCGTGACAAGATCGCGCCAGGGCCGCACCGCGTAGTGGTTGAGTCGCACCCAGTCGTTCTGCTGGTAGCCGGGGAAGTGCAGTTCCGCGGTCGTCTGCAGGCGGATGAAGCGCTGGTGGTTGTTCGCCGCCGAGTCGATCAGGTGGCCGAGGATCTGCCTGCGCGACCACTTGCCGGGCGCGGCCGGGCGGCTGACAGCCCCTTCCGCCAGAGCCAGGAACTTCGGCTCGTACGCAGCGACAAGGTCGCCCAGTTCACGTGCGGCTTCCAGGTGGTTCATGGTCGAATCTTCTCACGGAAGACCGTGGGATCCACGCCCGCCTTTACCTCGGCCTGCCTCTTCGCCGACAATGGCACGAGAGGTCAACTAAGGTCCTATGCCCCTTTCCGGCGAAGCCATTCGCATGATGAACCTGGTGGATGACGTGGCCACCACGATGCGCCGCATTCTTGCCCTCGTGCCTACGCTCGCCCCTGAAGAACGCAAGCGCGTCAGCGAATACCTGAAGGTCTCCGAGCCGAGCGCCGAGCAGGTGCAGACGGCTCTGCTGAGCGCGACGAAGTAGGGTCAGGTCAAGCCCAGCGGCGCTTCGAGCCCGACGCCCGGGCCGCAGCTTTGCGCCGGGGGGCATTATTGTCGCAGCGCCCCGGGGAGGGGCGGCGACGCCGGGAATTTCCGCCTGTTGATAATCTCGTGATTCCGGGAGGAATTCCGGCCGGATGCAGGGCTCGTACGCGGAAGTATTCCCAAGAGCCCGATCGCAATCCGATTTTTCATCCAGGGATTGCGCGGTGGTAACGGTTTCGGGTCCGCCAGGGCGTCCCGCTGCGGGGGATTGGCCGATAATGGACAAGTTTCAGAGTCAAGACGCCACAGAATTGGGCGAAAGCTGATCGTTTTGCGCGTTTTTGCGGCAATCTCTATGGGTTTTGGAAGTGGCAAGCCATGACCGGAATTTCCCGCGGTTACCCGTCTTGTCCGATAATGACTTTCTGATCAATGGCTTAGAATCGCATTTCCATTTTCGGTAACCGAAGTGACTCCTGTATGAAAAAAAGGGTTGACCCCGTTTCGGGGGGAGGTTATTTTCAAACTGTCGATTTCGATCTTCTGGGCCTACGCCGTCCTGTCTTGCAATCCGGTCACGCAGAAGAGAATCCCTCCCCAGGGCGCACGGTTTTCTTTGTGTGTACGGTCGGTCGCGGCCTCGAGCGTCGAGAGAGACATTCGTACTTCGCAGCACGTTTTTTCCGAGTGGAAAAAGGTGATCGAAAGACCCGTGTGGTGCGTCTAATTGAGACAGAGCTTCCGGGAATCCCTTCTTCCAAAACCTGCTTTGGGCCGTCGCGGTTCAGCGGTTTTTCTGTGATCGATGCAGTCGGACATCTTACTAGTTAAAAGCAAGGAGACACTTCTATGCGTTCGGAATTAATTTTTGGTGCCCTCACTCATGTAACCAATCGTTACCAGCTGTGCCAGCTCGCTTCCAAGGCGACGCGTAAGCTGCACAAGCCGAATACGCGGTTGCAGGACACGATGAACGATGTGCTCGTCCGCTTCCGGGAATCCAGCCCGGCAGCGGCCGTGCTCACCCGTCAGGAACCTGTTGCTATCGCCCACCACACGCAGCGTCGCGCCGCCTGAAGCCGGCGCCGCGCTGCCCCGGGGCGTTCTGCGTGTTCCTCCGCCGCCCCTTTCTCGGTTAGGATAGTCTCTGACTCCCGCTCCTCGCACCCAATCCTTCCTGATGCAAATCCCCTCCTCGAAAGCTCACCGCAGGTGATCCATGACTATCGCAGAACTCAAAGAAAAGAACATTACTGAACTCAGCCGCATTGCGCGGACCCTTGAAATCCCCGGCTCCAGCGGCATGCGCAAGCAGGACCTGATCTTCAAGATCCTTCAGGCGCAGAGCGAAAAAGAAGGACATATTTTCGCCGAAGGCGTCCTCGAAATCCTGCCCGACGGCTACGGTTTCCTCCGCTCTCCCGACTACAACTACCTGCCCGGCCCCGACGACATCTACGTATCGCCCTCGCAGATTCGCAAGTTCGACCTGAAGACGGGCGACACCATCAGCGGGAACGTACGCCCGCCGCACGAAGGCGAGAAATACTTCGCCCTGGTCAAAATCGAAGCCATCAACTTCGAGTCCCCCGAAGAAACGCGCAACAAGATCCTCTTCGACAATCTGACGCCGCTCTATCCCCAGGAGCGCGTGAAGATGGAGACGGTCCGCGAGAATATCAGTGGCCGCGTGATGGATCTGCTCACCCCGATCGGCAAGGGGCAACGCGGTTTGATCGTCGCTCCGCCCCGCACCGGCAAAACCATGCTGCTGCAGTCCATTGCCAACTCCATTACCGCGAACCACCCGGAAGTCGTCCTCATCGTGCTGCTCATCGACGAGCGTCCGGAAGAAGTGACCGACATGCAGCGTTCGGTCAAAGGCGAGGTCATCAGTTCCACCTTCGACGAGCCCGCCGCGCGCCACGTGCAGGTCGCGGAGATGGTCATTGAGAAGGCCAAGCGGCTCGTCGAGCACAAGCGCGACGTCGTCATCCTGCTGGACTCGATCACGCGTCTCGCCCGCGCCTACAACACCATCGTGCCGCCCTCGGGCAAGGTGCTCTCCGGCGGCGTGGACTCCAACGCGCTGCAGCGCCCGAAGCGCTTCTTCGGCGCGGCCCGCAACATCGAGGAAGGGGGCTCGCTGACGATCATCGCCACCGCCCTGGTCGACACGGGTTCGCGCATGGACGAAGTGATCTTCGAAGAGTTCAAGGGCACCGGCAATATGGAAATCATTCTCGATCGGAAACTTGTCGACAAACGCGTCTTTCCCGCGATCGATATCCAGCGCTCGGGCACCCGCAAGGAAGAATTGCTCATCCCAAAAGACGAGTTGCAGCGGACCTGGGTCATGCGCAAGGTCCTCAACCCGCTTTCGCCGGTGGAAGCAATGGAACTGCTGGTCAGCCGGCTGGAAAAGACCCGCAATAACCCGGAATTCCTGGCGACGATGAACCAGTTATAGGGTCAGAACGTGCTGGACTCGATCCCGGCCGTGATGGCAAAATCGCAGGAAGAACTGGAGCCAGCCCCCAATGGCGCAACAGAGTTTTCTGCCCGGGAACGATCTCTTTGCCGCAACCGCCGCTCCCGACGGCCGCTACGGAGCTTTCTTCGACGATGACGGCGAATCGGCGTTCTTCTATGCCCTCGATCTGGACTCGGACGATCTGATCCTGGACGCGGTGCATGTCTACGACGCGGCCAGCCATCCCCAGCGGAAGCGTCACTCGTCGCTCTCCATCGAATGGTCGCCGGACGGTCGCAAATGCGCCCTGGTGCTGGACGGCGTGCCCCAGGCAGCCTTCGATTTCGAAGCGCAGCGTGGATTCTCACGCAACCAGAGGCCGACGCCGATGCGGCCCGGCCGCAACAGTTGGCCGGCCACCGATCATACATGGCACGACGACGCGGTGGACTGGCTGCAACTGCCGAAGTCGGCGTAGGGACTGCGGTCATCGGCCCAGCCTGCAGCGATGCCGCATCCCTGGCTTCGACGTCAGTATGCCTGCAGGGGCTCGATGGGCAGCCGCACCTGGAAGCACGTCTCCCCGGGCTGCGACTCGACGTGAATGTAGCCGCGATGCTGCCGCACGATGCGCTGCGCCGTATCGAGCCCGAGTCCGAGACCGTCCCCGGGAGCTTTGGTCGTAAAAAACGGCTCGAAGATCCGGCCCTGGATTTCTGCCGAAATACCGGGGCCGTTGTCCCAGATTTCCGTTACGACAAAGTCTCCGTTGACCTGCACGCTGAGCACGATTCTGCCCTTGTCGTGCATCGCGTCCAGCGCGTTCTCCAGCAGCGCCATCCATACCTGATTCAGCTCGCTGGCATAGGCCGAGATGCGCGGCAGATCCGCCGCATAACGGCGTTCGATCTGCACCTTTTCCAGGCGCGACTGGAGCATGGCCAGAGTGGTCTCCAGCGACTGCGGAATGTCGACTTCCTGAATCGGCGCCTGATCCATCCACGAATAATCCTTCACCGCGCGGATCAGATCGAAGATGCGGTTGGTTGAGTCGAGCATCGCCTGCGCCATACGCTCGGTACGCGCCGAAGAGGCAAACTGCGAGAGCACCACGTCCAGATGCTCCCCGCCGAGCAGGTCCGACAGCTCATCGAGGTTTTCCGTGGTGACGCCCAGCTCCGCCAGGTCGGGCACCACCTGCCAGCTCTTCTCCACGCCCCGCTCGCGCAGCCAGCGCTGCAGCTGATCTTCCCGCTGCGCCTGCGTCACCGGATTCACGGGACGCGCCTTCGCCTGCTCCTCCATGCGCATGCGCCACGCGCGGATCCTGTCCAGATGCGCGTCATCGAGACACAGGCTGCCCAGCCGGAATTTCTGGTGCCCGTAGACCTGCAGCTCCTCCATCAGCCCCGAGGCCGCGCGCTGCGCCGCGGAGGCCGGGTTGTTCAGCTCGTGCGCCAGATTCCCGGCCAGCTTGCCCAGCGCGTTCAGCTTTTCGGTCTGTTGCTCGAGGCGCGTCATCTCCCGTACGCGATCCAGCAGCACGGAGACGCAGCGCTGGCCCATCGACGGGATCGCAGCCAGCATCTCGGGAAATTCATCGCGATCAATCTGCAGAGCCCAGATGTCCGATGCGGCGAAACCCTGCCCGCCATGCGTCTTCATGCGCGAGAAAGGCAGAAGGCCGGTGAGCTGGCCGGCGCGGCCCACAAAGAGGCCCAGGCCGCCCTGCGAGCGGCGCACATGCGCCTCGCCCTTGAGCAGGATCCACATCTTCGTCGCCGGGTCGCCCTCGCGGAAGAGCGGAGTACCGGCCGGCGCGCACACCTCTTCGGCCCGTGACCCCAGCCATTCCAGTTCGCTGTCCGTGAGCCCATTCAGGGCCGGAACGCGCCGCAGCGCTTCAACGATCTCCGCCAGGGGTGTCTTTGGCGCGTCCCCTGCGCGAAGGGGCGTGGTTGCAGTCGGCAAAACGGTAGCCGTCGATGACTCCATATACCCTCCCTGGGGATGCCCAGCGCGATCCGGATGGGTGCGAGGGGAAAGGATGCCCGATAACCTGATGCTAAATGACGCCGTCCTGGTGCGGATTTCCTTTGTGACTAGTTGGCGTGCGGCCGCTTTTCCTCAGCCTGCCGCAACGGGGTCTTGTCGATCAGCGCGTTCAGCCGGTCCGCATCCACCGGCGTCCGCGAGCGCAGCATAATGCTGCCATCTTCGTCGAGCAGGAGCACTACAAACTCAGACGCCGGAATATGAAACTTCGCTCGCACGGCCTTCATCCGGTCGCTGCTCAGGACCGTGTACGGCGAATCTGCCGGCGTGGTGACCTGGTGGCCGTCGGGCACGATCGGCGTGTAAAGCACAAAGCGATCCATCATGTCGTCGGCAGCGTCGTCCAGCAGCGCCACCTGTTTCTTCAGCCGTACATCGTCGCCGCTGGCGCTGAAGACCAGCAGCGGACGATAGCAATTCTGCATCGCATCGAGCGTCTTCGGAACAACGGCACAGTTCAGCTTCGCCTGAGCATATCCCGTTCCACTCAGCGCGGCCATAACCACTGCGACGATCAAAACGTGTCTCATTCTGACTGGCGCTGTGCTGCCTGCGAACGAAAGTCCGAGCCCTGTGCGACGGGCCGCGTGCCCGGCGCCATCGCCCCTACGCGTTCACCGTTTCCGTGTTTGCTGCCGCCGGCTGCGGCACCCCGTCCTTCACCACGACCGGATCGAGGAACGGCATCGCCGCCCGCAGCCTCGCGCCCACTTCTTCCACCAGCAGACCGGCTTCTTTTTTGCGCATCTCGGTGAAGTTCTTCCGCCCCGTCTTGTTCTCCTCGATCCACTTCTTCGCGAATGTCCCGTCCTGGATCTCGGAGAGCAGCTTCTTCATTTCCGCGCGCGTCGCGTCGGTCACGATGCGCGGACCCGCCGTGTAGTCGCCGTATTCCGCGGTGTCCGAAATCGAATACCGCATGTAAGCGAGGCCGCCGCGATACATCAGGTCGACGATCAGCTTCAGTTCGTGCAGGCACTCGAAATACGCGATCTCCGGCTGATACCCCGCTGCCACCAGCGTGTCGAACCCGGCCTTCACCAGCGCCGACGTTCCACCGCAGAGCACCGCCTGCTCGCCGAACAGGTCCGTCTCCGTCTCCTCCGCGAAGGTCGTCTCCAGCACGCCGCCGCGCGTTCCGCCGATGCCCCTGGCATACGACAGCGCCAGCTCCTTCGCCTTACCCGACGCGTTCTGCTCCACGGCGATCAGACACGGCACACCGCCGCCCTCGATGAACACTTCGCGCACGCGGTGCCCGGGTCCCTTGGGCGCCACCATCGACACATCGACGTCAGCCGGCGGTTTGATCTGCCCGAAGCGGATGTTGAAGCCATGCCCGAACATGATCGTCTTGCCCTTCTTCATGTGCGGAGCGATTTCCTTCGCATAGGTCTCGCCCTGCGAGTGATCCGGCGTGAGGATCATGATCACGTCCGCCCATGCCGCCGCGTCGCTCACCAGCGTCACGTGCAGCCCGGCCTTCTTCGCCTTATCCACGGACTTGCTCGTCGCCGGCAACCCGACGCGCACATCCACGCCGGAATCCTTCAGGTTCAGCGCGTGCGCATGCCCCTGCGAGCCATAGCCGATCACGGCCACCTTCTTCTGCTGGATCAGCGACAAATCCGCGTCGCCATCGTGATACGTCTTCGCTGCCATCCTGTCTCCTGTCTCCTGCGTCGGTCTACTGTAATCCTGCTTCTTCGGCCATGAGCGCGTCGCTCGCGCTCCCGTCTTCCTCAACCTTCAGCTCGTCCGGCGTCTCCATCCCCGGAACCCGCATCGCCTCCAGCACCTTGCTCGTGTGCTGCCCGCGCCGCATCACCATCCGTCCCGTGCGCGAAATCTCCAGGATGCGATCGCCGTTCTCGTTCAGCACCTGGATCAGCCCCTCGATCTTGCTCTCGACGCCGGTGATCTCGATCATCAGCGACTCCGGAGCCAGATCGACGATGCGCGCACGGAATACCTCGACCAGCTCGAACACCTGGGACCGCGTCTTCGGCGTCGCCGCCACTTTGATCAGAGCCAGTTCGCGCGCGACGTGCGACATTTGTCCCACATCGTCGACCTCCAGCACATTCTCCAGTTTATAGAGACTCGCGGCGATGCGGTGCCCCGCCGTCGGCGAGGCCTCGCAGACGATCGTCATTCGCGACACACCCATGCGCTCCGAACGGCCCACCGTGAGGGAAACGATATTGATGTTCAGCCGGCGAAACAACGACGCCACCCGCGTCAGCACGCCCGGCTTGTCTTCGACCAATGCAACAAATGTGTGCAGCATAAGAGGCCTTTCTCTGTGGAAACCGCCGCCAATTGCGAACGCCGTAAGGGATACCGGCCACCGGCCGCTTACTTGTCCTGCGCTGTTTCCACCAGTGGATTGTTCGGTCGCCGGATCATCTCATGCAGCGCCGATCCGGCCGGAATCATCGGGTAAACCGAATCTTCCTTTTCGACCAGGAAGTTGATGACGTGCGGTCCCTTCCTTTTGCGCGCTTCCTCGATCGCCGGGACCACTTCGCTGCGCTTCTTCACCGTCTTCCCGGAGATACCGTGCGCCTCGGCCAGTTTCACAAAATCCGGGCTGCGCAGGGGCGACGACTGATAGTTCTTCTCGTAGAAAAACTCCTGCCACTGCCTTACCATGCCGAGATAGCCGTTGTTCACGACCGCGATGTTCAGATCCAGCTCTTCCTGCGCTGCCGTGGACAGCTCCGCCGCTGTCATCTGGAAGCCGCCATCGCCCGCGATAACCCACACTTCCCTGTCCGGGCACGCAATCTTCGCGCCGATGGCTGCCGGCAGCGCAAACCCCATCGTCCCCAGGCCGCCCGAAGTGATCAGCGTCCGGGGCTCGTCGTGCTTATAGTATTGCGCTTCCCACATCTGGTGCTGACCCACGTCGGTGACGACGATGGCCTTGCCCTGGGTGGTCTTCCACAGGTCGTGGATCACATGAGCCGCATACAAATGCCCACTGTCGGGCAGGTTTTTAATGTCGCGCACGGCGCACTCGCCTTTGCTCGCATCAATCTCCTTCAGCCACGCGCTCTCGCCCTTTGCATCGCGCGGCGCCAGATGAGGCAGCAGCGCCTCGAGCGCCTCTTTCAGATCGCCGATGAGGGCGACATCCGCCCGGACGTTCTTGTTGATCTCCGCCGGATCGACCTCGATGTGAATCTTCCTGGCATTCGGCGCATACGTCGCCAGCGTCCCGGTCACGCGATCGTCGAAGCGCATGCCGCATGCAATCAGCAAATCGGACTGCTGAATCGCATGATTCACCCACGCCTCGCCATGCATCCCCATCATCCCGAGGGACAGCGGATGCGAGGCGGGAAATCCGCCCAGCCCCAGCAGCGTCGAAGCCACCGGAATCCGCATCCTCTCCGCCATAGTTCGCAGTTCAGCGCCGGCGCGTGACTGCAGGACGCCGTGCCCGGCCAGGATCACGGGCTTCTTTGCGTTACGAATCAGATCCGCCGCGGCCAGGATCGAGGCTGACTCGGTCTTCAACATCGGGTGCGGGCGATGCGGCTTCGGCGTCGCCGCGGCAAAATCGAACTCCGCCGACGCCTGCTGCGCGTCTTTGGTGATGTCCACCAGCACCGGTCCTGGCCGTCCCGACCGCGCCACGAGAAATGCCTCGCGGATGGTCCGCGCCACATCCTCCGCGCGCGTGATCACGTAGTTATGCTTCGTTACCGGCAGAGTTATGCCCGTGATATCCACTTCCTGGAACGCGTCCGTGCCCAGCACCTTGCTCGAGACCTGGCCGGTGATGCACACGATCGGCACCGAGTCGAGCATCGCCGTGGCAATCCCCGTCACCAGATTCGTCGCGCCCGGCCCCGAGGTCGCAACCGCCACGCCCACCCTGCCCGAGGCGCGCGCGTATCCATCGGCCATGTGCGCCGCGCCCTGCTCATGCCGCACCAGCACGTGCCGGATGGGAAACTTGCGCAGCGCATCGTACGCCGGCAGGATCGCTCCCCCCGGATACCCGAAGACCACGTCGACGCCTTCGCCCTCGAGCGTCGCCCACAGAATCTCCGACCCGGTCAGCCTGATGGTTGCATGTGTGTGCTGCGGCTCCACGGCCGGCGTGTTCGCTGGCGTGGCGGTGTGCGTGCTCTGCGAGGGATGCTTTTTTGCCGTTCCCATGTTTGCTCCTTGTTGTCATGCGCTCTGGGGAACGCGCTGGTTGCTGTTGCCTTCCTGCTTCCGGTTTAGTTCGTCACCGCTCCCTGCGCGGCCGACGAAACCGTATCCACGTATTTTTTGAAGACGCCGCGTTTGAACTTCGCCTCCGGCTTGTTCCACTGCGCCAGCCGCTGCTTCAGCTCTGCTTCCGGAACCTCCACATCGAGCCTCCGGTTCGGTACGTCGAAGTGGATCGGGTCGCCCTCGCGCACCGCGGCAATCGGCCCGCCCACCGCGGCCTCCGGGGCCACGTGCCCCGCCATCAGCCCGCGTGTCGCTCCGCTGAATCGCCCATCGGTCAGCAGCGCCACCGTGTCGCTCAACTCAGGAATCCCAGCCACCGCCGCCGTCACCGCCAGCATCTCCTGCATGCCGGGGCCACCGACGGGACCCTCGTAGCGGATCACCATCACGTCGCCTGGTTTGATCATCCCCGCCTCGACCGCCAGAAACGCCGCGTGCTCGGAGTCGAAAACGCGCGCCGGCCCGCGATGCTCCAGCCGCTTGTGGCCAGCCACCTTGATCACACACCCGTCCGGCGCCAGATTGCCCTTGAGAATGACGAGCCCGCCCGTCGGCTTCAGCGCCCGGTCGCGCGTGTGGATCACGTCCTGCCCCGGTGTTTCCGCCGCCGCCGCCGCCTCTTCGGCCAGCGTTTTGCCGGTCACGTTGGGGCATGAACCGTCGAGCAGCCCGGCTTCCAGCAGCCGCTTCGCGAGCAGCCGGCTTCCGCCCGCCGCCTGATAATCCACCGCGACGTACCTGCCGCCTGGCTTCAGATCGCACAGCAGCGGCGTCTTCGCGCTGATGCGATCGAAATCGTCCACCGTCAGCGGAATCCCTGCCTCGTGCGCAATGGCCAGAAAATGCAGGACAGCGTTCGTCGATCCGCCGCTGGCCGCCACGCTCGCAATTGCATTCTCAATCGCCTGCGGCGTGATGATCTCGCTCGGCTTCGTGCCCTTGCGGACCAGATCCATCACCAGCCGGCCTGCCTCGCGCGAGGCATCGAGCTTTTCCCGCAGGAATGCCGGCACGCCCGACAACCCGATGGGCGAAATCCCGAGGAACTCGCACGCCATCGCCATGGTGTTGGCGGTGAACTGTCCGCCGCAAGCGCCGGCCCCCGGACACGCACTCGCCTCGACCGCTTCGAGGCCCGCATCGTCGAGCTTGCCTGCAGCATGCGCGCCCACCGCTTCAAACACATCCTGCACCGTCAGATCCCTGCCGTTCAGGCGCCCCGGCGCAATGGAGCCGCCATAGAGCATCAGCCCCGGAATATCGAGGCGCGCCAGCGCCATCACGGTCCCCGGCATATTCTTGTCGCAGCCCGCAATCGCGACGAGGCCGTCAAACTGATTGCCGCGCGTGACCAGCTCGACCGAATCCGCGATGACCTCGCGGCTGATGAGCGACGCTTTCATGCCCTCGGTGCCCATCGTGATGCCGTCGGAAATGGTGACCGTGTTGAACTCCATCGGCGTGCCGCCGGCCTCGCGCACGCCCTGCTTTACCGCTTCGGCGATCTGACGCAGATGAAAATTGCACGGGCCAATCTCGGTCCACGTGTTCGCGATCCCGATGATCGGCTTGTGCAGATCCTCGGGCGTGAACCCCACCGCGCGCAGCATGGCCCGGGCCGGCGCGCGGCTCGGCCCTTCAGTGAGCGCGATCGAATACAGCTTGCCCGAACCGTTGCCTTTTCCGTTTCCGCTCATGCCTGCGCCGTCTCTCCCGCCCGCGGCTTCACCCAGAACGCCGCGTCGTGCTGCTTCTCAAACCGGTCCAGCTCCGCCGCGTGCCGCAGGGTGAGCCCGATGTCGTCCAGGCCCTCCAGCAGGCAATAGCGCCGGAATGGGTCGATGCTGAAGGCTGTCCTGAAGCCTTCGCCGTCGCCGATCGTGTTTTCCTTGAGCGACACCGTTAATTTGTAACGGTCGCGGTTGCTGGCTCGGTCGAGGAGCACCTGTACCTGCTCCTCGGGCAGCGCGACCAGCAGGATGCCGTTCTTCCCCGCGTTCGAATGAAAGATATCCGCGAACGACGGTGCAATCACGCACCGGAATCCATAATCGCTGAGTGCCCATGCGGCATGCTCGCGCGATGACCCGCACCCGAAATTCCTGGCGGCCACAAGAATGTGCGCGCCAATGTAACGCGGATCGTTGATCTCGAATCCAGGGTCCTGGCGCCAGTCGAAGAACAGGAACTCGCCGTAGCCGGTCCTCTCGATCCGTTTCAGAAACTGCTTCGGGATGATCTGATCGGTGTCGACGTTCACGCGATCGAGCGGCATCACCTGCGACGTCAGTGTGCGGAATTTCTCCATTACGCCGGCACCTCCGCCTGCCTGAACTCCCATGTCCGCACATCGGTAAAGTGCCCCATCACCGCGGCCGCCGCCGCCATCATCGGGCTCACCAGGTGGGTGCGCCCGCCGCGTCCCTGCCGGCCCTCAAAATTGCGATTGCTGGTCGAGGCACATCGTTCCCCCGGCTGCAGGATGTCGGGATTCATCCCCAGACACATCGAGCATCCCGGCTCACGCCACTCAAATCCCGCCTCCTTAAAGATCGCGTCCAGACCCTCCTTCTCCGCCTGCGCCTTCACCAGCTGCGATCCCGGCACGACCATGGCGCGGACGTTTTTGTGCACGTGATGCCCGGCCACGACCTTCGCGGCCGCGCGCAGATCCTCGATGCGCGAATTCGTGCACGATCCGATGAAGACCCGATCCACCGCGATCTCCTCCATCGCAGTCCCCGGCTTCAGATCCATGTATTCCAAAGCCCGCGTAAACGCCCGCCTGTCCGCTTCATCTTTCGCGTCCGCTGGGTCTGGCACCGTGGCCGTTACAGATACCACCATTCCCGGATTCGTTCCCCACGTGACGAACGGCTCCAGTTCCATGGCCGGTATCACCAGCTCACGGTCAAACTTCGCGCCGGGATTCGTGGCCAGCTTCCGCCACTCGGCCACGCTTGCATCCCACGCCGCGCCCTGCGGGACGAAGGGCCGATCCTTCAGCCAGGCAAACGTCGTCTCGTCGGGAGCGATCATCCCCGCGCGCGCGCCGGCTTCAATGCTCATATTGCAGATCGTCATCCGGCCTTCCATGCTCAACGACCGGATCGCCGAGCCCGCGTACTCGATGACGCAGCCCGTTGCGCCGTCCGTCCCGATGCGGCCGATGATGCCGAGCACGATGTCCTTCGCCGTCACGCCTTCCGGCAGTTCTCCTTCAATTGAAATGCGAAAGGTCTTCGGCTTGCTTTGCGGCAGACATTGCGTTGCCAGCACGTGCTCCACTTCCGACGTGCCGATGCCGAACGCCAGCGCGCCCAGAGCCCCATGCGTCGACGTGTGCGAGTCGCCGCAGACGATGGTCATTCCCGGCTTGGTCAGCCCCAGCTCCGGCCCGATGACGTGGACAATCCCCTGCCGGGGCGACTCGACGTCGTACAGCTCGACGCCGAAATCCGCGCAGTTCCTGCGCAGCGTGTCGATCTGCTTTGCTGCGATCGGGTCTTCGATCACCAGACGATTCGCCGTCGTCGGCACGTTGTGATCCACGGTCGCGATCGATCGATCCGGCCGGCGGACCCTGCGCCCAGCCATGCGCAGCCCCTCGAACGCCTGCGGCGATGTCACTTCATGGATCAAATGCAGATCGATGTACAACAGGGCCGGTTCGCCCTGTGGCTCGGCGACGATGTGCGACTCCCAGACTTTCTCGAACAGTGTTTTCGGATTTCCAGCCATCGTGGTTGTCCCGCTCAGTTCTCTCACAAAATCATCGCGACGACGCCGCGCTCGCCCTGGCTCCCACCAGAATTTCCCGCACCCTGCTGCCAATCTCCGTCGTCGACGAAACCTTCTGACCCGTTTCCCCGCGTGACAGGTCCGCCGTCCGGTATCCCTCCGCAATCACCTGCTTCACCGCTGCTTCAATCGCTGCAGCCTCCTCTTCCAGTCCCGCCGAGTAGCGCAGCAACAGCGCCGCCGTCAGAATCGCGCCCAGCGGATTCGCAATCCCCTTGCCCGCAATATCCGGAGCCGAGCCGTGCACCGGCTCATACAAATTCACCTTGCCGCCGATCGTCGCCGATGGCAGCATCCCCAGCGATCCCGTGATCACGCCGGCTTCATCCGACAGAATGTCGCCGAACAGGTTCTCGGTGAGGACGACATCGTAGTTTCGTGGCTGGTTCATGATGTGCATCGCCATCGCGTCCACATACTGATGCTCGAGCGCGACCGCCGGATACGACTGAGCCACTTCGGTCACCGTCGCGCGCCACAGCTGGGAAACCTCGAGCACGTTGGCCTTATCGACCGATGTGACCTTCTTCCGCCGTTTCTGCGCGAGTTCGAAGGCAACCTTCGCCACCCGCACCACCTCGTCGCGCGTGTAGCGCATGGTGTTCCACGCCGCTCGGTTTTGTTTATCCCATTCACGCGGTGCGCCAAAATAGAGCCCGCCAAGCAGCTCACGCACAAACAAAATGTCCGCGCCCTCGACGACCTCCGCCCGCAGCGGTGAATTCCGGCTCAGCCCGGACCACGCAAACGACGGCCGCAGGTTCGCAAATCCACCCAGCTCCGCGCGAATTTTCAGCAGGCCCGCTTCCGGCCGCTGGGTCGGCGGCAGCGCGTTGAACTCATTGCTGCCCACCGCGCCCAGCAACACCGCGTCGCTGTCGAGCGCGGCCTGCAGCGTCGAATCCGGCAGCGGCGATCCGTGGGCTTTGATTGCCACGCCGCCGATCGGCTCTTCGCGAAACGCGAAGTCGTAGCCGCCCAGTTCCGCCACCGATTGCAATACGCGGACGGCCTCGCCCGTTACCTCGGGGCCGATGCCGTCGCCGGCCACAATCAGAATCTTCAGCTTGTTCGTCATTGTTTCCTGTTGAGAATGCTTCCCTCGGTTGCAACCTGCGCCCGTCTCGCCGACTTGCGAACTGCCGCCCTGCGGGTCTCAGTTCACCGCCGGCTCGGTCGAGATCAGATCCTCATGGCGCCGATGATGGGCCACCAGATTGATCAGGTCCTGGTCGTATATAGCTTTCTTGCGATCCGCCAGTTCGGTGAAGGCCCGATAAGCGATGTCCAGATCTGCGGGCGAAAGCCGGTACCCCAGCTCCACGAGCCGCGAGCGCAGCGCGTGCCGGCCGGAATGCTTCCCGAGCACCATGCGATTCGCCGGAACGCCAACCGATACCGGCGTCATGATCTCGTACGTCAGCGGATTCGACAGCACGCCGTGCTGGTGGATGCCTGCCTCGTGGGCGAAGGCATTCGCGCCAACCACCGCCTTATTCGGCGCCGCACCAAAGCTGATCGTTCCCGCCAGCTGCTGGCTCACGGGGTACAGCTTCTCCAGCTTCAGGCCGCTCTCGTAGGGGTAGGCGTCGGCGCGCACTCTGATCGCCGCCGCAATCTCTTCCAGCGCCGCGTTGCCCGCGCGCTCGCCGATGCCATTCACAGTGCACTCCACCTGGCGCGCTCCTGCGCGGATCGCAGCGAGAGTGTTGGCGACCGCGAGCCCCAGATCGTCATGGCAGTGGGTGGAGAGAATCACGCGGTCCGCGCCCGGTACTTTTTCGAGGATATTGCGAAACATGCCCGCGTAGTCTTCCGGGGTCGCGTAGCCCACAGTGTCCGGCAGGTTGATCGTTGTTGCTCCGGCGCTGATGGCAGCGCCAACAAACTGGCACAGGAACTCCGGATCGGTGCGCGTCGCATCTTCCGGGGAAAACTCCACGTCGTCGACGAAGGTCCTGGCCAGCGCGACCATCTTCGCCGCCTGATCGAGCGCTTCACTGCGGGCGATCTTCAGCTTGTATTCAAGGTGGATATCGGAGCTGGCCAGGAAAACGTGGATTCGCGGCCGTACCGCCTTTTCCACCGCCTTCGCCGCGCGCTCGATGTCTTCCTGGCGCGCTCGGGCCAGCGAGGCGACCTTTGGCCCACGCACTTCCTGTGCGATCGCGGCGATGGCGGCAAAGTCGCCCTCGGAAGCGATGGCGAAACCCGCTTCGAGGATATCGACGCCCAGATCGGCGAGGGAATGCGCCAGGGCCAGCTTCTCGTGATGAGTCATGCTGCAGCCCGGCGACTGCTCGCCGTCGCGCAGCGTTGTATCGAAGAAGTAAATGCGATCCTGGGGCATGCGTCTCTCCGTCGCATGAGCTCGCGAAGCCACGGCGCGCTTCAACGGCTATGCTGCGTCGTACGTAATTAGTTTGGCAAACCGCGTATCATAAAGCAAATTTGTAATCCTTTGCATTTCCATAAATCTGGTTCATAATCGATCCGCGCAGCCGCCTCGGGCGCACATCCATGGACCTTTACCAGCTTGAAACCTTCCTCGCCGTGGCCGAAGAAAAGGGCTTTTCCCGCGCCGCTGCGCGGATGCGGCGCACCCAGCCGGCGATCAGCCACGCCATTCGCAGGCTCGAAGAGGAAGTCGGTGAGCCACTCTTCGAGCGCGCCTCCCGCGACGGTACTCTGACCGCTTCCGGCAAACTGCTGCGCAGCTACGCCGAGCGCCTGCTGCGCCTGCGCGGCGAAACCCTCACCGCTCTGGAAGAACTGCGCTCGCTCGAGCGCGGCCGCCTCGCCATCGCCGCCAACGAGTACACCTGCCTGTGGCTTCTCCCCGTGCTCGATGCATTTCGCCGCAGCTATCCCCACCTCGGTGTGACGGTGCAGCGCTCGCTTGCCAGCCAGATCCCGGATCAGCTGCTGGAGCGCGCCGTCGAATTCGGCATCCTCTCGTTTCGGCCCGACGATGCACGCCTCCGCGCCGTCGCGGTTTACACGGACTCGGTCGTATTCGTCGTCGATCCCGGTCATCCTCTCGCGAAACAGAAGCAGGTTTCGATTCGCGAACTGGGCCGGGAGAATTTCATCGCTCACACGGTAGCTTCGCCCCTGCGGCAGCGCGTGATCGAGACCTTCGCCCGCAACCAGACTCCGCTGAATATGGGCGTGGAGCTGCCGAGCCTGGAGGCCATCAAGCGTTTCGTGGCGCGCGGCAACGGCGTCGCGCTGGTTCCCGGGCTCACCGTGCAGCCGGAGCTGGCCCGTGGCGAACTGGTGCAGGTTGCGATTCCCGAGCTGAAAGTCGCCCGCCGGCTGTGGCTCGTGCATCGCGCTCGCGCCAGCCTCTCCCATGCCGGCTCCGCCTTCCTGGGAATGGTGCGTACGGTCGCCGCGCATCGCGGTTATCCTTTCGCTTTCGGCGCTGAACCGACTCCCCTCCGCGCTCGCCGTACGTCCAAGCATTAACGACTCCCGCTGGCTGTGGAAACGACCCCGCGGCAGGTACAATGACCAGGTGGACATCCCACGATGTTTGCCATCAACCAGGAGCCTGGGCTTCTGAGGCGCCGCTGTGTGCCGGGCGCTGAAATTTCCCGAAGGGTATTGTAAAGAGGTTGACCGACGAATGAAGAAATCGCAGTTTGTCTTTTTCCTGTCCCTCCTGCTGGCGGTACCGGTCTTCGCGCAGGAAAGCCGTCAGGACATCAGCGTCAGCGGCTCTATGATTAACGCGCCTTTCGCTTCCGGCGATGGCGTCCAGCTGCATGCCACACCCGGCTACGGTGCTCTGGTGAGTTATCGGTTCCAGCTCACGCCCCACGGCGGCCTGGAGCTCAACTATCAGTACGATCAGAACGTGCAGCGCTTCTGCTGCTCCTTCGGTTCCTACAATGTCCACGATCGCTTTCAGGAGTTCTCGGGAGCCTACGTCTACACATTTAATTTCCGGAACTGGAATCCATTTATCGAGGGCGGACCCGGAGCTTTCATGTTCTCCCCCATCGACGACGCCAAGACCAACACCTTCAACGTAAGCCGCAACACCAATGTCGGCGCGATGTACGGTGCGGGCTTCGCCTACGAGATCAGTCCCAGCTTCGATATCCGCGCCGAATACCGCGGCCTGATCATGAAGACGCCGACGTTTAACTATCCGAATAACGACTTCCGCACCAACGTCTACTACAACATCTACGACCCCGTGGTCGGCATCGCGTATCACTTTTAAGAAGTCGGCAGCAGGCTTCATGCAGAAGGGGCTGGGCATCGCGCCCAGCCCCTTCGACTTTCTGTCACGCCGCTTTTACTGCCCGAGGAATCGGTAAACCACGCCGACGCTCACCCCATTCGGGGTGAGGCCGCTGTTGTTTTCTATCACCTGTCCGGTCGTGGAGTTGTAGCTGGGCGGCCCGGCAAACGACGGCCAGATCTGGTACTCGTAATCCGCGCGTACCGCGATCATGCGCCGAAGCGGGTAGACAAAGGTGGCTCCCGGTGCATAGGCAAAATAGCTTCCCTTCAGGCTACCGGCCGCTGGGTAATCCGGTGTTGTAATCCATCCGCCGCCGAGTTCCAGCTTGCCCCAGAGGCTCAGGCGGTGAAACTGGTACAGGCGGTAGCGGGGGCCGGCCATGTAGTTCGACTCGACCTGTCCGCCCTGCCCGTGCCAGTGGAGCCAGCGCGCTTCGCCTTCGATGCCGTATCTGTGGTGCAAGTCGAAATCGAAGAGCGCGGCTGGTCCGTACAGTTCGTCGGAGCAACCCAGTGGAGTGCCGGTTGTGCATCCCCAGTCGGGATTGAACATCGAGAACTCGACGCCGGCCGACATGGACGCCTCCCCACCGATCGCCGACTCCGGGTTCTGGGCCATCACTGCTGCGGGAATGACAGAAAACAAAATGAATGCGATCAAGCCGATCTTCTTGAACACGGTCTTTCTCCGATTCTGCAACTTGCAACCTCTCCGCGAAACCTGATCTCTTATTCGTTATTAACCCTTTTTCAACTAAGAACCCCGCCGTTCTGCGACCCGATCGTTCGAGCCGCAGAATGCTCTGCTTTCCAGCAGAATTTACTGCGGCGTCCCCTGCGGCTGCGCCTGCGCGCTTGCCGAAGGCTGCTGCGCTCCTGCATCGGCCGACGGAGGCACCGTATTGCTCGCCGCCGGCGTGGCGTTGGCCGGCGCCGGCGCTGCCGGCGAGGTATCGGAATACCGCTGCAGCCGGAAGTACACCGGCGTGATTTCCAGCGGCATCTTGTCCCGCGCGTTCAGCAGCACAGGAGGCCGGGCGTTCATCATGAAGACCTTGTCGTCCCACGGATCGATCTTCAGGCGGCTGTTCAGGGGCAGCGCCGCAATCTGCTGCAGGTTGTCCATGTCCAGCTTGGGGGCGTTGTGCGTCAGGCCGGCCAGCCACGGTTGCCCATCCGCCCGCATCAGCGGATCGCCCAGGCGCGGCGTGAACAGCGCAGGCAGATCTTTTTCCCGCGCTTCCAGCTGCTCGAAGAACAGGCCCACGCTGGCCGCCTTGCTCGCATAGATGGAGTGGTTGTACAGATCCACGGCCTTCTTCGCCGCTTCATCGTCGTCGGGGACCGAGTGGTTCATCGTGATGCGCCGGAAGGTCGACGTGTCCGGGAAGAGCAGCCGGTCGTTGAACGCATAGCGCGTATCGATGTGGTGACCGGTCACGATGTGCGCCAGTTGGAAGGCGATCACCGCCGCCAGCGCGTTTTCGTCCGGCAGCGTGTCGATCAGACCCTTGCTCAGCAGGATGGTATTGCCCACCGCGAGCGATTCCAGCGGTGTGGTCAGAATCACCCGGCAATGAATGTCGCTGGGCAGCTGCAGATTGCTTCCGATGATGATGTTGGTCGCCACCTGTTCCAGCTGTTTGTCGAAGTCGCTCGGCGGCGCCACCAGACCGGCCTGCGTCAGCCGATCCAGCACGTTGTTTTCCGCCTGGGAAATCCACTCGCGCTCCGCCTGCAGCGGGCTCACGTCGGTCGAGTTGCCGCTCTGGTCTTCCGCGTTCTCAATCTCCATCGACTCGGCGTCAGATTCCTTGGTGGGCAGCTTCAGCGAATAGCCCCAGTACGTCGTCTGACCCTTGAAGCTGGTCGCGTGGTCCACACCGTTGTGCAGCGTGTCTTCGATATAGATCGCCGCAGGCGCCCAGACGCCGGGCTGCACGTTCATCCGCCAGCTGTCGAAGTGGAAATAGTGGTTGGTCTCGTCGTTCGGATTGCTGATGTAGGTGCCGTTGAAACGCACCACGTTGCCGTCCTCATCCTCGACCCAGATGCGCCCGAAGAAGCGCCCCGTGCCTTTCTCCTTCGGCCGCACATCGAAGACCCATGTGCGCACCGTCCCCAGGAACTCACGCCGCACAAACGTAAAATCGTAGTGCTGCATGTCGAAGCCGGTCGGGTCGATAAACATCATCGCCATGAAACCAGTGGGCGAGTTCTCCAGATGAAACGCCTTGGTCAGGTCGGACATGAAATGGAATGACCCGGCGAACCAGCCGTGATGCTCGCTGCGCTCCGCCTGCGCGTACTCGTCGGCGCTGAACGCCTTGCCGAAATCCACGCGGCCGATCATGTACTGATCGGATACCGGTACCTGATAGAGCTTCGTGTCCGGGCGCAGATCCTGGATGTACGACTGCACGATCGGCGTGCTCTTCTGGATCTGCCTGATGATCACCTTCTCGCGGGCGATCGCCTCCTGAACCAGCCGCTTCTGCTGCGGGGTTAGGGGCAGGCTCGCGGGACCGGCCTCCTGCTTTTTCGCCTGGGACGCCGGAACGCCCAGCAACAATGTCATGCCCAGAATCAGAATCTTACGATGCATTGGTTTATGACTCCTGATCGTGCCTTGTGTTCGCCGCCGTCGTGAAGCGACGGGCTCCCCCGCAACTTCTTCCACAGCTGTCTTCCTTATGCCATCTGGAACGTTACATGGATGATGCTCACCTGATCCACCGGCTGTCCGTCGCGTGTTGCGGGCTTGAAGCGGATGCGCTCGGCCGCCAGCCTGGCCTGCTCATCCAGCCCATGCCCCAGTCCGGCGATCACCCTCAGTACCTGGACCTGACCGCTGGCTAAAAATCGAACCTGCAAAGTCACATCGCCCTGTATCTTCAGCTGGCGCGCCTCGGCAGTGTACGCCGGCAGAGGCTTGGCCAGCACCACAATCGGCGTCGCCACGGGTTCCTGCGGCCGCGCCTGGGGGGCCTGCGCCGATCCGTAGACGCTGTCCCCGAAACTCCCGCGCGCTACCGTGCCGTGGCTGTCCCGCGATCCGGTTCCGCCCAGTACGCCGTTGGCGAATCCGGCCGAGGCCACCGTCGCGTTCTTGTCCCGTCCGCCCGGCACCCCATTCGCAACGCCGGAACCGAAATCGGCGCCGTGCACCGCACCCTGTCGCGCCGCTCCCGCGCCCTCTTTCGCTCCGGGGGCCTCATTGAACGATCCGAAAGACGCAACCGTCGCCGGGCGAGTTGCGCTGGGATTCGGCTTCACGCCCTCCGGGTCCCCGAACCCGCCCATCTTCGCCGCCGGCGCGCTTCTGTTATTGGCCACCGTTGTCGGAGTCTCGCTCTTGAACGCTCCCAGTTTCGGCTGTGGCGGAGGCATGAAACGCTTCGGCGGCGCCGCTTCCATCTTCGGCATTTCCGGCGTCGGGAGCTTGATCTCCGCAATCTTCGGCGGCGGCGGAACCGGCTTCGGCATCTCAATCCTGGGCTGATCGATCTTCACCACCGGCGGCGGCGGCAGAATGTGCATCTTCGGCACCGGCGGCACGTAGGGCTTCGGCTGTTCCGTGGGGAAGATCAGCTGCGTCGTCTGATACTTGTGTTCCTGAACCTGATGCACCTGCGCGATGGTCAGCAGGAGCAACAATGCTGCGATGGTCACGTTGATGACCATGCTCATGCCGAAGGATCCCATCCGGCCCTCTGGTTCCGGGAGGAGTCCGAACGTTCCGCGCTTAAGGGAATTATCTGTGGCCATTGCCCTGTATCTCCAACATCACCTGAAAAAAGAAGTTGCGACTCTTTGTGGTCAGTGCAGGGTTTTTACATGCACTTTGATGACCAGGGAACCACACCCGCGTTGACCCAAATTCGGACAGCCCTGCCCCACGAACAGACAATCCTCCTGCGATGTTGCCGGTCCCCGTTGGGTTACCATCTTGATCATCCTACGGGTACTTCTGATCGCGCAAGAGGTTACTGGAGCGTACCATTGTGGATTACTCCCATCAGTCACACGAACGAGGCAGAAGCGTGCCCATTTTGGGTCTTGCTATCTCTGAACGACGCTGCCGGCGGCGCGTTCGTTCACTTTCTCTGCTCTTTCGCGGCTTCTTTTCAAAGCCCTTACCCGCCGTTTCCCGGCCGGATTCCTCGGATCGAGCCTCGCGCTGGAACCCTCGTCCGGGTTACCACAGTCGAGGGCTGTGTCCCGAGGGATTATAAAATCTCAGACGCACCCGGGACTCAAATAGCATAACGGATGGGAGGCTGAGGAGTTTGCGAATTCTGGTCACAGGCGGCGCTGGGTACATTGGGGGGATGGTGGCTATCGTTCTGGCCCGACAGGGCCATACGGTCGTTGTCTACGACAATTTTTGCCACTCGACCCGCGATCTTCTTCCGGCGGGCGCCAGCCTCGTCCAGGGCGATCTGGCCGACCGGCCCCGCCTTGAAAATCTGCTTGCCTCCGGTTTTGACGGCGTCATGCATCTCGCCGCGCTGATCGAGGCCGGCGAAAGCATGCGCGTTCCGGAGGTCTATTTCCGCAACAATACCGCTTCTTCCCTCAGCCTTCTGGAATCCATGATTTCCACAGGCGTCCACAGGATTGTTTTCTCTTCCACAGCCGCCGTTTACGGCCAACCCGATGTAACCCCCATTCCCGAAGACGCACCCCTTCGGCCGACCAATCCCTACGGCGAGTCGAAGCTGCTGGTGGAAAAAATGCTCTCCTGGATGTACCGAGTACACGGTCTCCGCTATGCCAGCCTGCGCTATTTCAACGTCGCCGGCGCCATGGCCGGCCGCGGCGAAGCGCACGAACCCGAATCCCATCTGATTCCCCTGGTCCTCGACGTCGCGCGCGGCCGGCGCGACAGAATCAAAATCTACGGCGACGACTATCCGACCCCCGACGGCACCTGCATTCGCGACTACATCCACGTCGAGGATCTCGCCGAGGCCCATCTGCTTGCCTATCAGGCGCTGGAAGACAGAGAGCAACTCATCTACAACCTCGGCAACGGCGCCGGGTTCTCCGTTCGCGAAGTCATCGAGTCGGCCCGTCGCGTCACCGGCCATCCAATCCCTGTCGATGTTGTTCCCCGCCGCCCGGGGGATCCCGCCGTTCTGATTGCCAGCTCAGAAAAAATCGGCCGCGAGCTCGGCTGGAAGCCACGCCACACCAGCCTCGACGCCATCATCGCCAGCGCCTGGGAATGGCACCAAATTCGGTACAAACAGTAAGGCGACCCGCCGCGCGCGGGTCGCCTCAGCTCGAACCCCTGCAATCTCTGCCCTTCCCGGCTACTTCTCCACCTCCACGCCGCGCCAGAAAGCGATGTGGTTCTTGATGTTACGGGCGGCAGGATTGGGATTTGGGTAGTACCACGCGGCGTCCTGATTCTCCTGCCCATCCACCAGCAGGGTGTAATACCGGGCCTGGCCCTTCCACGGACAGGTCGAAGTCGTCGAGCTCGGCCGCAGATACTCCCGATTCACCGCGCTCTCAGGGAAGTAGATATTCCCCTCCACCGTCTCGTAAGTGTCACTTTCTGCAAGGACTTTCCCGTTCCAGACCGCCTTGGCCATGATTCTCTCTTCCTTCGCCTCGTTCCTGCCCGACGTACCACATTAGCAGATGCGCGACCCCCCGCCAACGACGCGGGTTACCAATTCTCCCCGCCGGTACCAAACAAAGCTCACCCTCCCGGCGCAGAGTGGTAATGTCTCCTGAGCCCCGAAGTTGCTAGTCTCGGGGAACGCGGAGGTTTTCCCATGCCAACCTCGGTTACCCGCCTCACCGTCGACCTCAGCCCGTATCCGGACCTCGTCGTCGTCTACCTTGGCATGCGCGTCAATCGCGTCACCGGCCTGAAAACGCTGATCGGATTCGGCCCGAAAATCTCCCAATCCGTGGAAGCCCGGCCCGACGGCCTGCTTCGCCACGAGAACTTCGTCTTCTCCCTCTTTCCCATGCATGCCGGCATGCGCCAGTACTGGCGCGATATGGATTCGCTGCTGAAGTGGACGCGCTCCGAGCCGCACCGCGCCTGGTGGAAGAACTTTCTCCGTGATTCCGGGGGCACCGGCTTCTGGCATGAAACCTACACGCTGCGCGGCGGTATGGAATCGATCTACGACGACATCGCTGTCCCGCTCGGCTTCTCCAGCTTCGCTCCCGTAGTCCCCGCCCGCGGCTCCATGTTCACCGCCACCCATCGCGCCAGCCGCAGCGAGAACCCCGATTCCGTCGTCTCCGAAGAAGATCTCTACGGCAAATAACGAGCCTCGTCTTCGCCAAGTCCTTTGCTGGCTCGCTGCCTTTTCGCTCCCGGCCGCTTCCCCTGACCTGCCTTACTCTTCCACCACCTCAATTCCCGTCAACGATGCGTAGCCCTTCACCGGCACGAAACTCAGCAACAGCTTGCCCTGCGCGTTTGGTTCCAGGCCCGTCGCTCTGCGCACCACCACGTCCGTGCCGCGCGCTTCCTTCGCCAGATCGAAGTTCTCCAGAATCGCCCGGCCGTTGCAGAAGACATTGAAGATGTGCTCGACCCGCTCCGTCTCCTGCGTGCCCGGCTCCAGCGGCTGATCCCATCCGCGGTGCCGCACAGCAAAGTGCAGAGTCACCGTATAGCGTCCCGGCGCGGCGGGGATCGCATACGAGAAATTCCCCCAGCGCTCCGTTTCGTACAGCTCCGGATCGTCGGTGCCGCGCACCGGTTCCGAATACGACGCCAGCTGCCCGCCGTCGAAGTCGTTGTCCGGGCCCCACCAGTGGCTGTCGTTGGAGTAGTACGGCGTCTCCCGCGCCAGCATTCGCACCGGCCGCATCCGCGCCGCGATGCCGGGCAGAATCTCAATCGCCGAGAGGGTCGCGTTTGCGCCATTCTCGCCCGCAAACTCCAGGTGCAGCTTGCCGTCGCCGGCCGGCGACAGCCCGGGAAAAACGCGGTCGTCGGCAATGCGCTCCCCTCCCGCATCGGCCACCACGTCGAAGTGCGTCAGCAGCGGCTGCCCGTTGGCGCGCACCGTCATCAGGCGGCTGCCTTCCCCGCCTACGCCGGTGTTTTCCGGCCCGTACTCCGTCTCGGCGAAGTGCAAATGCAGCTCGTAGACGCCTCGCTTCAGCGGAATGTCGTATCGGAACTGGCCTTCGCGGCTGGCGTGATAAAAACTCGGATCCAGCGTGCGGGCGATGTAGCGCACCTCGTTCTTCACGGCCGTCCCGCCCGTGAACCACGCATCGGCGCTCCACATCTTGTCCGCGTGATCCACATAGCTCCGCGTCGAGCCCGCCAGGATGCGCACCTCGTCGCCGGGCGGCGGCCCGACCAGCGGCTCGGCCACCCTCGGCGGCGGCGGCTCCGTTGCGGGGGACGGTGGCCCGGGTTGTTTCGGATGCGTCGCGAGCCAGAGAGCGCCTGCAGCGAGCAGGACGACCGGCAACCCTGCCGCCCAGGCCCAGCGTCGCCTCCACCACGGAGCTGCCGTTTGCGGAGGCGGGGGGGGCGATGCCGCTTTGTCTTCCGGCTTCTTCTCTGCGTCAACAGCACTCGCCACAAAACTCGGCACGTACTGCCCCACCGGAATCACGATCTGCAGTTTGCGCGATGCGCCTTCGCCTGCGTAGTACTCCGCCAGCCGCTTACGCAGCCGGTTCATCTCCACGCGCACGATGGAGTCGGTTTCCTGGTCGAAGGCGTCGCCGCGCCGGAACAGCTCGACCCCGATCGAATACTCCTTGATCTGGCTGCTTTCCCCGGCGAAGAGCTTCTCGCACAAATAGCGCAACAGATGCGCCAACGTGGGCGCCTGGCGGAACGGGCGCGACTCCAGAACCGCGCGCAGCTCCTCTCGCCACGTCTCCAGCCCCATCGGTTCTGGCTGCTCGATTACCGCCATCGCCGTACCGCTCCCCGGGTTTCGGGCTTCCTCCGCTCCCGCCCGTCGTTTTTCTATGCTGGTTATACGCTCGCCGCGCACAGAAGCTGCCTCCTTAACCGTCACATCGTTCCCGCAGCTCTGCATGTAACGGAATTTAACCCCCCGCTCCGCCGTCCCCGAGCCCGCCGCGTGCCGTTTCACCCCGGCCATAAGTCTCGCCGCTGCCGTCATCGCCCGCCATAGCCACTGGCGTAACGCGCGGTTGCCTCCAGGTAGCAGGTCTAGCGTTGTGCGCGGCCCCCCGCCGGAGTCTACTCAGCACCAATGCGGAAGTGCTCCCCAACTGCCCACACAACCTTCCGCGGGAGGTAGTCGCATGAAGATCATCTTCCTGTCGCTGGCCACCGCCGCTACCCTGGCTCTCCCCGCCGGTGTGGTACGCGCTCAGACGGCGCAGGCACTCCTGCCAAATACCGCCACGGCGGACTCGCGCCAGCTACTGGCGAAGAACTATGAGCTCAAAGGCGATATCGCCCGTGCCCGCGAACAGTACGCCTCCGCGATGAACTGGTACCTGCTCGCCGTCCGCTCCAACCCGGATTCCGCCCTCTACGTGAAACTCGGCATCGCCGAGATGAAGCTGGGCGACATGGAGCATGCGCGCCGCGATTTTGCCCAAGCCGTGAAACGCAATCCCGCCAACGTCGACGCGCTGAACAACCTCGGCGCCGTCTATTGCCTGCAAAAGAAGTACCGCCCATCCATCCGCTACCTGAAGCAGGCCCTCGCCCTCGATGAAACCAAAGCGGCGACCCACCTGAATCTCGCCGAGGCATGGATGGGACAAAAGCAGATCGATCGCGCCATGACCGAGTACGCTCGCGCTCTCGAGCTCGATGCCGACATCCTCAACAGCACCGACCGGGAAGGCGTCTTCGCCCAGATCCAGACCCCCGAACAGCGCGCCATGGTCGACTTCATGATTGCGAAAGCCTACATCAAGCGCGGCAACGTGGAAGGCGCGCTCGACTACCTACGCCGGGCCAGGGAGCAGCACTTTAAAGATCTGGCCACCGTCTGGAACGATCCCGCCTTCGCGCGGCTGTGGAAGGATCCGCGCCTGGCCGAGATCGTGAAGCCGAAGGTTTGAGTCGAGCGGGTGACGACCGGGCAACCGGCCGGCGCCTGTCTTTTCACCGACTCACTTCGCCGGGAAGCGGTTCTTCCTTCTGCTCCTCCAGGACCGCTTCCCACTTTTGTTCCAGAAGATTTTCGTGCCTCGCTCGTCTTTCCGCTCGATGTCCGCTCGCAGTTCGCTCGCCGTTCGCTGCCTCGTTACAGGCTACCGGCTTCATCAAAGAACTCAATCAGGCTTTCGATCCCGCGATAAAAATTCGCGATGTGGAACTTCTCGTTCGGCGCGTGCAGTCCATCGTCGGGCAGCCCGAAACCCATCATCACCGATGGGATTTTCAGGTGCTTCTCGAAATCCCCCACAATCGGGATCGATCCTCCCGACCGGATGAACACCGTGTCTTTCCCCCACACCTTCTTCAGCGCCTTCGTGGCCGCCTTCACATACGGATTGTCCGTTCCGATCACGATCGGCTCGCCCCGGTGGATCAGCCGCACCTCGACGGTGACGCCCTCCGGCTTTATCTTTTCCACGTACGCCTTGTACTGCGCAAAGGCCTTCTCCGGCGTCATCTCGGGCACCAGCCGCATCGACACCTTCGCCGTCGCCTTCGCCGGAATCACCGTCTTCGCCCCCGCGCCAATAAACCCGCCGACGATCCCGTGTACGTCCAGCGTCGGCCGTGCCCACGTCCGCTCCAGCGCCGAGTAGCCTTTCTCCCCGACCAGCTTC
>DATJNE010000233.1:0-15687 GCA_035508305.1 Acidobacteriaceae bacterium | reverse complement strand
TCGCTGGGGAAAAGTTGCGTGCGCGAGGCGCAGCCGCCCGAGCGGTCTTTCTCGTCCTGTAGAATTTGGCGGATCGCCGATTATGGGCGGAGGAGTCATAGCGACGTGCTAACCATGCGGTTTTGCTGCCTTTCCGCTGCTGTTCTTGCCCTCACTGCAACCGGATTCGCCCAGGATTTTCGGGGGCCGCAGCCGGCGCCGATGCCGCCGCCGATCGCCGCGCCCCTCGATACCGCGTATCCGGGAACGATTGCCCTCGATGTGAATCTGACCAATCTGACCGATCGCGTCGCGCATGTGCACGAGCGGATTCCGGTGAAGATGGGCGAGCTGACGCTGCTGTACCCGGAGTGGATTCCCGGGAACCATTCGCCGACGGGGCCGATTCAGGCCGTGGCAGGGTTGTTCGTGACGGCGGATGGCAAGGACATTCCCTGGTTGCGCGATCGGGTGAATATCTATGCGTTCCACATCGATGTGCCGAAGGGCGTGACTTCGCTCGATGTGGACTTCGATTATCTGTCGCCCATCCGGCCCCAGGACGGGCGCGTGACCATGTCGCACCAGATGCTCGACCTCTCGTGGAACACGGTGGTCTTGTATCCGGCGGGTCATTTTTCGCGCGATATCGAATTTGCGCCGACCGTAGTGCTGCCGCCGGACTGGAAGTTTGCGACCGCGCTGGAGACCAGTTCGCAGGAGGGCGGCACGGTGCACTTCAAGGACACGCCGCTGAACAAGCTGGTGGATTCGCCGCTGATCGCGGGTGAGTATTTCAAGCGCGTGGACCTGTCGACGGGGCCGGACAATCCGGTTTACCTCGACGTAGTTGCCGATGAGCCGAAGGACCTGGAGATGACGCCGGAGGAAATCCAGGCGCACAAGAACCTGGCCATCCAGGCGCAGAAGCTCTTCGCCTCGCACCACTACGATCACTACGATTTCCTCTTCATGCTCTCCGATGTGCTGGGCGGCGAGGGCCTGGAGCATCACCAGTCGAGCGAGGACGGCACGCGCGCGAACTACTTTACGGACTGGAACGCGCAGGTGCGCGGTGTGGATCTGCTCTCGCATGAGTACACGCACTCGTGGAACGGAAAGTTCCGGCGCCCGGCGGATCTGTGGACCCCCAACTTCAACGTGCCCATGCGCGACGATTTGCTGTGGGTGTATGAAGGCCTGACGCAGTACTGGGGCTATGTGCTGGCGGCGCGCGCGGGCATGCGCTCGGAGGATGCGACGCGCGACCTGATGGCCGGCATCGCTGCCGGCTTCGAGGCCAGCGCGGGGCGCGACTGGCGCCCGTTGGTGGATACGACGAACCAGCCGACCATGGACCAGCGGCGGCCCATCAGCTGGGTGAGCTGGCAGCGGACAGAGGACTACTACCAGGAAGGGCTGCTCATCTGGCTCGACGCGGATACAAAGATTCGCGAGCTGAGCGGCGGTGGCAAGTCGCTTGACGATTTTGCGAAAGAGTTCTACGGCGTCCACAATGGCAGCTACATCACCGACACGTATTCCTTCGACGACATCGTGAAGGCGCTGAACGAAGTGCAGCCGTACGACTGGGCGACCTTCCTGAAGACGCGTGTCTACGATCTGCATCCGCAGGTGCCGGAGGAAGGCTTCACCCAGGGCGGCTACAAGCTGGTCTACAACGACACCATCGCGCCGTGGGAGCGGCACGCCGCGGAGAATCCGCGCTTCGGCACCAGCTTTTCAACCTCGCTCGGATTCAGCGTGATGGGCGACGGAATGCTGGGCAGCGTGGGGTGGGACAGCGTGGGCTTCAAAGCGGGGCTGGTGCCCGGGATGCAGGTGCTCGCGGTGGACGGCGACGTGTACACGGCCGACAAGCTGCGTGAGGCGATCAAAAAGGCGGAGAAGGGAAGTGATCCCATCACGCTGCTGGTGAAGGATCGCGACCAGATCAGGTCGGTGGCGGTGGATTATCACGAGGGATTGCGGATTCCGCATCTGGAGCGGGTGGAGGGCACGCCGGACCGGCTGGATGACATTCTGAAGGCAGTGCAGTAAGGCATCCCGCGGGTTCCAGACCCAGGGCCGGGCGCTGTCTTCCGGAACCTGCCATCCGGACGTAGGGTCAGCGCTCGACCACTCTCTCCAAAAGATCGAAGAATTCCGGGAATGAGATGGCTGCGGACTCGGCGCCACGGATAAGCGTATCGCCGGTTGCCCGCAACGCGGCGATGGAGAACGCCATGGCGATGCGGTGATCGCCGCCGGAGTCGATCGTGGCTCCGTGGAGAGGTTGCCCGCCCGCGACATCGAGGCCGTCGTCGAACTCCTCCACCTCGGCGCCCATGGCCCGCAGATTCGCCGCCACCAGCGCGATGCGATCCGATTCCTTCACGCGGAGCTCCCGGGCGTCGCGAATCCGAATGCCGTTCTGCGTGTACGGGCCGATGGCCGCCAGCACCGGCAGCTCGTCGATCAGCTGCGCGGAAAGCGCGCCGGAGATCGTCGTGCCGATGAGTCCTGCGGGCGGAGCGTTGACCTGGACGGTGCCGACCAGCTCATCGTTCTTTGTCTCGAGATTGAGGACGCCGATGTGGGCGCCGAGCGCGGTGAGCACGTCGAGCAGCGTCGCGCGCGTCGGGTTCAGGCCCAGTTCGTCGAAGAGAAGATTGGAGCCGGGGAAGAGCGCAGCCGCGCAGAGGAAGAATGCGGCCGAGGACAGGTCGCCGGGCACCGTGGCCTCGATGGCGTGCAGCGGCTGGCCGCCGGCGATGGAGACGGAATCTTTGCTGCGCTCGACGTGTGCTCCGAAGGCGCGCAGCGCCAGCTCGCCGTGGTCGCGCGTGCGAACCGATTCGCGAACCGTGGTCTCGCCCTGTGCCTGCAGTCCCGCGAACAGCAGCGCCGTCTTCACCTGAGCGCTGGGGATTGGCGTGGTGTAGTCGATGGCGTTGAGGGGTGCGCCGTGAATGGCGATCGGCGCGTGGCCGTCGGTGAGGTCGAGGTGCGCGCCCATGGCCGCGAGCGGCTTGCGGATCCGCTCCATGGGGCGACGTGAAAGGGAAGAGTCGCCCATCAGAGTGAAGGTTCCCGACTGGCCCGCCAGCAGTCCGGAGAGCATGCGCATCGTCGAGCCGGAGTTGCCACAGTCGAGCGCCGCGCCGGGAGCGCGAAAATGCCCTGCGACGCCGCTGATCTCGACCGAGGCGCCGTCACGGCGAATCTGCGCGCCGAGGGCTTCGACGCAGGCGAGAGAGGAGGCGCAGTCGGCTCCGGTGGAGAAATTCGACAGACGCGTGATGCCTTCGGCCAGGCCGCCCAATAATGCGTAACGGTGACTGATACTCTTATCGCCGGGCAGGCGGAGGCTGCCCTCGATGTTGCGGGCCGGGCGAATCAGGCGTTCGGTGGCGGTGGCAAGCATAATGACAGATTACAGGCAGCTCGGTTGCGGGTGACGGGTTGCCGGAGGCGGAAGCCGAAACCAGAGATCGGTCACAGCGATCCAAAGAACCTGAGGCGCATCTTGATTTCCGAGCCGGGCTATGCGAGATTCGGGATCGTAGTGACTCCCCAACTCTCCGCTTTGTTCGCCGAGGAGTATCGCGCGATCCGGCCGCGGGCTCCCATGCCGCCCATGGAGGTTCGCTTCTACCGGTTCACCTCGCTGAACACGACGATCCGGCTGCGGGAGGGCCGCATCCGCGTCAATCTTTCCGATCTGCTGGAGGGCGCGCCGGAACCGGTGCTGCGCGCCATCGCGCACATCCTGCTGGCCAAGCTCTACCGCAAGCCGATCGACAACGGGCACGCGCACCGCTACCGGCGTTTCACCACCAGCGAGGCGGTCGTGCGGCAGAGCGAGCGCATCCGGCAAACGCGCGGGCGCAAGAAAATTCTCTCTCCCAGGGGCGAACACTACGACCTGGAGGAAGTCTTCGAGACGCTGAACCGCCGCTATTTTCACGGGCTCATGGGGCGGCCGCTGCTCACGTGGAGTGAGGTGACGGCGCGGCGGCTGCTCGGCCACTACGATCCGGCGCACAACACCATCATGGTGAGCCGCGTCTTCGACCGGCGGGGAACGCCGCGTTACGCCATCGAATATCTGATGTACCACGAGATGCTGCACTTGAAGCATCCTGTGAGGCAGAAGAACGGGCGGCGGTGCGTGCATCCGGCGGCCTTTCAGGCCGAGGAGCGGCTCTTTCCGGAGCTGGAACGGGCGAAGGCGTATCTGAAGACGCTCTGAGCGCCGGAAGCGGGTCCGCACAATCGGGCCGCGTCGAATAAAATACAGACAGAAGTTCCCCTGGGACGGCAGTCTACCGGGCTGACACGGGAATGCCAGGCGCGAAGGCGCCCCAAGGCACTGCCAAAGGAATCCATTTTGATCGGAACCAGCGTTCTCACAAAAGTATTTGGGACCAGTAACGAGCGGGTGGTGAAACGCCTGCTGCCGCGCGTGGCGGAGATCAACGCGCTCGAGCCGCAAACGAAGGCGCTGAGCGATGAGCAGCTGCGCGCGAAGACGCCCGAATTCCGAGCCCGCATCGCGGCCGCGCTGGAAGGCATCACCGATGAGGAAGCACGCGTCGAGGCCGAAAAGCAGGCGCTGAACGACATTCTGCCGGAAGCGTTCGCGGTGGTGCGCGAAGCGGGATGGCGCGCCGTGAACATGCGGCATTTCGACGTGCAGCTGGTGGGCGGCATGGTGCTGCACCAGGGCAAGATCGCCGAAATGAAAACCGGCGAAGGCAAAACCCTGGTGGCCACGCTGCCGGTCTATCTGAACGCGCTCGCCGGGCACGGCGTCCACGTCGTCACCGTCAACGACTATCTGGCCAAGCGCGACGCCGAATGGATGGGTAAGATTTACGAGTTCCTCGGGCTGACCGTGGGCGTGATCGTCCACGACCTCGACGACAACCAGCGGCGGAACGCGTACGGCGCGGACATCACCTACGGCACCAACAACGAGTTCGGCTTCGATTATCTGCGCGACAACATGAAGTTCGAGCTGCAGGACTGCGTGCAGCGCGGCCACTCTTACGCCATCGTCGACGAGGTGGACTCGATCCTCATCGACGAGGCGCGAACGCCGCTCATCATCTCCGGCCCCACAGACCAGACCACGGACAAATACGCCCGTGTGAATCGCATCATTCCCTCGCTCGAAGAAGGCGAGGAGATCGAAAAAAGTCCCGAAGAAAAGATCCTCACCGGCGATTTCGTCGTCGACGAGAAGCACAAGACGATCAGCGTGACCGACGAGGGCTGGGAAAAGATCGAAGGCCTGCTGGGCATCGGCAACATCGCCGATCCGGAGAACTGGGACCTGAAGCACCACGTGGAAACCGCCATCAAGGCGCACTCGCTGTACAAGAAAGACGTGCAGTACGTCGTCAAGGACGGCGAGGTCATCATCGTCGACGAGTTCACCGGGCGCCTGATGCCGGGGCGGCGCTGGTCCGACGGTCTGCACCAGGCAGTCGAAGCCAAAGAGGGCGTGAACATCCGCCGCGAAGATCAGACGCTGGCGACCATCACCTTCCAGAATTATTTCCGCCTGTACAAAAAGCTGGCCGGCATGACGGGCACGGCGGAGACGGAAGCCTCGGAGTTCGGCGAGATCTACAAGCTGGACATCGTCGTGATTCCCACGAACAAGCCCCTGCTGCGCATCGAGAACCCCGACGTCGTTTTCCGCACCTCGAAAGAGAAGTACTACGCCGTGGCGGACGAGATTGCGAAGCTGCACGAGAATCAGCAGCCGGTGCTGGTCGGCACCACCTCGATCGAAAAAAGCGAACTGCTTTCGCAGATTCTGGCGCGCAAGGGCGTGCGGCACGTCGTGCTGAACGCGAAGTATCACGAGCGCGAAGCGGAGATTGTGGCCCAGGCGGGCCGGCTGGGGATGGTGACCATCGCCACCAACATGGCCGGACGCGGCACGGATATTCTGCTCGGCGGCAACGCGGATTTTGTCGCCCGCCAGGAGCTGGTGAAGAAGTCGATGGCGCGCGCGATTTCGCCGGCCGAAGGCGCCATCAATCCTTCCGCGCCGGCGGGCATGCTGCGCTTCTACTACCAGGGCCAGGAGTACGAGACCAGCCAGGAGAACTGGGATCGCGTCTATCAGGGGCACGCCGGTACGGCCGGGAAAGAGCATGAGCAGGTGATTGGCGCGGGCGGCCTGTTCATCCTCGGCACCGAGCGGCACGAGTCGCGCCGCATCGATAACCAGCTGCGCGGCCGCGCCGGGCGCCAGGGCGATCCCGGAGCATCGCGCTTCTACTTATCCCTCGAAGACGACCTGATGCGCATCTTTGCGCGCGAGTGGGTTTCCACCCTGCTGCAGAAGATGGGCATGGAAGAAGGGATGCCCATCGAGTCGAAGATGATCTCCAACCGCATTGAAGCCGCGCAGAAGGCGGTCGAGAGCCAGAACTTCGAGGCCCGCAAACACCTCCTCGAATACGACGACGTGATGAACAAACAGCGCGAGGCCGTTTATGGATTGCGGCGCCAGCTGCTGGAGGGCCTGGATCAGAAGGAACTGATCGTCGAGGATTACGTTCCCAATATCATGAGCAATCTGCTCGACGAGTTCGCCAACGAGCGCGTGCACCCGGATCAGTGGGACGTGAAGGGGCTGAAGGAGAAACTGCTCGCGCACTTCGGTTTCGATCTCGATGCCGAAGGCGTGAAACCCTCCGAGACCACCCGGCACGAGCTGGGCGAGGCGATCTTCGAACGGCTGAAGGCGAAGTACGAGGCCAAGGAACAGCTCATCGGCGACCAGCAGATGCGCTTCCACGAGCGGATGATCATGCTCAGCGTGATTGATGGGCTGTGGAAGGATCACCTGCTGAGCATGGACCACCTGAAGGAAGGTATCGGGCTGCGCGGGTACGCACAGCTGGATCCGCTGGTCGAATACAAGAAAGAGTCCTTCTCGATGTTCGAGGGGATGATGGAGCGGTTCCAGGAAGACACGGTGCGCTTCCTCTTCCTGATGCGCATCGTCGGACCGGACGGGCAGCCGGTGGAGATTGCGGCGCGGCCGCGCACGGCGGTTCCGGCGGCGCCCACCGTGGCCTCTGCGGATCGCGCGAACGGCGACGGCAACGGCCACCGCCTGCCGGGTGCTGCGCCGATTCCTTTGCCGCCGGCGCGCAAGCCCTCGACGACCATCGACGATCTCGAGAAGGAGTTCCAGCGCAAGAAGCAAAAGGAGCTGGAACATGCGCGCATGGCGGGCGGCGGCGACGCCTCTTCCGCGCCGCAGCAGAGGCGCGTGGGCGAGAAGGTCGGGCGCAACGACCCCTGTCCCTGCGGTTCGGGCAAGAAATACAAGAAATGCCACGGAGCCAACGAGAACTAGCCGGCCAGGATCGAAGGCGGGCGTTGCATGGAAGGCGTGAGCCGGGCTCGCGCCTTTTGTGTTTTCCGGCGAGAGAGTCAAAACATCGGCGCCGGGCGCGCAGGCCCATCCTGCTTATCCCGCGCTCGATCTCCGGTTCTTGCCGACGATGCCGGCGAGGATGATGAGAAACGCAAAGGCCCGCACGAGGAAGACCCAGGGACTCGCCTCGCTGGGATTCAGAAAAAAGATGCGCACGCAGCGGTTGATGCCCTCGATGAAAAAGGCGACGGCAAAGGCCGCGAACAGCGAGTCCCGCGTATCGCGCCAGAAGCGAAGAAAGAAGAGACCCGCGGCCAGCGACGTGGTCGCCACCACGCCTTCGAGAAAACCTTCAAAGAGGAGGCGGTGCATCATTGTTGGCCCTCCCAGATGAGCCCGTAGAGCAGGATCAGCATGGAGGCCGCGGCCGTGATCAGGCGCAGGGGATAAAGATCGACATTGGGCAGAAGCACCAGGTCGACGAAGACGAGAAGGTTGGAGAGAGCGAGCCCGCAGAAGCAGAGGGCGCTCCACAGCAGCAGGCGCTTGCCGACGGCCGAATAAGCGCGGAAGAGCAGCAGTCCGCAGGCCAGGGTGACCAAAAAACCGAGAAGGTAAACGGCGGGGGCGAGAGCGTTCATGGCTGGTCTTTCTTGAATCGGAAGGCGCGGGCGAACTCGCGCACCGCTGGCGACGCTTTGGAGTGAATCAGGTTGGAGAGCCGGACGAGCTCACGGCGCCACGTCCGGTCTACATCTTCCATCAGATGATCCCGAGGATGACCTGGATTATAGGTGCTGCCGTTTTCAACGGATGCGACAAGCGAACGCTGTCTCAGGTCCTCGAGGACCTGGCGCGTGCGCTCTTCCGGCAGATAAAGGAGAGCCGCCAGTGCATCCACCGTCCATGGTTTGGGACGATGATTCCACAGGATGAGAAGCGCCTCGATGTGCGGGACACTGTCGATCTCATCCAGAATGAAGCGGTCGACTTCGACGCGGCGCGGATTCTCTTCCTTTGCCGATGACATGACGTACGAAAGAACCAGGATATTGGCAGAACCAAGGCAATTCTTTTGGGATGCGCATTCCCCGGTCTTTCGTTGTCCGCGAAAAACTTCTCTTTCGATAGCCATCAGCGACGGCTGGACGTCTCCAGGAGGAGCCAGTCGAGGTAAGGCTTGCTTGCACACTCGGGCGTGAGCACCAGGAATTCGGAAACCTCATACGAGTGCAAACGCCGCAGCGCGGTTTCCAGGTGATCGAGGTTGGCGGCGGCCGTCTTGATGATGAGCAGAAATTCCGATGCCGTCTCGACCTCGCCTTTCCAGCGGTAAATCGACGCAAGGCCCGGAACGATGTTCACGCACGCGGCAAGGCGGTCGTCGACCAGTGAGCGCGAAATCTCCTCGGCTTCATCGCGCGAGCCGACGGTGGTGAGCACGATGCGGGCTTCGGAAGCGGGAACGGGCATACGTCAGGGTACAGCGTAAGGTTACAGGTTGCACGGATCGGCCGGGTGATCAGGATCGCCGGCGCCGGTGCGCAACCGGGGCCACGAGCGAGCGCGATGCCTGCTGCAGCCGGTGCCCTGATACCCGGATGCTCCTCTTGTACCCTGTCCTCATGACAAAGATTCGCTGGGGCGTCCTTTCCACCGCCAACATCGGTGTCAAGAAAGTCATTCCCGCCATGCAGCGCGGCCAGTTCTCCACGGTCGCGGCCATCGCCTCCCGCGATCTCGCCCGCGCGCGTGCTGTCGCGGCGTCTCTCGACGTCCCCGCCGTGTACGGCTCCTATGAAGAGCTCCTCGCCGACCCGAACATCGACGCCATCTACAACCCGCTTCCCAATCAGCTCCACGTCCCCTGGACCATCCGCGCCGCCGACGCCGGCAAGCACGTCCTCTGCGAAAAGCCAATCGCCATGAGCGCCGCAGAGGCCCGCACCCTGCTCGCCGTGCGCGAGCGCACCGGCGTCCTCATCGGCGAAGCCTTCATGATCCGCTGCCACCCGCAATGGCTCCGCACCCGCGCCCTGATCGACGAGGGCCGCATCGGCGCCCTTCGCTCCGTCGCCGCCTTTTTCAGCTACTTCAACGTCGACCCGGCCAATATCCGCAATCAGCCGGAAACCGGCGGCGGCGCGCTCTATGACATCGGCTGCTACTGCATCCATTCGGCGCGCTACGCCTTCGCCGCGGAGCCGGCCCGCGTCTGCGGCCTGATCGACCGCGATCCGCAGCTCGGCTGCGATCGCCTCACCGCATCCATTCTCGATTTCCCCTCCGGCCAGGCGATCTTCACCTGCAGCACGCAGCTCGTCCCCTGGCAGCGCGTGCAATTCTTCGGCGCCAAAGGCCGCATCGAGATCGAAATCCCCTTCAACGCCCCGCCCGACCGCCCCACCCGTATCTTCGTCGACGATGGCAGCGATCTCACAGGCTCGCGCATCGTCACGGAGACCTTCCCCGTCGTCGACCAGTACACCCTCCAGGGCGACGCCTTCTCTCGCGCCATCCTCGAAGGCACGCCAGTTCCTGTATCCCTCGAAGAAGCCATTGCCAACATGGCCGTGATCGACGCGATTTTCGCCTCCGCGCACTCCGGGCAGTGGCACAATGTGAACGGCTAGAGTGTCATCCCACGCCGCGGGGTTAGGCCGCTCGACCGCGCAGATCGCGCCCCCCGGAATGGCTCCACCGTAGTATGCATGCACCGAAACAGGAGACGATGAGCAGCCATCTCGCCTTAGCCCGTCTGCATTACGAAATCATCCAGGGCCTCATTCGCGACGGCGCCTGTCCCACGAACCTGGAGCTGGCCGACCGTTTCCGCGCGACTCCTGCCGACGTGGATCATCTCCTCGGCGCGCTCGCCGAGATGCATGGTGTCGTCCTGCATCCCCAGCGTGCTTCGCCCTGGGTGGTGCATCCTTTCTCTCTCACTCCCACCCTCAACTGGATTGAGGGCCGCAGCCGCAGCTGGTGGGCGCCCTGCATCTGGTGCGCCTTTGGCGTCGCGACCCTGGTAGGCGGCGATGTTCGTCTCCACTCGCGCTATGGTGCGGAAAGCGATCCCATCATCATCCCCGTGCGCGACGGTCAGCCCGCCGGCTTCCAGCACATCCTCGTCCACTTTGCCATTCGCCCCGCTCGCGCCTGGGATAATGTGCACGAGCACTGCTCTCTGGTTCTCCCCTTTCGCAATGCCGATGAGATCGCGCGCTGGTGCAGCCGCCACGCTCTGCCGCGCGGCGAGTCGGTCCCCCTCCATCAGGTCGCTGCTCTCGCCAACCGCTGGTATGGCACGCACGCCAACTACGACTGGCACAAGTGGAGCGTCGCCGAAGCCCAGGAAATTTTCCGCAACGCCGGCCTTACGTCCGCTTTCTGGAATCTCGAAAACCAGGACGGCCGGTTCTGACCGGCCGCCCCCCTGTCTTCAGAACCACCCGTTCGCGTGCAGAACCACGTTCTGCGCCGCCAGTTGCGGCGTTCCCCCGGCACTTGCCGGGGGGGGAAAAACCCACCCGTTCACCGATACGATATCGTTTTGCGCCAGTCCGGAGAAGCTGTCCGTGGTGAAGCCGTCGTAGGTCGTCTGCGATGTCGTCTCCACGTTGAACAGCGTCACCATGGCCGCGCTCGGCGGAACCCATGGGAAAAACGCGAAGTTGAACCCCAGCGAGAAGCTGTCGGCGCTCGCATCGATCGCGGTGATCGTCGCGGTCACCTGGCTCGGCTCCAGCTCCACGCTGTTGGTCGTGAATGTGATCCCCGGCGGCGGTCCCCACATGCCCGGGCTCACCGCAGGAGTGCTCGCCGACCCCAGCGTTCCCGCTTCCACAACAACCTGCACGTTCTGCCCCACCGTCAGGTTCGTGGGACTCGTGAATGTCAGCCCCGCCGGCAGCGTGAATCCGTTGTTGTCGATCGACCAGGTCGCGCCGCTGGCAATCGTCACCGTGGCGATGCCTCCCAGGGGCAGCCCGCTGCTCGCCATCGCATCGCGATGCAGCAGCATCTTCACCGACCAGGCAGCATTTGTGTTCGTGGCCGCTGGAGCCTGCACGCCGAGAATCGTTCCTTCCACCGTCTGCGTGCCCGCCGCCTGTACATACGTCACCTGACCGGCGTCGAGAACTCCCCCGCTCCCCACGCCCGTCACCTGCACCTGCACGACCTGCCCCTGCGCGACGCAGCCGATCCCCGCCGTTGTGCATGCGCTGCTCGGGAAGCCGCTGAACGTCGTGCTGCTGCTCGTGTCCACCGTGAAGGTCCGTCCCCACTGCGTCAGCATCGTGAACTGAGTCGACCCGGCCGTTACGGTCTCCACTTCGCCGGTCACCGATCCGAACTGCGGATGCATCGGCGCTGCAGGCAGCTGTCCCACCGTGATTCCGTTGGTTGCTCCCAGATTCACCGACAGATCGGACTGGATTACCGTGTTCAGATGAAAATCCACCAGCAGACCCAGCGGCGTGCTGCTGCTCACCGTCAGGGGGAACGGCGCCGACGAGAAACTCACCGTCGCGGAATTGTCGAGCGTCGGTGTCAGCTGGCAAACCGTGCCGACCGCGCAGGTGCTGGCCATCGCCGTGTCCGACTGGTTGAAGATCACCAGCTGCGGGCTCGCGAAGGTCAGGCTCAGGCTGTCGTAGGTGCCCGCGGCCACATTTGCCGTGCTCAGGAAGGCCGACAGAGCCTGCAGCTGCGTCACGTCGATCTGGATCGGCGCATTGTTGCTCAGCAAAGAAACCGGCGATGTCGCCGTCGAACCCGATGCCGGCGTCAGCGTTGCCGCCGTCAGACTCACCTGGAAGAAAAGAACATCGACCCCCGCCGGTGGATCGTCGGTCATCGTAAGGGATACAGGCACGCTGTCAGCGGTTGGCGTTGTCGTGGTCGACGGGTTACTCGTATTGCCGCATCCGATCAGGGTCATGCCTACGACCGGAACCAGAAGAACTGACCAGGCGGGGTGAGACAAACGATTTCTCATTTCGCAGACCTCCTTCGTGCGAGAGGCCAGGCAGCAGCGCAGAGCGAATCAGGAGATGCGTGAAGCTCGCGCTGGACTCCCCGATGCACCGGAGGTCTCGGCGTCGCACGCCCGAGGATTGCCGACCCGAAAAAAGAGCCACACTCCGCTTCGTATCTCGCAGTTGGGCGAGATTATAGACGCGTCTCGCGAAGAGAAGTTGCCCATCGGTGATGGCCTTCCAGTCATGTTTTTCGATAACTTGAAAATTCGATTACCCTGGTAATGGGCCGCTTCTGCCGGCTCCGTCCCCGCCAACAGTGGCCGCCCCTCCCTTCGCTGATCCCCTCCCGTCCAGCCTCATTACCACTTGTGTATCCTGTCATCAAATCGCCCCCCGGATGTCCCCACCCCTTTTGCCTTCTTCCGGCAGGCGATCGCTTGTACGAGGCCGCAATTTGACCACCCACTCCCGCCCCGGCGCCTCCCGCCGCTCTCGTCTGCTGGTAAAAATCTGCGGCTATCTCGCCTCCGTTCTTCTTCCCTGGATCGGCGTGGTCTTCAGCATTCGCACCCCCGCCCTGCACGGAACCCCGCTTGCGCTCAACTTCGTCTTTGTCGCCGGTATCACGCTCTTCACCGGTCTGGGCCCGGGAATCCTCTCCGTTGTCCTCACCGCCCTCACCTTTAACCACCTGGCCCTCGCCCGCCATCACTTCTTTTCCCTCAGCGCCCAGTCTGTTCTTTACAGCGCGGTTATCCTCGCCATCGGCTTCCTCATCGCGTTCGTATGCGACCGGCAGCGCACCACCAGCAGCGATCTGCGCGCCGCCCTCGCTTCTCTCCGCGTCCGCACCAATGCCCTGGTGGAGGCCCAGCAGGCCAGCAACTTCGCCGCGTGGATGCACAACGCCGATGAAGGCCGCATCGAGTGGGCCGAGGGCGGTTCGGAAATCTTCGGCCGTCCCTTCTCCTCCAGCAGCGTCTCCGACGACTGGACCAACTTCATCCTCGAAGAAGATCGCGCCCGCGTCCTGCGCACCGTCGAAGCCGCGACCTCCGCCGGCCAGACCTTCCGCGCCGAATTTCGCGTCCGCTGGCCCAACGGCGAACTGCACTGGCTCGAGACCCGCGGCACCCCGTCCGCCGCCAATCCCCGCATCTGGCACGGCGTCACCATCGACATCACCGATCGCAAGAACGCCGAACTCGCCCTCGTCCGTTCGGAGAAACTGGCCGCCATCGGCCGCCTCTCCGCGACTATCGCCCACGAGGTCAACAACCCCCTGGAAGCCGTCACCAACCTCATCTATCTCGCCCGGTCCGATCCGCATCTCGCCCCCGAGACCAGCGACTATCTCCTGCGCGCCGATCAGGAACTGGCCCGCCTGGGCGCCATCGCCCGCCGCACCCTCACTTTCGTGCGCTCCCGTTCCGCTCCCGGTCCCGTCAGCGTCGCCGAAGTCATCGACTCCGTGGTCGCCCTGTTTCAGCCCCGCTGCGCCGCTCGCAGCGCCGAAATCTGCGTCTCCGCCGGTCCCGACTTCAGCCTTCCCATTCCCGCCGACGACCTCCGCCAGATTCTCACCAACCTCGTCTCCAATGCCTGCGACGCGCTCCCCGACTCCGGCGGCCGCGTCCGCATCGAGACCGCACTCCATGGCGCCATGGCTTCCATCGCCATCCTCGACAACGGCGCTGGCATCCCGCCGGAGAATCTGCCCCGCATCTTCGATCCTTTCTTCACCACCAAATCCGACGTCGGTACCGGCATCGGCCTCTGGGTCAGCAAAGACCTCGTCGAGAAGAACGGCGGCCACATCGCGGTCGAAAGCGGACTCCTCGCTTCCGGCTTCCACACCCTCTTCCGCGTCGAACTGCCCGTTTCCTGATCGCCGCGCATTTGCGCAGCCGCGCCATTTCCGGCATCATTCTCCAGTTCCGCTTCCCGGTTCCCGATCCCCTCGCGTCGGAGGTGCGCCCTGGCTTCGCCCGCTCTCGTCGATCCGCCCGCAACCGAAACCGCCGCCCCCGCCTGGTCGCTCCCCATCCGCATCGCCTTCCGCTTCTGCTTCGTCTACTTCGGCGCCTACTGCCTCTCCACGCAGATCCTCACCACCCTGCTCTCCAATCCCCGCTACGATTTCCCCGACCCCTCCTCCATCCCGCCCTGGCGCGAGATCGTCACCTTCACCGCAACGCGCATCTTCCACCACGAAGCCGCCCTCGTCTTCACCGGCAGCGGCAGCGGCGACAAAACCGTCGACTTCGTCCTGATGTTCTGCCTCTTTGGCGTCTCCCTGGCCGCCACCGCCGTCTGGTCCGTCCTCGATCGCCGCCGCACCAGCTACCCCGCCCTGCGCCGATGGTTCGTCCTCTTCGTCCGCTTTGCTCTGGCCGGCCAGATGCTCGTCTACGGCTTCGCCAAAGCCGTTCCCCTGCAGATGTCCTTCCCCAACCTCGTCACCCTCCTCGAGCCTTACGGCAACTTCTCCCCCATGGGGGTGCTCTGGTCCTCGGTCGGCGCTTCCCAGCCCTACGAAATCTTCGCCGGCTGTCTGGAAGTCCTCGGCGGCCTGTTCCTCCTCTTCCCGCGCACCATCACCCTCGGCGCTCTCTTCTCCCTCGCCGACATGAGCTACGTCTTCACCCTCAACATGACCTACGACGTCCCGGTCAAGCTGCTCTCCTTCCACCTCATCCTGCTGTCGCTCTTCCTCCTTGCCCCGGACTTTCAGCGCCTCACGAATTTCTTCCTGCTCAATCGCCACGCCGCGCCGGCCGCGCGCACCCCGCTCTTCCGTTCCCGGCGCGCCAACCGCGTCGCGCTCGCTCTCGGCGCCTTCTACGCTTTGTGGCTGATCGGCATGAACGTCTACGGCGACCGCATGGGTTGGAAGACCTACGGCCCTGGCCTCGCCAAACCCGCTCTCTACGGCATCTGGAATGTCGAGCAGTTCAGCGTCGACGGCCAGCCGCGCCCGCCGCTCCTCACGGACGCTGCCCGCTGGCGCCGCGTCGTGTTTGAGCGCTTCAACTTCGGCGTGGTCTACTCCATGAGCGACACACCCACCTACTACGGCGTCTCCACCGACACGAAGAAGAACACCCTCGCCTTCACCCAGCGCCACGGCGGCAGCGCTCCAAAGCTTACCTTCACCTTCGCCCGCCCCGCTCCCGGCCAGCTCATTCTCGACGGCCCCGTCGACGGCCACGCCACCCACATCCAGCTTCGCCTGCAGGACCGCAGCCAGTTCCTCCTCGTCAGCCGCGGCTTCCACTGGATCCAGGAGTATCCCTTCAACCGCTGAGCCGC
>DATJNE010000232.1:0-9753 GCA_035508305.1 Acidobacteriaceae bacterium | reverse complement strand
CGCCCGGGAACAGGCCAGTTGTTCTTCCAGGATTGGGCGTCGGTCACGCCCCAGAAGGTGACGCGGTTGATGACGCCACGATGCTTCAGATAGACGGCGAAGAGATCCGCGTACCGCTTCGCGAGCTGTTGCTCGATGGACTCGGGCAGGCCATCGGGCCAGGGGTTGAGCGCGGGGTTCTGCGCGGCTCGAACGGAGATATCGGCGGTTTGCTGGCGCGTGGCGCGAGGCAGAACGTCGACGTCCAGCTCGGAGATGGCGACTTTGACTCCGAGTTTGCCAAACGCGTCGATGCTGTCGTCGATCTGACCGAGGGTCGGTGCGTCGAGGCTGTCGTGCTCCTGGATACCGACCGCGGAGATGGGAATCCCCTGAGCCTGAAGCTGCTGGACGAGGCGGACGGCGCCGTTGCGTTTGGCTTCGTATTCGAGGTTGTAGTCGTTGTAGTTGAGCTGGGCGGCGGGGTCGGCTTCGTGGGCGTACGCGAAGGCTTTGGCGATGTAGTCCGGGCCGATGATTTTGTGCCAGAGGGACTGGCGGAGAGTGCCGTCTTCGTTGAGGGCTTCGTTGACGACGTCCCAGCTCTGGATGCGCCCCTTATAGCGGCCGACGACGGTGTCGATATGCTCCTTCATGCGGGCCAGCAGCGCATCGCGTGTGAGTAAATTGCCTTTGTCGTCGTGGAAGACCCACGCCGGAACCTGGCTGTGCCATACGAGATTGTGGCCGACAATGAACATGTGGTGTTTCTGGCCGAAGGCGACGTACTGGTCGGGGATGGTGAAGTCGTACCTGCCGGGCTCGGGATGGACGTTCTCCCACTTGAGGCAGTTCTCAGGCGAGATGGAATCGAACTGCGATTCAATGATGGCGTCGCCCTGGGCATCCTGGCCGGTGATCTGCGCCGTGTTGATCGCGACGCCGATGTAGAAGTCGCCGTGGTAAGCGGCTTTGAGCGAGGTGGGCGCCTGGGCGGCTGCGGCGAGGCCGAGGAGAAGCGTGGAAAGTGCTGCGGCTCTGACGTACACGGAGAAACTCCTGCGGAATCTATTTCTGTGCTGTTGAAGACGCGGGCGGCCCGAAGTTCAGGCGGCGGCCGGCGAGTTCGTCGGAGATGTTTTTGTTGAGCTTGCGGGAGATTGGGTAGAAGAAAAGACAAGCCGCAGTGGCAAAGAAGAAAAGCCCGGACCACAAGCCCGCGGTGAGGCGGATGCCGTCGAGGGCGCGCGCCGTCTGTACCGCATTGGAGACGTAGCCGTACCACGAGAAGAGCCAGCCGGCGATGGCGCCGCCGATGGCGAGCCCGACCCAGAGAGCAAAAACGACCGCCGCTGTTACCGTCCCCGTGGCGCGGCGGCCCGTCTTCCACTCGCCGTAGTCGGCAACGTCGCCCATCATGGCCCAGATGAGCGGGCCGGAGGTTCCGTAGGCGAACTGGCGGAGCACTTCCGAGGCAACGATGGCGACGGTCGCGGTGGGGGGAAGGACCAGCACCGCGAGGTTGAAAATGCCGGAGAGCGTCATGCTCAGGATGAAGAGCGGACGCTTGCCCATGCGCCGGGTCAGCGCGGTGGAGACCGCGACGCCCGCGATGAGAGAAGCGAGGCCGAATCCATTGAACCAGCTGAAGAGCTTTTCGTTGCCGGCGAGATACTTGAAGTAGGGCAGCATCACGCCGCCGCGCATGGCGATGGCAGCGAAGTAGAACGTCGTGACGAGGAAGAGCACAATCCACGGACGATTGCTGAAGAGGTCTTTGAGGTCCTGCGTCAGGGAGGTCTGCTGCTGCGGATTGGGCTGGATCCTCTCTTTGGTCGCGAAGAAGGCAACGATGAAGAAGAAGACGCTGAGGACAGACAGCAGGCCCATCGTGATCTGGTAGCCGCGCGCGTCGTTGCCGCGGCCGAAGAAGACGACCATGGGAATGGCAAGGCTCTGCACGATGAAGCCGGCGGTGTTAGCGAAGATCTGGCGGTAGGAGGCGATGCTGGTGCGCTCGTCGGGGTCGCCGGTGAGAACAGCGGTGAGCGACGCATAGGGCACGTTGTTGACAGCGTAGATGAGGCGCAGGAGAAGGTAGGTGATCCAGGCGTAGACAAGCTTGCCGGTAGTGCTGAGGCTGGGCGTGGTGAAGGTGAGGAGGCCGATGATGCCGAAGGGGAGGGCGGTCCAGAGGAGCCACGGGCGGAACTTGCCCCAGCGCGTGCTGGTGCGGTCGGCGATGACTCCCATGACGGGATTGAAGGCAGCGGCGACGAGGCCGACGACGAGGAAGAGCGTGCCGGCCTGCGCGGCGGAGAGACCAAAGGTGTCGGTGTAGTAGCTGAGCTGCAGGGCGAGCATCGCCTGGAAGATGAAGTTGGCGGCCATGTCGCCCAGGCCGTAGCCGAACTTCTCTGCAAAGGAGAGTTTCTGAATCATAGCCGCCGTCTCTTTCTGGCGTTCCGCGCACGCTTGCGCTATTTCGTAACCGTGAGTGTGAGTTTCCCGAGGTCTTCGTCGCGTGACGATGTCCCCACCATGATGGAGAAGTCGCCGGGCTCGACCACGTGCTTCATGTTCACATCGAAGAAGGCGAGCGCGCTGGGCGCGATGTCGAGCGTGACAGTCGTGGTTTCGCCGGGTTCGAGGTAGACCTTCCTGAAGCCCTTGAGTTCTTTGATCGGCCGCGTGACGGAGCTGACAAGATCGCGGATGTATAGCTGGACCACTTCAGAGCCCGCGCGCTGGCCGGTGTTGGTCACCTCGACCTTCACTTGTGTCGTGCCCTTGGTGGTGATTTTCTTCTTCGTCAGGCGCGGGTTCGTCAGCTGGAAGGTCGTGTAGCTGAGACCGTAGCCAAAGGCGAAGAGCGGTGAGACGTCGTCGAAAAGATAGCCACGGCGCGCCGAGGGCTTGTAGTCATAGAAAACCGGCAGGTGCCCGGCCGAACGCGGGAAGCTGATGGGGAGCTTGCCACCCGGACTGACGTCGCCGAAAAGAACATCGGCGACGGCGTGGCCGGTCTCCTGGCCGAGGTACCAGCACTCGAAGATGGCGGGAACATGGGCGATGAGGTGGTTGATCGACAACGGCCGTCCGTTGAAGAGAAACGCGACGATAGGCTTGCCCAGAGCGGCCATGGCTTCAACGAGCTCGTCCTGACGCCCGATGAGGTCGAGGCTGGTGCGGTCGCCCATGTGCTGCAGGTTCCAGGCCTCGCGCGAGGTCTGCTCATTGCCGCCGATGGCGAGGACGATGACGTCGGCCTGCTTCGCGACCTCGACGGCTTCTTTGATCTGGCGGCGGTCTTCAGCCGGGTCGGACGCGACGACCGGATCGATGTTCCACGATCCGCCGATGGTGATTTTGCAGCCTTCGCTGTAGAGGACTTTGGCGCGATTGCCGACGCGGTTCCGGATCCCCTCGAGCACAGTGACCTCGTGTTTCGGGACGCCGCTGTAGCCACCGAGAAGCGTGCGGTTGGCGTTGGGACCGATGACGGCGATGGTTTTGATTTTGGTGAGATCCAGCGGAGCGATGCCGTTGTCGTTCTTGAGCAGCGTGATGGCTTCCTGCGCGGCGGTGCGCGCGAGCTCGATATGCGGCGCGGAGCCAACAACCCGATCGGCTTCCTGGGGATCCACGTAGGGATCGTCGAAGAGGCCCATTTCGAATTTCCAGAAGAGCATGGGCGCGACGAGTACGTCGAGCTGGGACTCTTTGAGGACGCCTTTCTTCACCAACTCGACGAGGTAAAGGTAGCAGTCCGGGTCGGGGAGCTCAATGTTGACGCCGGCGTGGACGGCAAGCGCGGCGGATTCCCTTTTGTCTTTGGCGACGAAGTGGCCGTGCGTGTCGGGCCGATAGCCCAGTTCCCAGATCGCGTAGTAGTCGGAAACGATGAACCCCTTGAAGCCCATCTCCTTGCGGAGAACGTCTTTCAGGAGCCACTTGTTGGCGTGGGAGGGGATGCCGTCGACTTCGTTGTAGGAGGCCATGATGGTGACGGCCTGAGCCTCGCGGAGCGCCTCTTTGAAGGTGTAAAGAAAGGTTTCGCGCAGGACGCGCTCGGAGACGTTGGCCGGTGCGCAGTTCATCCCGGATTCCGGCTGCCCGTGGCCGACGAAGTGCTTCAGTGTGGCGAGGATGTGTTTTTTGTCGCGGAAATTGCGCTCGCCCTGGAAGCCGCGGACGGCGGCGATACCCAGGCGCGAGACGAGGTACGGATCTTCACCGTAGGTTTCCTCGACGCGGCCCCAGCGCGGTTCACGGGCGACGTCGACGACGGGGGTGAGAGCGTGATGCGCGCCGCGAAGACGAGCCTCGAGCGCCGTCATTGTGAAGAGCTGTTCGACGAGCTCGGGGTTGAAGGTCGCGCCCAGCGCGATGGGTTGCGGGAAGCTGGTGCCGTCGGGCGCGGCGTGGCCGTGGAGGCACTCCTCGTGAAACAGGACGGGAATGCCGAGGCGCGAATTCTCGAGGAAGAACTTCTGGATGGCATTCGTCAGTTCGGCCATGCCGCGCGCCTTTTTGCCGCCCCCGGCATCGGAGGGCCGGCCCACCTGGCCGAGGCCACGGCGGTCGCGGAAGGCCTTCTTCGCCTTCGCGAGGTCGAAGTCACCTTTCTCGTCGACCAGCTTCTGCGCCTTCTCCTGCCACACGCAAAGCATCTGCGCGGCCTTCTCTTCGAGGGTCATGCGGGAGAGCAGATCGCTGACGCGGCGCGCGGATGCCAACGCAGGGTTCTTATAGGCTGGCAGCGCACCTTTACGCGCAGGCACTGCGGGATGAGATGACTTCTTCATGGAGAATCCTGATTCCTGATCGAGGCGTCCTGAACTGGCACGCGGCTCACATTGTTAGCATGCCGAACTAAATTTAGTCGCGCGAACTCTAAAGAGCAAACTAAAAAACGCCGTCGCTGAACGTGCGGATTTGCGGCAACCCCGAGGCCCCGCTTCGCTGCGCGCACACGCAGGGCAGCCGGTGGAACAGGGGAGGTCACGGCCCGGTAAAATGAAGCTATGCTGCAGCTCTCCGGCGCGGGCAAGCGCTTCGGCCCGCGACTTCTGTTTGAAAATGCTGACTGGCTGATTACTCCCAACGAGAAGACCGCACTCGTGGGAGCCAATGGCGCCGGCAAGTCGACGCTGATGAAGGTGCTGGGCGGCATGGAGTCGCTCGACTACGGCTCCATGCAGCGCATGAAGGGGATGACGATCGGCTACCTGCCCCAGGATGGTCTGGCGCTCAGCGGGCGCACGGTCTTCGAGGAGTGCCTCAGCGTTTTCGATGAGTTGCGCGGCATGGAGCAGGAGTTCGAGAAGCTGGCGCATGCGCTGGCGGAGCTGGATCCGGCGAGCAGAGAGTACGAGGCGGCCGCGGATCGCTACAGTCATGTCGAAGGCCGGCTCCGCCACCACGATGTCTATGCGCTGGACGCGCAGGTAGGCGGTGTGCTGACGGGGCTCGGTTTCGGTAAGGAAGACTGGGGGCGGCGCACCGAAGAGTTTTCCGGTGGATGGCAGATGCGTATCGCTCTCGCCAAACTGCTGCTGGAAAAGCCGGATTTGCTTCTGCTGGACGAGCCGACGAACCACCTCGACCTCGAAACGCGCAACTGGCTCGAGAACTACCTCAGTACCTGGCCCAACGGCTATATCCTCATCTCGCACGACCGCTATTTCCTCGACGTCACCGTCAACAAGATCATCGAGATCTGGAACAAGGGCCTGCACGTCTACCACGGCAACTATGAAAAGTACCTGACGCAGAAGGCGGAACGGCGGGCGCAGCTCGAAGCGGCGTACAAGAACCAGCGCGAACGCATCGAGCATCTCGAGGTCTTCATCAACCGCTTTCGTTATCAGGCGACGAAGGCGAAGCAGGTCCAGAGCCGCATCAAGGAACTGGAAAAGATCGAGCGCATCGAGATTCCCCTGGAAGAGCCCGTGCCGCACTTCACCTTCCCGCAACCTGCGCCCTCGGGGAGGAACGTCGTCGACGTTGCGGGCCTCTCGATGCAGTACGGGGAGAAGCGCGTGCTCGACGACGTGAACTTCACAATCGACCGCGGGGACCGCATTGCGCTGGTCGGTGTGAATGGCGCCGGGAAATCGACGCTGATCCGGCTGCTGAGCGGCCAGGAATCACCGGCGGAGGGGACGCTGAAACTGGGGCACAACGTCACCGTGGAGTATTTCGCGCAGGATCAGTACAAGGTGCTCGATCCGGCGGCGCGCATGCTGGACGATATCGGGCGCGTGGCGCCGAAGGTTGCGGAGAAGGACCTGCGCAGCCTGCTGGGCTGCTTCCTGTTTTCCGGCGACGACGTCTTCAAGCCGCTCGGCGTGCTGAGCGGCGGTGAACGGAACCGGTACGCGCTGGCGCGAATCCTCGTCAGCCCGGCGAATTTCCTGCTGCTCGACGAGCCGACCAATCATCTGGACCTGCGCGCCAAAGACGTCCTGCTGGAGGCGATCGGGAAGTTCAACGGAACGGTGATCTTCGTCTCCCACGACCGGTACTTCATCGATGGCCTGGCGCAGAAGGTGTTTGAGATCGAGAAGAACCTCGACGATTCATCGCGCGGCTCGCGGCTGAATGTCTATCCTGGCAACTATGAGGACTATCTGTGGCGCAAGGAAGGCGGCGCGGATGAGCTGGCCGCAGCGACGCTGGCTGTCGCGGAGCCGGTGGCCGATACGCCGGTTGTGGTCGCGGTGCGGGAGTCGCTGGTTGTGGAGAAGCCGGCGAAGCGCGTGAATCCGATCCGGCTGAAGCAGATGCAGGACCGTCTGGCTGAGGTCGAGGCGGAAATTCCGCGCGTCGACGGGTGGGTCGCGGAAGCCGAGCAGTCGCTGGCGGTCTATGTCAGTGCGGAGGAGACGCAGCGGCTGACCGAGGTGCTTGCCGTTCTGCGCGATCGCCAGGCCGAGCTGACCAGCGAGTGGGAGGAACTGTCGATGCAACTGGAAGAAGCGGGCGCGGCCGGCTGAGGCGAGGCGGTTCAGGCCTTGCCTGCGAGCTGCGCTTCTCTCGATGCCTCCACCTGCTTCTGAATCCATTCGTAGGTTTTGCGAAGACCTTCGGAGAGCGGGCGCGAGGGTTTCCATCCGAGCTTTTCGGCGACCAGGCGATTGTCGGAGTTGCGGCCGCGAACGCCAAGCGGGCCGGGAATGTGGCGAATGGAGACTTTCTTCCCGGCGATGCCCATGATGATTTCCGCGAGCTGATTGATGGTGACCATTTCTTCCGACCCGACGTTGACCGGGCCAGTGAAATCGGACTCCACCAGGCGGCGAACGCCCTCGATGCACTCGTCGATGTAAAGGAAAGAACGGGTCTGCTTGCCGTCGCCCCAGATTTCAATCTCGCCGCCGTCGGAGACTTCGGCGATCTTGCGGCAAAGCGCGGCCGGAGCCTTCTCCTTGCCCCCGGTCCAGGTGCCCTCGGGACCAAAGATGTTGTGAAAGCGCGCAATGCGCACCTGAGCCCCGTAATTCCGCAGGTAAGAGAGGTAGAGGCGCTCGCTGAAAAGCTTTTCCCAGCCATATTCGCTGTCGGGAGCGGCGGGATAAGCAGAATCCTCGGAACACTTCGGGTTCTGCGGGTCGGTCTGGTTGTATTCCGGATACATGCAGGCGGAGGAGGAATAGAAAAATTTCTTCACGCCGGCCTGGGCACCGTAATGAAGAGTATTGAGATTGATGGTCGCGGAGTTACGCATGACGTCGGCATCATGCTCGCCAGAGAAAATGTATCCGGCACCGCCCATGTCGGCAGCCAGCTGGTACACCTCATCCATGCCGGCTACCGCATCGGCCGTTACACGCTGGTCGGCGAGGTCGCCCAGGATGAACTCATCAGCAGGCGAGGGGCTGAATTCGTTGCGCTTCAGATCCACAGCGCGGACCCAGTGACCTTCGGACTTCAGGCGCTTGACCAGGTGACCGCCGATGAAGCCTCCGGCGCCGTTGACGAGAATCCTCTTCATTAAGAAACTCCTGATGCGTGAGCAGGATGGGGGACGTGCCGACAAGGTCATTGTATCGTCCTCGAATATGGGGAAGCACTGACGCCTGCGTACGGCTAATCGCTCTTCCCGGTCGAGGATGACGAGGCGGAGGACGACGAGCTTCCGGAATCCGACGATGCAGCCGCAGGCTTGTCGGACGACTTCGTTGCGCCGGACTTGCTCTCCCCGGATTTGCCGTCGCCCTCCGCGGAGGCCTTCATGGAACCGGATTTCGATTTCGAGGCGTAGTCGGTGACGTACCAGCCGGAGCCCTTGAACTGGACGGCGGGGGCGGAGATGAGGCGCTCGACCGGCCCATGGCAGACCGGGCATTCCTTCTCTTCCGGAGCGCTGAAGCTCTGAATCTTCTCGAACTGGTGACCACAATCTTTGCAGCGATATTCGTAGAGCGGCACGGGCGGGGCTTTCCTCTGGGGTTTGGATGCTCTTTCTATTTTAGCGGCCTCATGCGTTCCGGGGGGACCGGGAGCAGACGCCTCGGGCTGGGGGGTCTGCTTTGTATAATCGCGGCAATTTCCTGAGGGAGCGGCGATTTGCGGGCGAAGGGCAGTGCGGGATCGAGGAATGGGAACCGGCGGAACGGATTGAGCTTCGGGCTCTCGCCGGAGGACGTGCGGACGCTGCGGGCTCTGAAGACGCCGATGCAGATCCAGAAATTTGTCGACGGGCTGACGTACCAGTACGCGAATACCGCGTGGTCGCCGGCGCGGGTGCTGCGGGAGCGCAAGGGGCATTGCCTGGAGGGAGCGCTGGTGGCCGCGGCCGCTTTGCGGGTGAACGGGCAGCCGCCGCTGGTGATGGATCTGGAGGCAGTGCACGATGACGACCATGTGGTGGCGCTCTACCGGGAGCGCGGCCTGTGGGGCGGGATCGCCAAGTCGAACTTTGCAGGGTTGCGGTTCCGGGCGCCGATCTACCGCACCCTGAGGGAGCTGGCTCTGAGCTATTTCGAGCACTACTACAATCTGCGGGGCGAACGGACACTGCGGGCCTATGCGGGGCCGGTGCACCTGGCGCGGCTCGACGGACGGGGATGGATGACGTCGGAGGAAGACGTGTGGTGCGTGCCGGAGCTGCTGATCGAGGCAAAACACTACCCGCTGTTGCCGCATCGGGTGGCGCGGGAACTGCCGCGGCTGGACCGGCGGAGCTTCGAGGCGGGGATGCACGGGTGGGTGAAGCATTAGCTGGAAGATGGAAGCCGGGAGATGGAAGCCGGGGGTCCGGAGGCATGGGCCGACAGCGGGGAGCCAGCGCAGGGGTACCCCCCCTCCCCCGGGGGGGAGGAGGGGCCGGCACGCATGTATTTGATTCGACGGGAGCGCCGATTTTCGACGGTCCGGTATGTATTTGATTTCTCGATTCTTGCGGGCTTCTATTTTGTTTTCTGATACATCCGGGGCGGTTGAAATCGAGGGGCCCGCATGTATTTGAATCGAAAGGGCTCCGGGCCTTTGTATTTGATTTTAAAGGGAGGAGGGAGGAGGCAGGAGGGAGGAGCAAGGAGGCGGGAGACAGCTCGACTGCTTGTGGTGCGCCAGTTTTCAAAGAGCCGGCACGGATCCGGCCTGAGCCGGAGTGGGAGAGGTGCGTCGTGCGGCGGGGGGATCCCAGGCCTGGGGTCACCGAAGAGGCCTGCCGCGCCCTGAAACGCGAAAAGCTCCGTGCGCCACTGGCGGACAGAGCTTCCCTGCCTTCAGAGTAGGAAGTTTGGCGTGAGGAGGCAAGGAAAA
>DATJNE010000231.1:0-9949 GCA_035508305.1 Acidobacteriaceae bacterium | reverse complement strand
GTGGCCCCGTAGCTCAGGTGGATAGAGCAGCAGTTTCCTAAACTGCGTGTCGGAAGTTCGAATCTTCCCGGGGTCACCACCTTGATTGAATCGCCTCAGCCCCTCGGACACGAACCCTCGCGGCCGCGGACGGCCCGCTCTCAGCGCGTTCCGTGAATCTCAATCAGCAGGAACGTGACGACGGCCACCGCGAACAGGATAAAGGCCAGCAGAAATCCCCCGATGACCAGCTGCGCCAGGCGTTGCTGCTCCGGCCGGGGTCGCGTGATCCCGAACGTGTTGATGAAGGCTTCCGTGAGCCAGGCGAGAAACTTCATGGGCGCAGCCAGAATAGCCTGCCGGCGGCGCGGAGCAAAATTACAGGCGGCTCTTCGCGATCGCGTCGAGCACGGCATTGAGAAAGTCGATCGACTCCGGAGCGCAGTAGCGGCGTGCAATCTCCAGCGCCTCGTCGATCACGATCGGAGCCGGCGTTCCGGGAAAGCCGATCAGCTCGGCCACGGCGGCGCGCAGCAGATTGCGGTCGACCGCGGGCATGCGATGGATCCGCCAGTTCTTTGAATGCTGCTCCAGGATCGCGTCAATCTCCGGCCCCCGCGTCGTGGCCACCTGAAACAGCTCCTCGGCAAAACCACGCGTGCTTTCCTCAGCTTCATCGCGTGCCTGCCAGAACGTTTTGCGCACCTCGTCCGGATTCTGCCGGCCCACATCTGCCTGGAAGAGCATCTGCATCGCCAGTTCGCGCGACTTGCGGCGCTTGCCGACCATGGTCATGCTCGCGGCTCCGCCGTGGCCGCCGCAATCCTGCGCTGCAGCGAAGCCATTTCGATTGCCGCCGCCGCCGCTTCGAAACCCTTGTTCCCGCTCTTCAGTCCGGCGCGATCGAGAGCCTGTTCCAGCGTCTCGCAGGTGAGCACCCCGAATGCGTGCGGTACGCCGCTGTCCTGCTGCGATTGCCCGATGCCGCGCGCGACTTCGTTATAGATCGCCTCGTAGTGCGCGGTCTCGCCGCGAATCAGACAGCCCAGCGTAATGATGGCGTCGAATCTGTGTCTCTCCGCCAGCTGCCGCGCCGCAGCCGGAATCTCCCACGAGCCCGGCACGCGAACCACTTCGATGTGCTCGCGCCGCGCCCCGCTGCGCAGCAGGCAGTCCAGCGCGCCCTGGAGCAGCCGATCCGTGATGACGGAATTCCAGCGTGCGGCCACGATCGCAAAACTCATTTCGTGCGCGCTCAGATCGCCTTCCAGCGCGATCGCCTTGCCCGGCAGCGGTTCCTCCCTCTCCCAGAAAGCCACCGAAAATCCCGGCACCGGCTGCACCGTGAAGAGCCGTGACTTCCAGTGTGTGTCCTCAATGGAAGTGATCCGCGTCGCCGCCTCCGCCCCATGGTTCTTCTCCAGCCAGTGACTCGCCACCTGGTGGATCGCGTCGAGCGAAGTGACCTCAACCAGCAGATCGGTGGTCAGCGTGGGCAGCCGGCCATCGACGAATTCCAGATTGCCGAGCGGCGCCAGAAACGGCCGCCCGCGGCTCGCCGCGCCCTCGCGCGCCGGAGGCTGGTCCCATCCGCGCCCCGCCTCAAAACCCAGCGCCGAAAAGAAACTCACCAGCTCGTCGAATTGAGCCGCTGAGTGCACCGGGCGAATGAAGGTCATCCCTTTGATCATGATTTGAGGGTATCAAGGCGAGCGCTCAGCGGACAGCTTTCAGCGCTCCGTCGGGTGGGGTGGGGGCCGGTGGATCGGCCGGTTTCCAGCCAGATCCGCGTCCTCGCCGCGGCATAAAAGCAGAAGGCAGAGAAGTCGCGTGTCCTGCGGCCTCCCTGCCTTCCGAAGTTCCGGGCTTCCCGTCGATAATTAGCGCGCGGCGGTCTCCAGCTCCGACTTCGACCGCGAAGTCTCGGGCTCGTCCCCTCGGATACTCATGCCGTAGAACGAGCGGTAGACAAAGAATAAGGACAGCAGAAAGAAGACCGCTGCCAGGATGCGCGTCAGGGTCGCATTGTTGTGCGACAACTGAACCGCCAGCTCGACCGCCAGCAGCCCGAACAGCGTAGTGAACTTGATCACTGGGTTCATGGCCACAGAGGCTGTGTCCTTGAACGGATCGCCGACCAGGTCGCCCACCACCGTGGCCTCATGCAGGGGCGTGCCTTTTTCGTGCAGCTCCACTTCCACGATCTTCTTGGCGTTGTCCCAGGCTCCTCCTGCGTTCGCCATAAAGATGGCCTCGTAGAGCCCGAACATCGAGATCGAAATCAGATATCCGATAAAGAAGTACGGGTCGAGGAAGGCGAAAGCCAGCGCCGCAAAGAACAGCGACATGAAGATGGTCAGCATGCCGCTTTGCGCATAGCGCGTGCAAATGGCCACCACCTTCTTGCTGTCTTCGGTTGAGGCTTTCGTCGCGTTCTCGATGTTCATATTGCGCTTGATGAACGCCACGGCGCGGTAAGCGCCCGTCGTCACGGCCTGCGTGGCCGCTCCGCTGAACCAGAAGATCACCGCGCCTCCCGTGATCATGCCCAGCAGGAAAGGAGCGTGCAGCAGCGAAAGCTTGTCCACATTGGTCGTCAGCGAATTGGTCAGCGCCATGATCGTGGCGAAGATCAGCGTCGTCGCCCCCACCACGGCCGTTCCGATCAGCACCGGCTTGGCGCTGGCCTTGAACGTATTGCCCGCGCCGTCCGCAGCCTCCAGCATCCTCTTGGCGTGCTCGAAGTCCACTTCCACTCCGTACTGCTTCTTCACCTCCTCGCGCACACCCGGCTCGTTCTCGATCAGCGACAGTTCGTAGATGGACTGCGCGTTATCCGTCACCGGTCCAAAGGAGTCGACCGCGATGGTCACCGGTCCCATTCCCAGGAAGCCGAATGCCACCAGACCGAAGGCAAACATCGGCGACGCCAGGATGATGTTGTCGAATCCCAACGTGCTCACCCCGTAGCCGATGGCCATCAGGGCGATCACCGCCAGCCCCAGGTAATAGGCTGAGAAGTTTCCCGAGACAAACCCGGAAAGCAGCCCCAGAGCGGCTCCCCCCTCTCTCGCCGACGCCACCACTTCCTTCACGTGCCGCGCTTCGGTCGAGGTAAAGACCTTCACCAGTTCCGGAATCAGAGCCCCTGCCACCGTCCCGCAGGAGGTGATCGTCGCCAGTTTCCACCACAGGGTTGGATCGCCGCCCAAATCCTTCAGCAGGGCATAGGTCACCGGATACGTCACCGCGATCGTCACAAGGGAAGTAATCCACACCAGCGAAGTCAGCGGCGCTTCGAAGTTGAAGCTCCGCGCCTTGCCGTATCTCGCGCTGGCAATCATCCCGTTGATGTAGTAGCCGAGCACCGCCGCGACCAGCATCGCCACGCGCACCGCAAACAGCCACACCAGCAGCTGCACGCCTACCAGATCGCTCTTCTTGCCCAGAATGATGAACGCAATCAGCGCGACCTGGACCACCCCATAGGTCTCGAAGCCGTCCGCCGTCGGACCGACCGAATCGCCCGCGTTGTCGCCCGTGCAGTCGGCAATCACGCCCGGGTTGCGGGCATCATCCTCCTTCACCTTAAAGACAATCTTCATCAGGTCCGCGCCGATATCGGCGATCTTGGTGAAGATGCCGCCGGCCAGACGCAGCGTGGCCGCGCCCAGCGATTCGCCGATCGCGAACCCGATGAAGCACGGCCCCGCATAATCCCCCGGCACGAAAAGGATGATGCTGAACATCATCAGCAGCTCAATGGAGATCAGCATCATGCCGATGCTCATGCCCGCCTTGAGCGGTACGCTGAACGCGCGATACGGGTTGCCGCCCAGCGATGCCCACGCGCTGCGCGAATTCGCCAGCGTGTTCACGCGGATCCCGAACCACGCCACGATGTAGCTGCCCGCCATGCCCAGCACGCTGAAGGCGAGGATGATGACGACGCGTGACGCGGGATCGTGCATCAGCAGCCCAAAGTAGGCCACCATGACGACCGCAATGAACGACCACAGCAGCAGCAGGAATTTTCCCTGGTTGATCAGGTAGGTCTTGCACGTCTCCCAGATAATCTGCGAAACCTCCAGCATCGACCGGTGCGCCGCCAGGCCCTTCAGGTGAACGTACATGAAGAGGCCGAAAACCATGCCCAGAACGCAGGCCAGAGGTCCCCACAGCAGCAGTTGGTGACCATTCATGCCGAAGAAATGCACTTGCGTCAGATCAGGAAGCTGGAGATTGGCTTCGCCGCCTCCGCCCGATTCCCCACCCTGCGCAAAAGCCGCGCCCTGACCGCCCAGCATCAGCATGGCAAGAACACTGGCGAATCTCCCCCAGCGCGACGAAAAGAAACCGCTCCTCATACAACCTCCTGTGCCGGCTCGCTGGCTCTGGGACGCGGCATCCGGCTGCACGGCCGGGGCGCCCAGGTCACGACCGAGCATTTTTTGAGTAAACAGCCACATCAATAAGAGCGACAAGCTGCTCGCAACGGAAAAAAACCATCCCCGGACTGCGACCCGCACTCCCCCTCCATCGCCTTCGATTTAGCTCTTCGCGCTCCGTGCCCCGAACGCGCTCAGGAACTGTATCACGGCAACACGTGAGCATAACAGACGATTCACTGTTTTGCATGTGATGGGGAATACAGGCCTTATGACTAAAGTGCCCTGTCTTCGCCTCCCCTGGACCAGGCGCTGGAGCCAGGGAAAAAGCCCTTCGCTTCGAACCGATCGGATCCGACAGCACCCTCCTCAGCGCACAAGCACAACGTCAAGAAAACGCGGGCCATGCACCCCGCGGATGCGAGTCATCTCGATATCGGCTGTCGCCGACGGTCCTGAAATGAACGTCAGAGGATGCGTCGCCCGCGGCCCCAGCCGTTCGATCGCCTCCGGCACCGTCTCCACGATCTGCTCGGCCCGCACCACGCACAGGTGCCGGTCCGGCACCAGCGTCAGCCTCCGCGCCCCCTCGCCCGGCCCGTGCGTCAGCACAATCGATCCCGTGAACGCGATCGCCACCGTGCACTGCGTCACGATCCCGTCGCAGGTGTTCAGGTCGTCGAGACTGGCGCTGCGTTCCGCGATGAAAGGGAATTCCGAAGGGAGAATTCCTGCCGCCAGCCCCTCGGCCGCAATCACCTTCTTCTGGTTGTGCTCGCGCAGAATCGACGCAATCGCCCGGGGCAGGGAACCGGCGTCCGTCTCCACCACCTGCGTATCGTAGTCGCGCAGCCGCTCCTCCAGCAGGCGCAGCCTTCCCCCGGCATCGAGGGTTCCCGTGCGGATGTAACCCCTGGGAATCGCCGCGTAGTCGCCCTCCGGTTCCGGATGCGCTCCCAGCGCTCCGCGGATGCGCCCGAGAATCGCCGTGCGTGCGTCAGCCATGCGAGGGGTCCTCCGCGATTCTGCGTGCCGAACGCAGCGGTGCCGCCGGCGCCCCGCCGCCCAGCCTGGCCTTTTCCCGCTGCTTCCACCACTCCCGGAACGTCTGCTTCGGCAGCGCCCGCAGGTCGCGCACCCGTGTCCAGTTTCCCAGCATCCCCGGCAGGTTCCGCATCCAGCCATGCGACACCAGCGGCCACTGCGCGATCCGTCCCAGCCGCTGCGCCGCCTCAAAGCGCGCCCGGCTCGTGAAAATCGCCGCCGCCGTCTTCATCGCCAGCGCCTCCGGATCGAGCGCGCTCTTCTGCTCCCGCACCACGCGCCCCCGCAAATGGATCAGCACCTCGGGAATGTTGATCTTCACCGGACACACTTCATAGCACGCCCCGCACAGCGACGAGGCGTAGGGCAGCGACTGCGCCTGCCGCATTTGTAACAACTGCGGTGTCACAATGGCGCCGATCGGTCCCGAGTAACTCGACCCATACGCGTGCCCGCCCGTCTGCCGATACACCGGGCAGGTGTTCAGGCACGCCCCGCAGCGAATGCACTGCAGCGTCTGCCGCGCTTCCGCATCCGCCAGAATCCCTGTCCGCCCGTTGTCCAGCAGCACCACATGAAAATGCTGCGGCCCATCGCCTGCCCGCACTCCCGTCCACAGCGAGTTGTACGGATTCATCCGTTCCCCCGTCGCCGAGCGCGGCAGCGTCTGCAGAAAAACCTCCATGTCCTGGAACCGCGGAATCGTCTTCTCGATGCCGGCCAGCGAAATCAGCACCTCCGGCAGCGTCAGGCACATCCGCCCGTTGCCCTCCGACTCCACGATGCATACGCTGCCCGTCTCCGCCACCAGAAAATTCGCGCCGCTGATGCCCACCTTCACCCGCAGGAATTTCTCCCGCAGATAGCGCCGCGCCGCCGCGGTCAGCTCCTCGGGCGTATCGCTCAGCTCCGGCAGCTTCATCCGCTCGCGAAAAATCTGCCGCACCTGGCTGCGGTTCTTGTGCACCGCCGGCGCCACAATGTGCGACGATTTGTCGCCGCCCAGCTGCACGATCACTTCCGCCAGGTCGGTCTCGTGCGCGCGAATTCCCTCCTGCTCCAGCGCCTGGTTCAGCCCGATCTCTTCCGACGTCATCGTCTTGATCTTGATGACTTCGTTGCTGCCGTACTGCTTCACCAGCCCGACGATGATCCGGTTCGCCTCGTCGGCATCGCCGGCCCAGTGCACCTGTCCACCCGCTGCCGTGCACGCTTTCTCAAACTGTTCCAGGTACCGGTCCAGATGGCGCAGCGTGTGTGCCTTGATCGCGCTCCCCGCCGTGCGCAGTTCCTGCCAGTCCGGCGTCTCACCCACAACCATGCCCCGCTTGCGCGTGATCACGTCCGTCGCATGGCGAACATTCTTCCGCAGCTGCGCATCTTCCAGCAGCGGCAGCGCCGCTTTCTGGAACGGCGGCGCGTGATCGGCCCCGCTCACCCGGATCGTCATGCGCCCTCTCCCTCCGCCCCATCGCTCTCCGTGGGAGCCAGAATCTCCGCGATGTGCGCCATCCGCACGCCCGCCCGCGTCCGGTGCAGCCCGCCAAAAATGTGCATCAGGCACGAAGTATCGACCGCCGTCACCACCTCCGCTCCCGTGTTCTCCACGTCCTTCATCTTCTCGGCCAGCATCGCCGCCGACACATCCCCCATCTTGATCGCGAACGTCCCCCCAAAACCGCAGCAGCGATCGACATTCGGCAGCTCCACCAGGTCGATCCCCCGCACCTTCCGTAACAGCCGCAGCGGCAAGTCCCCCAGATGCAGGCTCCGCTGCGAATGGCAGCTGGCGTGGTACGTCACCCGGTGGGGAAAATACGCCCCCACGTCTTCCACCCCCAGCCGATGCGCCAGCAGCTCCGTCAGCTCGTACACCCGCGGCAGCAGCGCCTCCACCCCCCGCGCCAGCCCCGGGTCCCCCGACTCCGCCGCCATCTTCGGATAGTGATCCCGCATCATCGCCACGCACGACGACGACGGCACGCACACCGCCTCCGCATCCTTATAAATGTCCACAAACCGCCGCAGCAGCGGCATCGCCTCGCGCTGGTAGCCGGTGTTGTAGTGCATCTGCCCGCAGCAGGTCTGTTCCGGCTCGAACTCTACCGTGTGCCCCAGCCGCTCCAGCAGCCGTACCACCGCCTGCCCCGTCGCAGGAAACAGCGTGTCGTTATAGCAGGTGATGAAAAGCGATACGCGCAAGGAACCCCTCCTGCTGCGGAACTCTTCATCATCGCATTGCGACCGAACTTTGAGGAGAAAGCGTCTCTCAGCGTGGGACCCGCCCGCGAGCACGTTGCTTGACCGGACTCCTTGAAATGGGGACCGCGGTTTTGAAAGATCACGGCTTCAGCCGTGACATCGGGCGGCAAATGATCTGCGGCTTCAGCCACCGAGGGACGTCTTTCGGATCCTTCGTGAAAGCCCATCGATATCGCTCTTGTTCCGGGTCTTGTTCGCGCGGATTCCGGTCTGCGTTGATGTGTATTGAGTGTGTATAATATTCGAAGGAAAAAGACGCGACCGATGGACAGCCGGGACATCATTCGCAGGCTGAAACAGGATGGCTGGTTCGAGGTCGCGCAAGCGGGTAGTCACAAGCAGTTCAAACACCCAACGAAACCCGGCCGAGTGACGGTTCCCGCGCCCCGGAAGGATGTGCCGCCGGGGACGCTGCGAAGTATCGAGAAGCAGGCGGGTATCCGGCTGCGCTGAGAGGGCACGATGGAGTACATCGCTTATCTGCACAAGGACAAAAACTCCGACTACGGCGTCAGTTTTCCGGACTTTCCCGGATGCATTACCGCCGGATCGACCCTGGAAGAGGCACGGCGGATGGCCGCCGAGGCCCTGTCCTTCCATATTGCCGGAATGGAGGAGGACGGCGAGACGATTCCTCAGCCCTCGACCCTCGACGACCTGTGCCGAGATCCTGTGCTCAGGGATGCGGTTGCGTTTCTGGTCGAGGCGCGTGTGCCGGAACGAACGGTGCGCATCAACATCACGGCCCGCGAAAGCGAGATTGCCGAAATTGACACCCGCGCCCGCGCAGCACGACTCACACGCTCTGCTTACATGGTTCGGCGAGCCTTGCAGCCGAAACACGTTGCGCAGGGGTTGGTCGTCCCGGGCCGGACAGCGGCCGGTCGTCCGACAACGCGCCGCCTCTCTCGCCGATCCGGCCGATAAACCGCGCCCCCGCGTCTTTGCTACATTTGTTCTGGACTCGCACAAAGTCAGGAGAAACCCACGTGTTTCTGGGAATGGATGTCGGCACAGGCGGCACGCGCGCCGTTCTGGTGGATGAACACGGGCACGTCGTCGCCGAAGCCTCCGCCGAGCATCAGCCCTTCCGCGTCCCCCACCCCGGCTGGGCCGAGCAGGACCCCGAGGACTGGTGGCGCGCCGCCCGGCAGGCCATCCGCGACGTCCTCGCCCAAGCCCCCCGCGCCTCCGGTCAGCCCGCCACCGTCGACGCCGTTGGTCTCACCGGCCAGATGCACGGCGCCGTCATGCTCGACAAAGGGGGCCGCGTCCTCCGCCCTGCGCTCATCTGGTGCGACGTCCGCACCGAGCCCCAGTGCGTGTGGCTCACGAATCAGTTCGGCGGCGGCGACGCCGGCCGCAGAAAACTCATCGAGCTCACCGCCAACCCCGCGCTGCCGAACTTCACCCTCACCAAACTCCTCTGGGTCCGCGACCACGAGCCGCAAATCTTCGCCAAAATCGACCACATCCTCTGCCCCAAGGATTACGTCCGCTATCGCCTCACCGGCGCGTACGCCATCGATGTCCACGAAGCCTCCGGCACCCTCCTCCTGGACGTCACCCACCGCACCTGGTCCAAAGAAGTTGCTCGCGTCGCCGGCATCCCCGAGTCCTGGCTCCCGCAGCTCTTCGAATCCCCCGAGATCTGCGCGAAGATCAGCGACGAAGCCGCCTCTCTCACCGGCCTCCGCTCCGGAACCCCCGTCGCCGCCGGTGCCGGCGATCAGGGCGCAGGTGCTGTCGGCATGGGCATCCTCCAGCCCGGCTCCGTCTCCGCCACCATCGGCACCTCCGGCGTCGTTTTCGCTGCCACCGCCGCGCCCACCAAAGATCCCCTCGGCCGCCTCCACACCTTCTGCCACGCCGTTCCCCGCCGCTGGCACGTCATGGGCGTCACCCAGGGTGCCGGCCTCTCCCTCCGCTGGTTCCGCGAGACCCTCGCCGCATTTCCGGGTTACGCCCAGTCCTACGACGACCTCCTCGCCGCCGCCGCAACAATTCCCGCCGGCAGCGACGGCGTCCTCTGGACCCCCTATCTCTTCGGCGAGCGCACTCCGCATCTCGACCCCACCGCCACCGCCGCCTTCGTCGGCATCACCTCCACCACCACCCGTGCGCACCTCACCCGCGCCGTCCTCGAAGGCGTGGCCTACTCCCTCAAAGACAGCTTCACCCTCTTCTCCGATCTCGGCATCCCCCTCAAAGGCGTGCGCCTCGGCGGAGGCGGCGCGCGCGGCCCGCTCTGGCGCGAAATCCAGGCCAACATCTAC
>DATJNE010000230.1:0-12315 GCA_035508305.1 Acidobacteriaceae bacterium | reverse complement strand
CGGCTGCGGTGCACAGGTTGCAACGTCCTTGACAATCGCACCCGGCATGTGACAGCGTGTCGCCACCATACGAGCTGTTGACTCGGCCCCTTCCCTCTCCCCCCGCCGGTCATTTCTGGACGGTATCCCCGTCAGGAATGGGAAGGAATCCGACGCTCCGTTTCCTGCATACGAAAATTCTGTCCCGTTACGAAGATTGCCCGTAACGCCTGGCTGGCGACACGCACTATCGTGCCAGAGCAGTCGCGGGAATCGATCGGCAGAAGGGAGACCCCGTCGTGAGAAACTTGCGTCCCGTATTCTGGATTCATACGCTCCTGGCCGCCGCGACAGCCATGCTCGGCGCACTCACCTTAGTTCAGCCCGCCTGGATCGAGCGGCTCCTTCCCCTTGATCCGGACAACTCCTCCGGCGCCCTCGAATGGAAGCTGGTCGTCGCCCTGTTTGTGGGCGCGACCGCGTTTTCCGCGCTGGCGATCCGCACCTGGCGCGGTGCACCGCAGACAAATTAGCCCGCTGCCGGAAGCTGAGCCCATCCCCGCAGGTGAACAGGTCCAAAGGAGCACGCCATGGCCAACATTCAGGTCACCTTCGACTCCAATCCGCAGAACGCGCGCAGCGAATCCAACATCGCCATCAATCCGAATAACCCGCTGCAGATCGTTTCCTCCTCGAAGAAATTCATCAACATCGCTGCTTACGCGTTCACCCTGGCGACCGAGTACTCCACCGACGGCGGCCAGACCTGGCATGCTTCGGCGGCCTTCACGCTGCCCGCCGGCCAGACCACGATGACCGACCCCACCCTGGCCTGGGACGACAGCGGCAACGTCTTTATGGTCGGCCTCTGCGGCACCATCGGCACCACGCCTCCCGTGTGGCAGGACACCGGCGGCATCGCCATGTACAAATCCACCGACGGCGGAAAAACGTGGAGCGCGCCCAACCTCATTGCCGGAACCAAGGACGCCGATAAGCAGTGGGCGGCCGGTGATTCCAACCCAGGCAGCCCCTTTCACGGCAATATCTACGCGGTATGGGACAACACGGCTGCCCCCGCCGGCATGGCATTCGCGAAGACCGAAGACCACGGCACCACGTGGGTCGGCGCCTCCGGCGCAGCGCCCGGTTCGCTCATCACAACGGGAACCGTCTATCCGGAAATCCATGTCTCCAGCGACGGCTTTGTCTACGTCGTCTCGCTGGGCGGCGACCAGATCGATCTGCTGATTTCCCAGGACGGTGGCGATACCTTCCAGGCTTCCGCGACCCCGCCCGCGACAGGAATCACAACGCTGCAGGCGGCGCTGCCCGTCAAGGACTCCGGATTCCCGTCCTTCCCCGGCGGCAGCTTCCGCGTGCTCACCGATCCCACGCTTTGCTCGGTCGGTCCCGAGCTGTTTGTTGCCTGGGCTGACTATCGCGAAGGCATTTCGCGTATCTATTTCGCCCACTCGCTCGACGCAGGAGCGACATGGACCACCGGCGCCTCGGGTCAGCCGCTGCTGACGAATTCGATTCCATCAAACTTCCAGCACTTCCATCCCCAGCTTGTCATCGATCCCAGCGGCGTGGTGGGATGCACGTTCTACGAGTTCGGACCAAAGCCGAGCACGTACCTGATCGATGTGATCCTGTCGCAATCCTTCGATCATGGCAATTCCTTCAACTACTTCATCGTCACCGATCAGCCGTGGAATCCGGCGATCGATGCGCCGAATGCCGAAGCGTACGCCGACACCACCTTCATCGGAGACTACTTCGGCCTCGACGCGAGCAACCTCGGATTCTTTCCGCTCTGGACGGATACCCGCACCGGCATGCAGGAGCTTTTCACGGCGATCCTTCCCGAAAAGGGCGTCGAGTTCATCATCGACCAGAGCACCATCGGGCAGGACGAGGTCGACGCCCTGCGCAAAACCAGCGGACCCTCCGCGGTGGTTCAGGACGCGTTCCGTGTGGTGGTGGACGGCTTCAAGGCATCCGAAATCGGCGCGACGAGCCCGGCGTCCACGCTGACCGTCGCCTCACCGGTTACAGGAATGAGTGTCGTCTGCACGGGGAATTCGTCGGCCAGCGGCGGATACGGCGGCCAGATCCAGCGCTTCACGTTTTTCTATAACCTCGACTTCGGCACCAACACAGCGGACCCTGCATTCTCGTTTGCCGGCCCCACTGAATTTGTCACCCTGGAAGCCACGGTCGGCGGAGCGACCGGAGCCGGCCAGATCGAGCTGATCAAACAGCCCGATCCATACATGCTGCACGGCAATCCTCCGTGGCTCAGCATCGATCTGCGCGTCTTCCCCATGCGCAAGGGCGAAACGAAGTTCGGCCAGACCATGGGCGACGCCACCACGGCCAACAACTTCATCCAGCAGGTCATGCTGGCGCTCACCAAAGGCAACGGAACCGCGGCGGGACAGTCGTTTGACGATCCTGCCGTTCTCTCGCCGGACGAAGGTGGCTCCGCGCTCTTCCTGCAGCCGACCGACTCCAGCAACACTCCCGTCTTCAACTTCGCGCTTGCCCGCGTCCGCTACATCGGCTTGATCGGCGCCGCCACCGTACGCGTGTTCTTCCGTCTCTTTGCCGCCCAGCAAACGACCGGCGTCTACGATTACCCGCCCGGAGAACAGTACCGGCGCGCGACCGCCAATCCACAGGGGCAGCCCATCCCGCTGGCCGGCATCATCGCCGGCGATTACGTCACGATTCCCTGCTTTGCGCTGCCGCGCATCGACACCACTGCGCATCCCATGAGTCAGCAGACCGATTCAACCACGGACGGCATGGGCAACATGCTCGGCAACATCCGGAACATTACCGCTCACGCGGATGGCTCGGAGGTCGACACCTTCTTCGGCTGCTGGCTCGACATCAACCAGCCCTTCAAGCCCGGCACCACCACGCCCAACAACGTGCTGCCCCTGCATGCGACAGGTGCTGTCGACGGGCCGTTCGACGACTCCAGCAATCCGCCGAAGCCGATCGGCCAGGCCATCCTGCGCAATCTGCATCAGTGCCTGATTGCCGAGATTGCCTTCGACCCGGCGACCATTCCGCTGGGCGCCGATCCTTCGAACTGGGACAAGCTTGCCCAGCGCAACCTGGCGTGGAGCGATGTGGGCTCGGCGCAGGCGGTCACCAACTTCGAAATCAAGCCGACCAGCGCAAGCCTGCCCGCCGGCGAGCAGCCCGACGAGCTGATGGTCGACTGGAACACCACCCCCATCGGCAGCGTGGCGAATATCTATCTCCCCAGCGTCACGTCGGATGAAATCCTTGCCATGGCCTCGCGCATGTACACCTATCACCGTCTGCAGCGCGTCGACGATCACACCATCTCAACCGAGACCGGCGGCGTGACTTATATCCCGGTGCCCGCCGGCACGGGCGCAAATCTGGCCGGGTGCCTGTACATCACGATGCCCAACGCGATGCGGCGGGGCCGCACCCACAACGTGGTGGTCCGGCAGATAACCAACGCTTTCGGAGAGGGACGGCAGGCGCCGCAGAAGGCCCGCCGCAGCCGCAGCGCCGCGCAGGCTGCGCCCGCCGCGGCCAGCCTGTTCGGATGGCGCAAGGTCATCGGCGCCTTCCAGCTTTCGATCCCGGTCCAGCAACGGGCAACGCTGCTGCTGCCCGAAGAGCGCAACCTGTCGGTGCTCCGATGGATCGGCGAAGGCATTCCAGCCACGGCGCGCTGGCATCCGGTCTTCCAGCGCTATCTGGAAATCATCGCCGGCCGCGTCCAAACCTTCGGCGGCAACCCCGTCCAGATTCTGCCATCGCCCACCGGCAACGGCGTTCCTGGTTACCCCGGCTATCCTGGCCATCCCGGTCACCCAGGCCATCCGGGACATCCCGGTCATCCAGGTCACCCCGGGCACCCGGGCGGCAGCGGTGAGCCTGGCGAGCCCGAGCATCATGAGCATTCCGTCACCGGCAAGATCGACGGCATCGTCTTCGACCACTTCGGCGACTTCGAGGCGTTCTTCCTCGAAACCTTCGAAGGCGAGCGTCGCCGCTTCGAAAGCCACGAGACACGGGTGCAGGAGCTGGTGCAGCGCGCCTGGAGGCATCGCATCGTGACCACGGTCGTCGTGCGGCACCGGCACTCGGAGCATCCGCTGGAGATCATTCTCCATCGCGCGCCGCCCTGCGAGGAGTAGGACGGCCGGCGCCATCGCGCCCGTCGCGAAACGTCGGGGATGAATTGTCCCGGTGGGCGGGCCACCGGAGTTCGGTCCGCGCGCCGCGTGGCATTATCCTTCCACCATGGACCTTGGGCTGCATGACAGCGTGATTCTTGTAACCGGCGGAGGCGCCGGCATCGGTCAGGCCATCTCCCGCGCCTGCCTCGAGGAGGGCGCGACCGTCGTGGTCGTCTCCCGTGCCTCGGACAACGTGAAGAACTTCCTCGCCGAGATGCTGAACACCCGGCGCAAATGCGATTTCGTCGAGACGCACCTCGCCGATCCCGCGCAGTGCGAGCGCGCCGTCGAGTACGTTCGCAGAAATTACGGCAAGCTGCTTGGCCTGGTGAACAATGCCGGCGCCAATGATGGCGTGGGGCTCGAATCCGGCTCGCCGGCGCGCTTCGAGGAAAGCCTCCGCCAGAATCTCACCCACTACTACGCCATGGCGCACTACGCGCTGCCCATGCTGAGGACCTCGCGCGGATCGATTGTGAACATCAGCTCGAAGGTGGCTCTCACCGGCCAGGGCGGCACTTCCGCCTACGCCGCGGCCAAGGGCGCGCAGCTGTCCCTCACCCGCGAGTGGGCCGCCGAGATGGCTCCGCACAATGTCCGCGCCAATGCCGTCCTGCCCGCCGAGGTGATGACGCCCCTCTACCAGCGCTGGATCTCTTCCCGCCCCGATCCCCAGGCGGCTTTGGACACCATCGCGCGCCGCATCCCACTCGGGCATCGTTTCACCGAAGCCGCGGAGATCGCAGCCATGACGGTCTTCCTCCTCTCGCCCACGCAGAGTGGCCACACCACCGGACAGTGCATCGTCGTGGACGGCGGTTACACGCACCTCGACCGCGCACTGACTTAGCCGATACAGGGGACGGTTGCCACTCGGGGAGCGGCGGCATCCAGGATCACGGCTCTCGCCCGCCGCCCGCCGTTCCCGGTCGGTTCCCTACTGGCTGCTCTTGTCGTGCCAGTGCATCTCCCAGCCCAGGTACCGGATTGCCGCCTCGTAGACCGGGCTTGCCACGTGGGAGAAGTTGGCTGCCACGTGATGCTCGAAACCCTGCTCGCAGATTTCGTGCAGCAGCCTCTGCAGGTGCGGAATCTTCGCCACCCCCGCGCCGCCAAACGTCTCCAGCGGATCGTTGGTGAACTCGCCCTCGCCCACGTACCCGCGGATTTTGCCCCGATAGTCGTCGGTGGAGAAGCGCACGTAGGTCATCGCGCCTGGCTTCACCCGCCCATAGCAGGTGCCGAAGGTATTGTCCTTGCCCACAGTCCCCGCGATGATTTCCTGATACTGCATCGTCACGTTCTCGAAGAAGTGCTTCGGCAGATTCGAGCAGTGGAAACAGACGCACTTGTTTTCGTCGTCGCCATAGTTGTTGTTCCAGTCCAGGAGCGCGCTCGGCGTCTGGCTGGCCAGCGCCAGGGCATGCATGCTCACCGTGCCCATCACATCGGTTTCGCAGGCCGCCGGCAGCAGGCTCTCGCTCATCATGCTCATCACCGTGCACGGCACCACGCCGAAGTTCTCCTCGAGCGAAGTCCAGCACTGCACCGCGCTTACCGTGCAGTGCGTCTCCTTCATGAAGCGCTCGATGGCCACGCCCAGCTTCGCCATCTTGGTCAGCGCCGCTGCGGGAACCTGGTTCGTGTTCACATACGCCCGGATCGCATCCAGTTTCGCCTTCACCTCGCCGTCGTCGTCCTTCATGCGCCCGATCGCGCCGAAGATATCCGACAGATCCAGCGTCACCACCGAGATGCCGTACCGCTCCAGCAGCTTTTCGCTGTAGCGCACCGTGTTGAAGGCCTGCGGCCGCGCGCCAATCGCCCCGATGCGCAGCTTCTTCAGACCGTTCGTCACCCGGCATACCTTCGTGAACCAGTCCAGGTCTTTTCCAAACTCCGCCGAACTCGGCTGCACCGTGTGCTTCGCCGTGATCGAATACCGGATCCCGTACTGCATCAGGTTGTTGCACGCCGACATCTTGCCGCAGAAGCTGTCGCGCCGGTCGCTGATCTTCATGTCGTCGCGCCGGTCCGGCGTCGCCTGCACCAGCACTGGCACATCGAGCTTCGCATAGCGAATCGAATCGGCGATGCCCCGCTCGTCGCCGAAATTCGGCAGCGTCACCACGATGCCGTCGATCTCGTCGCGATGCGCGCGAAATAAATCACCGCAGCGGATCGCGTCGTCGTGCGTCTCCACCGACCCGAATTTCGACTGCTCCGGCGACAGCGTGATGGTGCGGATGCCCGCCTTCTCCAGCACCCCCAGCATCTCCTCGCGCCCTACTTTGGCCAGATGGTCAGGAAAAAATCCGCGATTGCCGACAATCAATCCAAACGTCAGTTGCTTTTTCATGAGTGCATTCCTCAAACTCTCTTGCTCGTTGCCCGTGCCGCGCCGGTCAGCGCGGCCGAAATTTCACCGTGTAGAAGAAGCCGCCCAGCGCCATGATTCCGCCCCACCAGATGGGAGCATGCAGATCGCTCAGCACCGGCGGGTTGGCCAGCGGATGACTCAGCTCCCATATCCCGGTCGCCAGGATCAGCAGCCCATACACCAGCAGCAGGATCCCGGAAAAGTACCAGATCGACGTGTGTCCCTTCATGCCGCCCCTTTTACCAGAAGATGATGTTCAGCCCGACAAAAACCACCGCGATCACCCCCGCCCACACGATGGGCTTCTGATACCAGTGGTCGTCGCGTTCCTCAGGAATCGTCGTCGCCCCGTAAACCAGGCCCTTCAGTTCTGCTTCCGGCCGCGCCTGGGTCATCAGGCTCACCACCACCGTCACGATCACGCACACCAGCCACGACCACAGCGCCCGGTACATGTCCTCCGCCATCGTCTTGGCATCCGGCGAAAGCGCCACGTATTTCAAAGCCGCCGGATTGAAGTGCACCCACAGCCACAATCCGATCGCAGTGCACGTTCCCGACAGCAGTCCCCAGAACCCCCCGGCCTTCGTCGCCCGCTTCCACAGCATCCCCAGAATCACCGTCCCGAACAGCGGCGCGATGAAGAAGCTGAACAGGGCCTGCACGTAATCCATAATGCTGGCCGCATGCTGCACGATGTATGCCGTGCCTACCGAGATCAGCACGCCGATGAACGTGCACCAGCGCCCCATCGCCACGTAATGACGGTCGCTGGCTTTCCTGTTCAGAAAAGCTCCGTAGATGTCGTAGGTCCATACCGTGGCGAACGCGCTCACATTGCCCGCCATCCCCGACATGAATCCCGCGATCAGCGCCGTCACCCCCAGCCCCAGCAGGCCCGGCCCGCAGTAGCGCACCAGCATCAGCGGCAGAACCTCGTTGTAGCTTGGCTGGCCCGTCGTCGCCGCCACGTTGGCCGGCACCAGATGGTAGGGCAGCACCCCCAGCGCCAGCAGTCCCGGCAAAATCACAATGAACGGCACGCACATCTTGAACGCCGCCCCGATAATCGGCGACATCCGTGCCGCCCGCAGGCTATGCGCTGAAAGCACCCTCTGCACCACCAGAAAATCCGTCGTCCAGTACCCGAAACTGATCACCAGCCCCAGGCCGAATACGATCCCCGTCCAGTGGATGCCCATGGGATTGTCTTTGAAGTGCGCCGTCGTCGACCACAGATGCGTATAGTCCGCCGTCCCCAGCCGCGCCGCAATCTGATGCTTCAGGTTCGTCCATCCGCCCGCTTCGATGAGTCCCAGGATCGGAATCAGCAGCGCACCCAGCCAGATCAGCAGAAACTGCAGCACCTCATTGAAGATCGCCGACCGCAGTCCGCCCAGGGCCACGTACAGCGCCACCGTGATCGAGGAGACCCAGATCGAGAAGTTCAGATCCCAGCCCAGCACCACCTTCATCACCACTGCCATCGCGTACATGTTGATGCCGCTCATCAGCACCGTCATGAACGCGAAACAAACCGCCGACAGCCCGCGCGTCGATTCCCCGAAACGCAGCGCCAGATACCCCGGCACCGAATTCACCTTCGAGATGTAATAGAACGGCATCATGATGATGCCCAGGAACAGCATCGCCGGGATGGCCCCGATCCAGTACCAGTGCGTGGCCAGAATCCCGTACTGATACGCCGATCCTGCCCAGCCCATCAGCTCCAGCGATCCAAGGTTCGCCGAAACGAAGCTCAGCCCTGCAATCCACGCCGTCATCTCCCGGCCCGCCATGAAGAACTCTTCGCTGGTGTTCGACGTGCCCTTCAGATAGAAGCCGATGTAAATCACCATCGCGAAGTAAATCGCGATGACTGCGATGTCGACGCCGCTCAGATGAACCAGGGATCGTTTGGCCGGATCGCCAACAAACGCTCCCAGCGCTGCCGCCGATGCAAGTGCGAAGGACATTCTTCAGGACCCTCGTTGGGCAAAGCGTTCGGGAAACCGATGGGGGTCTGTTTCCGGGTTAGACTGCCACTTTAACTGCGCTGGCCGTACGTGGCCTTCGCCCCATGCTTACGGAAATGATGCCGGTCCAGCAAAGCCTGCGAAATCCCCCTGCCCTCCGGGTTCAGCGTCGCGGTATAGAACGCCATCCGCGCTACTGCCTCCAGCACAACCGCATGATACGCGGCCTCCATCGCATTCTTACCCCACGCAAACGGCGCGTGCCCCGCCACAAGGACCCCCGGTACCGCAACAGGATCGAGGTTCCGGAAGCGCCGCACGATCGCCTTGCCGGTGTTCAGCACGTAATCCTCGCCGACCTCATCGTCTCCCAGCGGCGCCGTCACCGGAACCGGCCCGTGGAAATAATCCGCGTGCGTGGTGCCGTAGGCCGGAATCTCGCGCTCCGCCTGCGCCCAGGCCGTCGCAAACTCCGAATGCGTGTGGACCACGCCGCCGATCGCGGGAAATGCCCGGTACAGCTCGAGATGCGTGTCCAGGTCGGAAGAGGGTTTCAGCTTGCCGCCCGCAAGCCTTCCGTTCAGGTCGCTCACCACCATATCTTCCGGCGTGAGCTTCTCGTACGGCACGCCGCTGGGCTTGATCGCCACCAGCCCCTCGTCGCGGTCGATGCCGCTGGCGTTGCCGAAGGTGTAAAGCACCAGTCCCCGGCGCACCAGTTCAAGGTTCGCCTCCAGCACTTCGGACTTCAGCAGGTCGAGCATGGGTGCAGGCTTCCCGCCGTCTCGCCGCAAAAGCGGAGCGGCGGGAGCAAACGGTCATTCTACTAGATCGCCCCGGATCGGGAAAGCGTTTACTCGCATCTCCCACCCTCCCCCCACCCTCACCTTCCCCCGAAATCCGCCACCCCCACCTCCACGCTCGTCTTCTTCTCCGTCCCGCTCCGCGTAGCCCACGCCCCGTACACGCGCCCGCCCCACGCCGCCAGCCCGATGTAATCCCCCATGAAAACTCCGCTGGGATCGAACGGCGTTTTCGTCCACGCATAGTTGGCAAACCCCGCCCCTCCATCGGTCGAACGCGCCAGCGCCACGATCTGCACCTTGTCGTCGCGGTCCTCGCGCCGGTCGTAGAACGCCACATTCGCCGCGCCCGACACCGGATCCACCGCCAGCCACTGGAAGAACTGATCCGCGCCATCGTGCACCGGATCGTCGTTCACCCGCACCGGCTGGCTCCACGTGCGCCCGTGATCCTTCGAAACAATGCAGAACACATCGAGGTCGCCGTTGCGATAGTCGCTCCACGTCACGTAAATCGGCCCGCCCCTGCGCCCGCCACGCGGATCGACAGCAATCTGCGGAAACCCGTTGGCGCGCTCCATCCCCGCCAGATCGAACATCGTCGGCGCCGTGGTCACGATCTCCCGCGTCCGGGCAAACGACCGGCCCCCGTCGTGCGACTCGGTGAAGACGATGTGATCCGTTACCGCCCACACCCCGTACAGCGTGCCGTCCGGGCCCACAGCTCCGTCAAAACCTTCCAGCGCGCCGTTGTCGTCCCGCGGCAGCCCGCGCGCCTGCGCGATCTCGATCGGCTTCGACCACGTCACTCCGTCATCGGTCGATCGCGAAAAGAGCATGCGCGAATCCGTCAGCGTCCAGCGCGTCCAGCCCACATAAAGATTCCCATCGTACGGGCTTTTCGCCGAGGTGTCCGCCACGATATAAGGCTTATCTTCAAAAGGAATCCCCGCCGTCGTCGGCTGCGCCACCACTGTCCGCAGCTCCGGCTCCCAGCTCGCACCCCCGTCGAGCGACCGCCGCACGAAGATTCCGTTCCGCGTCGCGCCGTGCGCCCAGTAGTTCATCGTTCCCAGCTTGTCGAAGGCGATGAAGCAGATCAGTGCGCGACCCTTGTTGTCGAACGCCGTCGAAACGTCGCCGGAGATCTTGTAGTTCGCCGCTGCCACACCCGTCGCCAGCTTCCAAGTGCGCCCGGCATCGCGCGAGTAGGCCGCCTGCGCGATGAACTGGAAAACCGCAACCACCTGCTGCGGGTCGAGCGGATTCACGGCGATCCCCGGCTCGGTCCACGTTCCCGGCGCCGGCGAGAGCGTCGTCACCTCCGCGCCCGGCGCCATCCCCAGAGGTACGACCGTCTGCGCGCAGAGACGCAGCGCACCTCCCGCCAGGGCAGCCACCAGCAGCAAAACTCCCACTTGTTTCATGCAGACCATTATCGATGGCGGACCGCGTGGGTTTCGAAGACGGGCGAGACGGGATTCAAATTTGAGCCGCTTTGCGGGCGTCTGAACCCGCAGGCGAAATCCTGACCCGGAGCAAGCCGCTCCTGAGCGACGCGTCGAAGGGGAAGGACCTTGTCGCCTCAATTCCTGGCAAGAAGATGGTGGGCGAGGCGGGAATCGAACCCACAACCCCCGGCTTAGAAGGCCGGTGCTCTATCTGATTGAGCTACTCGCCCTTTTATATTCAACAGTTTACGTGCATTTTCCTTCCGAGTCCAATGACCCCCGGCCTGGAGGATTTCATGCACGCGAAATTCGAGCAGTTCATCCGTGAGCGGCAATACCTAACCAATGTCACACCGGCCACCGTGGAGTGGTATCGGCGGTCCCTCAAGTGGCTTCCATCCGAGTCTCCCACGCAAGCAGGATTGCGTGACGTGGTGCTCAAGATGCGTAGCAAAGGACTGAAGGAATCAGGAATCAACTGTGTGCTCCGGTGCCTCAATGCGTATCTGCACTGGGCCAGCGGCTCAGAGCGAAAATGCGGCGTGGGATGCACTCATCCACGCATTGCCCGGCTGAAAGAGCCAAAGGAAGTGATGCCCACGCTCACCGAGCAGCAAGCCCGGCTCCTCATCAACTGGAAAGCCCGGAGCAAGTATCAGCGGCGCTTGCACGTTCTGGTTCTGTTTCTGCTGGACACTGGCTGCCGCATTTCCGAACTGCTCACGCTGCACGTCTCCGAAATTGACTTCGAGAATCTGCTGGTGAAGTTGGACGGCAAGGGACGCAAGGAGCGTGTGGTCCCCATCACCTTTGAGCTGCGCAAGGCGCTGTATCGTTATTGCCGTGACTTCCAGCGAAAGCCGGATGCACTGCTGTTTGCCACACGCGGAGGCACGATACTCAGCCGTAGAAATGTCCTCCGCCGGGTGAAGCGGCTGTGCACCTACCTGGGATTCACGCCCCCGGCACGCACGCTGCATTGCTTCCGTCACACATTCGCGGTGAATTATCTCCGGCGTGGCGGCAGTGTGTTCCATCTTCAGAAGATGCTTGGCCATTCCACCTTGGAGATGACGCGGCGGTATGCAAATCTGGTCACGGCGGACCTTCAGGCCGTGCATGAGCGATTGAGCCTGCTCTCAAATCGATAGTGCGGCAGACACCGGCAGACAACGGCTCCAGTGGCTACGGGGCAGAAACTATCGTACACATTTCCTGTGGGCGAACAAGGCGGCGGACTCCGCTAAGTCTTCCATGGCAACTGGCTGGCCGCAAAAATGACAGGACAATGCCGTGAGCGCGTGGGGTATCGGATTGGGGCCGGGTTCAAAGCATATCGGCTCCGTCCGATGCTTATGCCCGAATTGATCTACCAGAATTGCGCGCCGCACAAATGACTTCTGCGGTTTGGAGAGAATGGGACGGACCCCCGTGTGTACGGTCACTGATTCATCATGGGGTCCGGTCACAACGATTTCCGGGAACCCG
>DATJNE010000229.1:0-14086 GCA_035508305.1 Acidobacteriaceae bacterium | reverse complement strand
CGTCCACGGGACCCACCTGCATCAACGGGCCCGGGGACCACGCGCGAATCTTCGGACCGTGCTCGCCGAAGATCACCTCCACGCGCCAGATGGTGGCATCGGGGTTCGGGTCCCGCCACTGGAAGAGCGGCGCAATGATGTCCGAGGGAAAGAGCGATCCCTCGCGCGGGTATTCGACGGTGATCCCGCTCGCTTCCGGAACCGTGGCCGTCACCTCCGCGCGGTGCATCGCCAGAAATTGCGCGAACGCCGCGACGCCGGGGGCGATGGCGACGGGGGCGCGTTGCTGCCCATACGCCGCAAACAAGGCGAGCGCGGAGCACGGCACAATCATCCGTTGGATTGCCGCTCTGATCGGGACCTCGCGTCCGGGCCTGACTCTGATCCACGCATCCCGGAAACTACCCGAACTCTAGCGGCCGGAAACAGGCTTGGCTGTGAGCGCCGTCACAAAAAGGGTTACGCGGCGGCATGGATTCGGCGTTTCGACAATCCCGGCTGCCTCCTTCTACGATTGGCACATGACAATGAAGACCGATACAACACAGGTTCACGACCTGGTGCAGGCGCAGTTCGGTGCGACCGCCGCTGCCTATACAACCAGCGCAGGGCATGGCGACCGAACCGCCCTGGCCGCCCTGGTCGCGCTGGCCGCACCGAAGGCGAGCGACACCGTCCTCGACATCGCCACCGGCGCGGGCCATACCGCGTTGGCCTTTGCACCGCACGTGCGCGAGGTGGTGGCTTACGACCTGACCGAGGAGATGCTCGGCGAGACGGCCAGAAACGCGGCGCAGCGCGGGCTCACCAACGTGGTCACGCGGCGCGGTCCTGCCGAGAAGCTCCCCTTCTCCGACGGCGAGTTCGACATTGTGACCGTGCGTCTGGCATCGCACCACTTCGCCGATAATGGGGCGGCGGTACGCGAGATGGCGCGGGTTACGAAATCCGACGGCTGCGTTGCGGTCGTGGATAACTACGGACCGGAAGACGAAGGGCTCGACGCAAGCTACCAGCACATGGAGACTCTGCGCGACGCCTCGCACGTGCGCGGGTATCGGCTGAGCGTGTGGAGGAAATTCCTGCAGGACGCCGGCCTGACGATCGAGCGCGTGGTAACCGATCACTACAGCGAAAGCGAGCGCGGCATGGATTTCGATGACTGGGTGCGGCGGGCAAAGACGCCGCCGGATCGGGTCGCCGCGCTGCGCCGTCTCTTCACCACGGCTTCGCCCGACCTGCGCGACCTCCTCAGCATCCGGATCGAAGGCGATGCGATCTGGTTCCGCATCCCGCAGGCGACGTTCATCGCGCGGCGTTGATCCAGGAAGCGCCCATCAGGGGTCGGAGATCAGGAATAAGGAATCAGGCGATCAGAAGGTTGGATCCGCAAACTCCAGGCAGCGACCGCGGACCACGGTTCGCAGCTACCGCGGCGAGGCCGAAGCAGCGCTCTTCGGCGTCATCTGCTGGACGAGGCTCCTGTCTTCCTTTTCGTGCAGGGCGCGCGCCTTCGCAAATTCCGCTCTGGCTTCTTCGGTCCTGCCCATGGCCTGATCGAGGCGCGCCAGGCGCCAGTGGGCGTCCACGCCGGTGGGATCCATCCTGATGGCCTGCTCGAAATCCGCGGCGGCTTCGTCGTTCTTCCCTTCACCGGCGAGCACGATGCCGAGGTCCAGCCAGGCCAGCTGGATCGCGCCCGCCTGATGCACGGCGCGCCGCAGAATTGGCTCCGCCTCGGCGGGATGCTCGAGTTTGATCTCGCAGTCGCCCAGATAAGCGAGGGCCTGAGCGTGGGTTGGCTCGTTTTCGATTTCCCGGCGAAACTCCTGGGCGGCCTCGTCGTAACGATGCTGCTTCCACAGCAGATACCCGAGACCGAAGTGCACGTTGGGCTCGGTCGGCGCCACCTTTTCCGCTGCCTGGAATTCGGTGGTCGCCTGGGCGATTTCGTTCATGCCGTCGAGCGCCTCGCCGGCGAGCATGTGGGCCTGCGCTGAATTCGGGTTAACGGTCAGAATCTGCTTATATTGCTCCAGCACGCAGGTGTATTGCTTCGCATAGAGGCAGCTTTGCGCCAGGACGGCGCGCATCTCCACGTTGGCCGGCGTTTTTTCGACGGCGGCACGCAGGTACGGGACCGCCCGTGCGAACTGCGACGTGCCGTAGTAGCTCATGCCCAGCAGGATGCTGGCCTGGACACCGCCTGGATCCGCCGCAGCCGCTCTCTGCAGCGGCGGAATCGCCTCCTGCAGCTTGCCCTGTTTAAACAGTGCGAGCCCCAGATCGAGTTCGAGGCCATGAATGTGCGGGTTGAGCCTGAGAGCCCTCTGGTAGGCGGTGACGGCCTCGCCATAGTCGCCCTGTCTGGCCAGATCCAGACCGAGGCTGGCCAGCGCGGCACCATCCCGCGGGTTGCGCTCAGCCACCGCGCGCCAGGCCTGCGCAGCTTCCGCGTAGCGGCCCTGCTGGTCGAGCGCGATCGCCTGGGCGGCGCCGGTGGACTGCTGCACGGCGTGCGCGAGCAGTGTGGAGGCGAGGATGATGGGTGCCAGTTTCCTGTACAGCATCGAAGAGTGCAACCAACGATCTTAGCTCACCGCACAGGAACAGGGACCGGCTCCATGTCTTGCGGCTCTTCCCGCTTTCAGAAAAGATGTTCTTCGTCGTGCTGCAGCACGGCGCCCGCGACCTGATTCCCCGCTTCAGCCTCCGCGCGCACACGGGCCACGGTGAGCCAGTTGTCTTTCTTCGGGTGCTCCAGAAAGAATGGCGGCAGCTGCATCTCGAGGGCCCGGCTCAGCGCCTGAGCATATCCTTCGTAGAGTTGGCGCAGCTCGCTGAGGCGCGCCGCGCTGTGCTCGTCGCGGCACACACGCACGCCGGCCGAACACAACTTGTCGTAAATCAGCTGGTATTTTTCGGGCGGCAGCCGATCCTGATGGTTCACTACCGGCTTCGTGGCAATGATTTGCGAAAGGTCCACCAGCGCGTGCCGCGCCATGGCAAAGGTCAGCTGGGCCTGGCGCGCGCTGTGCTCCTGCACACTGGCGATGAGCAGAGCACAAGTATCCAAAATGGCGGTGAGCGCGCTCAGCCAGCTCTGGCTGGTGTGCTGGGAGCGAAAGAGGCACAGCAATGGATAGGAGATGTGACTCTCCAGCAATTCGGCCGACCACCGCTCCCACTCCTCGAGCAGGGTCACCAGAGCCGCGCTGCCGCCCTCGAAGGAGTGGCGCCTGATCAGTTCGAAGGCGGTTGGCGGCGAGCCGGCGCGGGCATCGAGCAGGGCGATGTTCACCTCGCGCCGGGAAAAGGCGCCGTAGAGCACGGGGAAATAGCCGATGACCAGCGCCACAAAGCCGAGGCCCATTCCGGACTCGAGCACGACCAGGCAGCGCACCAGCAGGGTGCGGGGCACGACGTCGCCCAGGCCGAGGGTGAAGAGGGTCGTGCCGCTGACGTACAGGTCGGTCACGAAAGGGAGGGTCGCAGCGCGAGGATCGACGTAGGGTGCGGGCAGGGAGAAATAGATAAGGGCAAAGCCCAGCATCAGAGCTGCGGCCCACATGACGATCAGACACACCAGGGAGAGGGGACCGTAGAAGCTGAGCATGGTTTCGCGTTTGCGCGGGTTGCGCACGCGTCGCGACGCCCAGCGCCAGGGCCTCCACGTGAGCGCGTAGAACAGGCGCGTGAGTCGGAAGCGTCCGGTGGCGCGTCGCGGCAGAATGACGGTCTCGAAGGCGTCCAGGAGCGCCGAAACGAGGCATGCGATGCCGAGGATCAGGCGGAGAGGGTGCACTTCGCCAGCAGAGCAGGAATCGGCGGCGGCGTCAACAACGTGCGAAGGGTGAAACAGAGATCCAGGGATCAGTGAAGAGGGATGAGTGAAGAGTGAAAGTCAGCACTCGATTGCCGATGCCTGCAGGTTTGCGTCGAGTGCTTGCTGGCTCATTGGGTTGGGATCACAAACAGCGTGATCGACCCGGCCGGAAACGTATAGTTGGCAATCGTGCTGGTGGTGCTGCCGGAAGCGGGCGGCGTGACGGTCTGGTCGGGTTGCGCCACAATGGCCGTCAGATTGGCTGCGCTGTACTGATAGACCTTCGCGTTGCCGGTGGCGGTCAGATTGGGCAGCGAAAGGGTGCTGGTGAGCGCGCCGAACGTTTTATTGATCACGACCACCGTGACCGCCTGGTCTGAGGTGCGCACCGCGCCGTAGACCGACAACTGTCCCTGGTTGGCGCTGGTCGACGCGAGGGCCATGTCGCCGAAGATCGACTTGCTGCCGTCGTAGTTGCGGTAGACCGCAAAGGCCATATTGCCCGGGCCCTGCTCCGACCAGGTGGTGGTGGGCCAAAGCGTCGCGAGGTCGAGGCCATACTTGCCGAAGATGCCCAGGACGTCGGCCTGGGTCAGCGCGCCGTTGATCGATTCCAGGCCGCCGAAGTTATATTCATCGATCGCCGTCTTCGTTCCGGGATAGTCGTTCGCCACCCACGACTCCAGCATGGGAATCACCTGGGGCGCCTGCAGGGGCGTGTTGCAGTTCGAGGTGTAGTTCGGATCGGTGGTGTAGTTTGGCTGCGGATAGTTGGGATCGGTGTACGTTGGATCCCACAGCGCACGCGTCGAATTGAGCCGCGCCTGCTGCTCCGCGCTGTCGCCGGCGGGAGTGAGACCGACACTGTTGCCGCTGCCCGCCGGATAATCCGCGGCGAAATAGCCGTGGATGTCCACGTAGTCCAGCAGCCGCATGCCGTAGGTGGCCTGGGCGTCGCTGAACTGCTGCAGGTAGTACTCAATCATCGGCACTCCGCCATGCGCCGTGCGGTCGGCCGGGTGGTCCCAGGGCTCGTAGCACGGTCCGCTGCCCCAGCCGTTCTCGATGTCCTGCTTGGAATAGAAGTAGTTCCACCAATAGTCGATGACCGGACCGCTGACCAACGCCGTCGGATCGACGGTCTTGATGGCGAGCGCCGTGCCGATGCCGCCTTCGGTGACTTCATCGTAGGTCGACGGTTTGGGATGAACATCACGATGGACGGCATCCCACCACGCCGGCTCGTTGTCGAGATCCCAAATCGACACGCCTTTGCCGGTGCCGCTGGCCGGGTTCCCCGGACCATCGGCAGTCACAACGGAATTCACCCATCCGCCAGCCCAGGTGCTCTGCGCCCAGGCCAGGGTCGCCGCACTGGCGGCGGGCGGCGCCGGAGGCGGCTCCGCGACGCTCGTGATCGCCGGCGTCGTGTCGGAACCCAGAATCGCGCACCCGCCGGTCTGCGTGCAGCCCTGCGTTCCCATGGGATAGATCCCATCGCCGCAGCTTCCGCTGTAACTGGCCTGCCCGGGATAATTCGCCTCGGAAAAACTGCACGCGCCCGGCGTTGCGTTCGAGACCCATCCGAGCACCGGCACAGTCCCCAGCGTCTTCGTGCCCAGGGTGTTGTTCGCCGTGATGAAGTCCGTGAAGTTTGTGCTCCCCGAGGCATTGGGCAGCATGTCGGCAGCGCCGGTAAAGTTCTCGAAGTAGAAATCGCTCGCGGAATTAGTGACGTTAGTCTGGTAGTTGTAGCGCGATGTATCGTCGCCGCCCCAGCGCGTCACGGTGATGTTCGCATTGGCTGCCGTGGTCGCGTCCAGCCCGAAGGCGTTCATCCCGTAGATCAGGGGGCTGATGGCATGGGTTTCGTTGCCGGCATCGACGCTCAGCGCGGGTCCGGCGGCCTCAGCCGGAGCCACAAGCGTTACCGTCGCCGAAGCACTCTTCGACTCATCGCCGGTGGCGTACGCCGTCACCGTGGCGGTCGGCGGAGCGGGGAAGGGACTTTCATAAAGCCCCGTCTTGTCGATGGAGCCAGGACTGCCGGTCCAGCCGGTCGGCCCGGCCACCGCCCACGTCACCGCGGTGTTGTACGATCCAGTTCCGCTCACGGTGGCCGTGAACTGCTGGGTGGTGCCGATCATGACGGTGGGAGCCGTTGGAGTCATCGTCACACCGGTGATGATCGGTCCGGTCGATGTCCCGGTGCCGCTGCCTGACCCGCCTCCGCCACACCCCATTGCCAGAGCACAAACAGCGGAGCTCACGAGCCCCGCCCAACCCAACCGATTCATGCGCATGGCCTCTCCCTTGTTTTCGGGCCACTACCGTTGGGAATTCTACAGCCCCAACCGATGAATCGAACGGGATTTTTACCGGACCCGGGCACTGGCGTAATGCACTGGTTTTGTGCCGGCAACCTCTACAAACATGCCAGCAACTCTACTGCGCCCGGCGTCCGGTTGCGGTGATCGGCAGTTCAGGAAACGGGTCCCTGCCGGCCGAACGGGCCGATTCAGTAGACGTGCAGGTCGCCTTCGATTTTCGGCGCATGGACCAGCAGGCCCAGTTCCCCGGCCATCCGCTCCAGAAAAGCCCGCGTCGCCGGGGATACCGGCACCATGGGCAGACGGTAGTACTCCTCGAGTTTGCCCATCATGGCGAGGATCGCCTTCGCCGGTCCAGGGCTCGTCTCTTTGAAAAGCCCCTGCATGAGGCGGAAATACTTTTTATTGATACGCCGCGCCGTCGTCCACTCATTGGCCAGCGCCGTATCCACCATCTCCGCCATCTCGGCGGGAATGATGTTCGACGCAACCGAGACCAGCCCGGCGCCGCCCACGCCGATCACGCCCAGCGTCATGCCGTCGTCGCCGGAGAAGACGCGAAAATCCCTGGGCGCCTGGGTGATGAGTTCCGTGATCTGCACCAGATTGCCGCTGGACTCCTTGACCCCTTCGATGTTGGGGGCGGCCTCGATGAGGCGCAGCACCGTCGCCGGCTCCAGGTTGGCCGCCGAACGGCCGGGAATGTTGTAGAGCACGACCGGCAGCTTCACCGCCTGCGCCACGGCCCGGAAATGCTGGAATTGCCCTTCCTGCGTCGGCTTGTTGTACCAGGGGTTGGCGGTCAGAATGGCCGTCACGCCCGGCACCTCGGCCGCGGTCACCGCCCGCGCGAAGGCTTCCTTCGTGGAGTTATGGGAGCACCCGGCCCACACCGGGACCCGCCCCTGCGCGGCATCCGCAACAATGCGGATCACCTCGAGCCATTCGCCCTCGTCGAGGGTGGGCGTTTCCGCCGTGGTTCCGCAGGCGACCAGCCAGTCGATCCCACTCTCCACCTGCCAGCGCGCCAGGTCGTGCAGCGCTCGTTCGTCGATGCTGCCGTTCGCGCGAAATGGCGTGACCAGCGCCGTGCCGCAGCCCTGCAGATTCATAACAGACGAGTCTACACCGGCCAGGCGCGTGGGATAACCCGCAGCATTAGTCGAGCTTCCCCAGGATCTCCTCGAAATCCCAGCAGCCGGTTTTCCCTGCGATCCACTCCGACGCGCGCACTGCGCCTTCGGCAAACGCGCGCCGCGATTGGGCTTCATGCCTCAACGTGATGACGTCGTTGTCTGATCGCGCCTCGACTTCATGAATCCCGGCGACATCGCCTTCTCGATTCGAAGCAATCTCAACGTCGGTCCCGGGATGCGCGGCTTCGATGATCCTCTTCAGCGAAAGAGCCGTGCCCGAAGGCGCGTCTTTCTTGGTAGCGTGGTGCGTTTCAGTAATGCTGAAGCGATAGCCCGGAGCGGCTGCGGCCAGTTCGCGCGCCACTTTGAAGAGCGCCTGCACTCCAATCGAGAAGTTGGAGCTGTAGAGCAGCGCTCCGCCGCGGCGTTCGGCCAACGCCTTCATATCGTTGAGGTGCTGATACCATCCCGTGGTCCCCACCACCATCCGTGCGCCGGTCGCCAGGCAGGCGCGCATATTCTGCACCGCGGCCTCGGGGGAGGTGAAATCGATGATCGCATCGAAGCCGGCCAGCACCGGAGCGGTCAGAGCGGCGGCGTTACGATTCTCCTCTTCGCCGACCACGCGCACGCTGTGCCCGCGGTCGTGCGCCACCTGCGCGACCAGGCTGCCTGTCTTTCCGCGTCCCAGAACCATGAACAGCATGCTGCTTCTCCCTGCCGGCGATACCGCAATTCCGGCTATTGCGACGCCGGCTGCCGCGCTGCTTCCAGATCGAAGACGGCCGGATCCGCATCGGCGAAGAACTCGGCGTGCAGCGAGCGCACGGCTTCATCCGCATCATCTTCTTCGACCATGAAACTCATGTTGATTTCCGAGGCTCCCTGGGAAATCATGCGGAGGTTTACGTGACGCACGCTCTGGAAGACGCGCGCCGCGATGCCGCTCTGCCCGCGAATATTCTCACCCACCATGCAGATGAGCGCTTTGCGCCCTTCGTACTTCACATCGGCCAGCTTGCTCAGATCGGCGGCGATGGCCGGCAGCTTCTCGTTGGAATCGACACTGAGCGAAACGCTGACCTCGGAGGTCGAGACCATGTCGACCGGGCACTTGTGCTTGTCAAAGACCTCGAAGATGGCGCGCAGATAGCCGTGCGAGAGCAGCATGCGGCTGGCCACGATATCCATGATCGTCAGCCGCTTCTTCGCCGCAATCGATTTGAACGGGCTGCGGCAGTGCGCCGGCATGGCGGTGATTCTGGTGCCGCCGTTCTCCGGGTTCTTCGAGTTCAGCACCCACACCGGAATGTTCTTTCTTACTGCGGGCAGAATCGTGGCCGGATGCAGCACCTTCGCGCCGAAGTAGGCGAGTTCGGCCGCTTCTTCAAAGCTGATGGTTTTCACCCGCAGGGCATCGGGGCAAACCCGCGGATCGGCGGTCATGATGCCGTTCACGTCGGTCCAGATCTCAATGGCCCCCGCATCGATGCCGCCGCCGATCAGTGCCGCTGTGAAATCCGAACCGCCGCGGCCCAGCGTGGTGGTCACGCCCCGCTCCGTCGAGCCGATGAAGCCGCCCATGACCGGCACGCGATTCTCGGCCAGCAGCGGAATCACATTCTGCTTCAGCCGCTGCTCGATCAGGGTATCCAGGGGAACGGCCTTGCCGTGCTGGGCGTCGGTCACAATCGACTGGCGCGCATCGACATGGACGGCTTTCAGACCGCAGCGCGCGAAAGCCTCGGTGATCATGCGGCTGGAAAGGCGCTCGCCGTAAGACACGATCATGTCGGAGATGCGCGGCGTCAGTTCGCCGACCACCGCCAGCCCCCGCAGAACCTCGTCCAGACCGTCGAACTCTGTGTCCATCCACGCATGTGTGGCGGAGAGCGCTTCGTCTTTCTGCGTGGCCAGCAGCGGATCATCGCGCAGTTTCCGCCCGAAGGCCAGCTGGGTCGCCGTATCGGCGTGCCGGATTCTCAATCGCTCGGTGATGGCGAGAGCGCTGGCCCGATCGCCCCTGGCCGCCGTCGCCGCGGCCGAGAGCAGCAGATCGGTGACCTTCGCCATCGCGCTCACGACCACGACGGGCTGAAGCCCTTTGGCGACGCGACCCGCCACGATCTGCGCCGTGCGCAGGATCGCCGCCGCGTCCTCGACGGAGGTACCGCCGAACTTCATCACCACGAGGCGGTTCATGCCGGAATCGCCACCGGATCGAGCTTGCCCAGGGAGACGAGCAGTTCGGCGTTCAGCAATGCGGCACCGGCCGCTCCACGAATCGTGTTATGCGACAGCACCGTGAACTTCCAGTCCAGCAGCCCGCACGGCCGCAGGCGCCCCACAGTCGCCGCCATCCCCGCGCCGCGCATGCGATCGAGCCTGGGCTGGGGCCGATCTTCTGCGGTGACGAACTCCACCGGCTGCGTCGGAGCGGTGGGCAAATCCCTGCCCTTCAGCGGAGCAAATTCGGTCCACGCCGCAATCAGTTGCTCCCGCGTCGCCTTCCGACCCAGCTGGATGCTCACGCTCTCAGTGTGGCCGTCTTCCACCGCCACGCGATTGCAGTGCGCGGTCATCCTGGCTGGCAACGGAGCCACGACTCTGCCGTCGAGCCGCCCCAGCAGCTTCAGGGTTTCCTGCTCCAACTTTTCTTCTTCGTTTTTGATGTACGGCACCACGTTGCCCAGGATGTCCAGCGACGCCACGCCGGGATAGCCGGCGCCGCTGACCGCCTGCATCGTGCTCACGAAAATGGCTTCAACGCCGAAGCGCTCGACAATCGGCTTCAGCGCCAGTACCAGTCCGATCGCCGAGCAGTTCGGATTCGTGACGATGTAGCCGCCCGCCTCGCGGCGCCAGGTCTGGTTCTCCAGCAGGGGCAGATGATCGGCGTTCACCTCGGGGATCACCAACGGCACCGACGGCTGCATGCGAAACGCGCTCGAGTTGGAGATTACGGCGCATCCGGCGGCAGCGAACTGCGGCTCCACCTCGCGGGCGATATCGGCGTCGAGCGCAGCGAAGATCACCTTTGGCGCGCCCTCCGGCGTTGCGGGCGAAACGGGCAGCGCCGCGATCCGCTCGGGCAGCGGCGTATCCAGCTTCCACCGCACAGCGTCGCCGTACTTCTTCCCGCTCGATCGATCGCTGGCCGCCAGCCAATCGACTTCAAACCAGGGATGGTTCTCCAGAAGCTGAATGAAACGCTGCCCGACCATGCCGGTCGCGCCCAAAATTCCAATCTTCTGCCGCATCGTCAGCCTTCTTCAGATACACTGCAGGCGCGGCGAAACGAACGCCCCCCTGCAGTGTGCTGTGTAACGCTAGTGTAACTGTTCCCGGAGCGGGTTCGTCCGCATCAAAAACGGAGCCATGCTCTCGAACGTCACATGGGCCAGGCTAGTAGGAAAAATCCACCGTCACGATGCCCTTCGCCGGCACGGTCACCGTCGCTGTTTTGGTCCCCACCACTTCCTGATCCGCCTCAATCGTGTAATTTCCCGGAGGCACACCCTTGATCACGTAATGTCCTGACGCGTCCGATACGGCATAAAAGGGATTCGAAGCGATATTGATGAACGCCTGCATCCACGGATGGTTGTTGCAGCGCACCGGCATCATCAGTTCGGGATCGCGAAACGTCCGCTCATCCTGCGGAACCTGCGGTCCACCGGCCGGCGGCTGCGAAATATCCAGAGCCTGATTCCCCGCCACAGTCGGCACCATGTGGACGTTGTGCATGGTCGGATCGCTGTTGGTGAAGCGCACCGGCTGCCCGACCATCACACCGACGACGTGGGGGATGTAGCGGCAACCCTTCTGGTCGATATCGACCGGCTGGGTCGGCGCCGCGTACACCTTGTTGCCCAGCCCATCCCTGAGATAAACGAAGACGTTGGCGAAGCCGCCATCTTTGCCGACGACGTACTGCTCACTGTAAAGCGGCGGCCCCAGCGTGCACGCCGGATCCTGATTCATGTCGATCTGCGCCGGCTTCGGCGGCGTCCTGGTGTAATGGATCGTTCCCTGGATGGTCCCCGCGTTGGCCCAGTCGATGGTGGTGTAGACCGTCGTCGGACCCGCGCTTTGTTTCTTGCATCCGCTCGCCGCCAGCACCGCCAAGCATGCCAATCCAACCGCCAACCGCTGTCCAACTGTCATCCCGTCTCCTGTCTCCTTATCCGACTCCTGATCACGGACCCACAGATCGCTTATCCCAGCGCCGCAGTCACAGCATCCGCAAATGCCTTCGTTCCGGCGACGCCGCCCACGTCGCGCGTCAACGTCTTTTTCTCGGTGTAGACCCTGTCCAGGGCCGCTTGCGCCCGATCCGCTGCCGCATCTTCTCCGATGTGGCGCAGCATCAGGATCGCCGACTGCAGCAGCGCGGTCGGATTGGCGATGTCCCGGCCGGCAATATCCGGAGCCGAACCGTGCACCGCCTCGAAGATGGCCGCGTCCGCGCCCAGGTTCGCGCCCGGCACCAGACCCAGCCCGCCAACAAACGCTGCGCAGAGATCGCTGACGATATCGCCGTACAGGTTCTCCAGCACCAGCGTGTCGTACTGATAGGGATTCATCACCAGCTGCATGCAGGTGTTGTCGATGATGTGCTCGCCGTACACGATGTCCGGATATCCCTTCGCCACATCCCGCGCGCAGCGCAGGAACAGCCCGTCGGACATCTTCATGATGTTCGCTTTGTGGATGGCGTGAATCTTCCGCCGGCCGTGCTTCGCCGCGTACTCGAAGGCGAATTTTGCAATCCGCGTCGATCCCTTTTCCGTGATTACCTTGAGCGACTCAATCACCCCCGGCACCACTTCGTGCTCGAGCCCCACATACAGACCCTCAGTGTTTTCGCGAATGATGATCAGGTCCACACCCGGGTAGCGTGTTTCGAGGCCAGGCAGGTTTTTAATCGGCCGGAAGTTCGCATACAGCTCGAACTTCTGCCGCAGCGTCACGTTGATCGACGCAAACCCGCCGCCCACGGGCGTCGTGACCGGCCCTTTGAGAGCCACTTTGTTGCGCTCAATCGATGAGTACAGTTCCTTCGGGATGTACTCCCCGTGCTTTTCAAACGCGCCCGCACCGGCAGCATACTTCTCCCACGCGAAGCGGACTCCGGTTGCCTCCAGAATCCGCACCACCGCATCGGTCACTTCCGGCCCGATGCCGTCGCCGGGAATCAGCGTGACTGTGTGTGTCGTTCCCAATGCAACTCCTGTTTCAGGTAATCAGAGATCGGTGACCGGTGTTGTCTCCTGTCTCCTCGCTCTGAGCTCACAGCTCTCAACGCAGCCCTACCTCACTTCTTCTTTCCCTGCTTATCAGCGCCGTGGTGCGTCAGCAGCTGTTCCAGCTCCTGCTTGAACTCGCCGACGTCCTTGAAGTCGCGATAGACGCTGGCAAAGCGAATATAAGCCACGGTATCGAGCAGCTTCAGCCGGTCCATGATCAGCTCGCCGATCTCCGCCGTGGTTCGCTCGCGCTCGGTCGACTCGGTGACAAAGGCTTCGACCTCATCGACCAGCTGTTCCAGTTTCACGGCGGAAACGGGCCGCTTCTGGCAGGAGCGCATCAGGCCTTCCAGCACTTTGCGGCGCTCGAACTTCTCCCGACGCCCATCCTTCTTCGCCACCATGTAGGGGATTTCGTCGATCCGTTCGTACGTGGTAAAACGGCGGTTACACTTTTCGCATTCGCGCCGCCTGCGGATCGAGTCGGCTTCCCTGCTCTCCCGCGAATCGATCACGCGGTCCTGGCCAAACCCGCAGTAGGGACATTTCATGGTTCTGGTTTGATTTTAGCAACTGAAGAGGCAGAAGACGGGAGGCTGGAGGCAGGAGACTGGAAACGGCAAGGCAGAAGGAAGGGGACAGTGCTCCGACTCGGGGTTTCACTCTCCGGTCTCTTGTCTGGCTCGCATTTGCCACTCGCGTGCTCCGGTACTATCGTTGTTTGCGACGCATCCTAACCCACCATGAGCAAGACCCCACGCCAACGCAGCATCGCCAAGGGCGTCCTGGCCGGATTCATCGGCGGCCTCGCCGGAGCCGGCGCCAAAGTCCTCGCCGAACAGGTCTTCCCGCCTCGTACCGCCGGACAAACGGCGCCCACGATCCTGCTGGCTGAAAACGTTGCCGGACGCCGCCTTCCGGAAGAAGAACGGCAGCTGGCAGTGCAGGGCATCCACTGGATCTTCGGCGCGCTGGCGGGCGCGGTTTATGGGGGGCTCACGGAGGTCGAGCCCTCGCTCGGCGCGTGGCGCGGGGCCGCTTTCGGCATCACCTTGAACCGTATCACCCACGAGTCCATCCTGCCCCGGCTCGGACTCACCGCTCCACCCGGCCGGCAACCTACCCAGGAACGGATCAGCGAGTGGGTTACGCACGCGGTGTACGGCATCGCCACCGACAGTGTCCGCCGCGTCGTCCGCCGCGCTCTGTGAGCCGCCGCCCCTGCGGGTCGATATGGTCTAGCCCGCCGCTTCTTCACTGACCGAATTGTGGTGGTGCGTGAGCTCCACGCCGGCGTGTTCGCTCTCCTCGGTGACCTGGCGGAGCGAAATGTGCTCGAAGCGCGACCAGATCAGTCCGATCGGCACAATTCCGAGGAAAGTAATCAGGAGCAGCGTCGCCGCGCAGCCCGTGGCCGCCTCCGGCGACACGCCAAAGAATTTCGACAGGGCGCCCGCCACGAAAGCAACCTGCGTAAACCAGCCCAGAACCGGGAGCTGGAGCACGCTGGCTCCTCCACTGAACACCATCATCAGGACGCCTTTG
>DATJNE010000228.1:0-10927 GCA_035508305.1 Acidobacteriaceae bacterium | reverse complement strand
CCGGCCGTCGCAGCATCGTGCGCAACCCGTACTGCAGGTCGCGCCCCGCGTCACCGAGCCACGAGACGCCGCGCGCCTCGCGCATCTGCTGCCTGCACTGCTCCGTTCCGCCCAGCGCGATCAACGCCGCCCGCCGTGCCTGTTCCGGACTCATACCGCGGGCGCGATTCTCTTCCGTCTGCCGCTCGATGTGTTCGCGCAGCTCTTCCTCATCGCCGGCGTCGGCAGCGCCGGACTGCAGCAGGGAACGCACACGAAGGGGAATCGAGGCTATCCGGCGCAGCAACCGCATCATTCCTCCCGGTTACCGGGGGATGATAGCTAAAACTCCCCTCGGTAAGCAAGGGAGCGGCTGGATTTTCCGCGGTCAGGGTCGCCGTAGGCGGGTTGCGCGGCAAGAACGGCCTGCTGCGGCAGGCATCTCCGGACTGCTGCTTTTCTGTTCCCTGTTCTTACGATTCGGCCGGCAGCCTGACCACAAATTCGGTCCGCCCGGGCTCCGAGGTGAAGCCGATCGACCCGTTGTACTGCGCCGTCACGATACGTTTGGCGATGTCCAGCCCCAGCCCGGTTCCTACGCCCGGCGGCTTGGTGGTGTAGAACGGCTGAAAGATCTGCTCGCGAATTTCCGGCGCGATGCCCGCGCCCTGGTCGGCGATGCCCACGCAGATCGTCCCGTTCTCCATCCAGGTTCGAATGCGCACCTTCGAGCCGTCCGGCGCCGCATCGGTTGCGTTGTCCAGCAGATTGGTCCACACTTGGCTTAGCCCGGTGCCGCGGGTCTTGATTTTGGGCAGATTCGCCGCAAAATCCTTCTCCACCGTGAGCTGCTTGTGGCGGAACTTATGTCCCAGGATGGTCAGCGTGCTGGCGATGCTCTCATGCACGTCGATCAGGTGCTCGCCGCTCTTGTCTTCGTAGGCGTATTTCTTGACCGCAATCACCAGATCGGTAACGCGGCTGATGCTCTCCTCGATGGTCGTGAGCTGCTGCATGGCCGAAATCAGCGACTCCAGCCAGTTCAGCGCCAGCTGCAGCGTTTCAACGGGAAAAGCTTCCTGCGCACAGGCCACGTCATTGCGCCGCCAGCCGGCGGCCACCAGCGTCGGCGCCAGCTTCCAGGCGTTGTTCACGCCGATCCCTTCCAGCCAGGTGCCCAGTTCCTCTTCCGCGTCGGCTTCTTCCAGGCTGCTCTGCGGCTTCGTCTTCTCCAGGGTCAGCACCTCGCGCTGCATGTCGAGCAGGCAGGTCGCCTGTTCCGGGGTGAGCGGCGATTTGCAGAAGCGCATGCTCAGCTCCTGCAGCTGGGTCAGGTTTTCCCGCAGCTGGGCCGCCGAGCGCTTGGCCGCCGAGCCGGGATTGTTCAGCTCATGCATCAGGCCGGCGGCGAGGGTGCCCAGGGAAATCAGCTTTTCCTTGTGCAGGGTTGTCGCCTGAAAGGCGTGCACCCGCTGCGCTGCCGTCGACAGGATGTTCTGCCGGATGATCGGGCAGGTGGCCATCAGGCGCCAGAAGCCCTCCTCGTCCACCACCAGCATGCGCAGATCGCGGGTTACGCGGCACTGCACGCCGGCTTTGCGATAGCCCAGCAGCAGCGGAGCTTCGCCAAAGGCGTCCCCGTCATGGTACATAGCCAGCGGGGTTTCGCTGCCGTTAGCTTCCATCCGGATCGCGCGGATCTCGCCCTCGAGGATCATGCAAAATCCAGGCACCGGCTGGCCCTGTTCGATCAGCAGCGCTCCGGCCGGAGACTCCAGCAGGCGGACTTCGCCCAGGCAGGCGAGGTCTTCGTCCTTCAGGCGGCTGAGAATGGGAATGCGACGGGTGAGCTGTAACAGCTCCTGCTGTGGAACGATTCTTGCGCTTCCCTGCGTTTCCGCCGCCGTGCCTTCCATCTGCTCCTTGATCCTTTAGAACCGCGCCAAATTGAACATCTCAGAATTGCGCCAGATACTGGTGCATCAGCTGCACTGCAATGGAACCTTCACCCACCGCCGAGGCGGCGCGCTTCACCGATCCGTGACGCACGTCCCCGGCCACAAAGGTGCCGGGCATCGACGTCTCCAGCAGATACGGGTCGCGGTCCTCTTTCCACGATTTCGGCAGATGCCCTTCGACGCGCACATCGCGCCCGGACAGGACGAAGCCATTCGGGTCCCGCATAATGCACTCGGGCAGCCAGTCGGTCTGGGGCGCGGCTCCGATGAACAGAAACAGAGACGACGCGGGCGTTGCTTCTTCGCCCCGTTCGGTCCGGATTTTCAGGCACTCCAGGTGCCCGTTGCCCATCGCTTCCACGATCTCGCTCCGCGTCTCCACCTGGATATTCGATGTGCCGGCGATCTGATCGATGAGATATTTCGACATGCTCTTTTCCAGCGAATCGCCGCGCACCAGCATCGTTACCCGTTTGGCGACCCGGGAGAAGTGCATCGCCGCCTGCCCTGCCGAATTCGCCCCTCCCACAATAAACACGAGTTCGTCCTTACAGGACTGCGCTTCGGCGAGGGAAGCGCCATAGTAAACCCCCGAACCGGTCAGGCGCTCGATCCCGGGAGCCTCCATACGCCGGTAACAGACGCCGACGGCGATGAGGCTGACGCGGCACGAGATCTGTGCCCCGTTGCCCAGCTTCACCTGCCGGTACTGCCCGTCGGCGCTGATCGCCGTGGCGCGCTGGGTGACAAACTCCGCTCCCAGACGCCGCGCCTGGTCGTACGCCGCGCGGGCCAGCCGCTCGCCGGTCACGCCGTTGGGAAAGCCGAGGTAGTTCTCGATCCTCGAGCTGCTTCCCGCCTGCCCTCCTGGAGCTTCAGCCTCCAGCACCAGGGTTTTCAATCCCTCTGAAGCGCCATACACCGCGGCGGCCAGCCCTGCCATGCCCGCGCCCACCACCACCAGATCGTAGAAATCCTGCTCGGCGCGAGTGCGCAGGCCCACTTTCTGCGCCAAAGCTTCCTCCTGCGGCTGCACCAGCGCGGTGCCGTCCTGGAACAGAACCACGGGCAGCTTGCCGTCGTTTACGCCGAACCGGCGCAGCAGTTCCACCGCCTGATCGTCCCGCTCCGGGTCCAGCCAGACATACGGCACCTGGTTTCGGGAGAGGAAGTTCCGCACCCGGTAGTCCTGCAGGCCGTAACGCGGCCCGACCACCCGGATCCCCTCGAAGGGCGGCTTGAAGCCTGTGCTCCAGTCTTCCAGCAGGTCGTCCAGCACCGGGTACAACCGCTCTTCGGGCGGATCCCAGGGCTTGGTCAGGTAGTAGTGAATCCGAGCCGAGTTGATGGCCCGGATCGCCGCCTCAGTGTCCGCGTAGGCGGTCAGCAGGACCCTCCGCGCCTCCGGATAGGTCTCCTGGACCCGTTCCAGGAACTCCACGCCCTGCATCCCGGGCATCCGCTGATCGCTGACGATCAGCGCCACCACGTCGCTCCGTTCTTTCAGCTGGACGCAGGTGTCGAGCGCCGCCTGCCCGGAGGCGGCGCGCAGGATGCGGTATTTTTCCCCGTAATTCCGGCGCAGATCCTGCACCACGGCTTCCAGCACGCTGGCGTCGTCGTCGACCGCAAGGATGATCGGCCTGGCCATTCCTCGACTCCTGACTTCCTATGCTCTCCTGCTAGGTTACAGGCCACCGCGTTTGGTTGCGAATTCGGCGGCCCTGTCTGGTTTTGGGGCCCTCCCGCTGGCCGCGCGGCCCAGGGGCCGGGCGGGGTGTTTCCTTGTTGGGAAAAGTGGTTACCAGAGGCGTGACGCTCGTCACAGGACTTTCGGTTCTCCGCGGGTTACTTTTGCTCCTGAATGATGGCAGCACTCAGGTCATCGACAACGACTTTCCGGACACCCACAACCCAGGAAAGCTCCATCAGTCAGCCGGCGCCAATGCATGCAGTGGCACTCGATGGGTTCGACAGAAACCCACGAGCGGAACGTGTTCCTCGGATCGATGACCGTTTTCGCGCCTTCCCTTTTTGGACCGCGCACAAACCCACCTTGTCTTCGGGCCGACCCCGTCGACGCACCACTTTTTGAGGAAGCGGAGCTATGAACAAGCTGATCCTTGCTGATAACCAAGCCATCTACCGAGCCGGAACCGCCAAAATTCTGGCGATGGAAGATGATTTCCGCATTATTGCCCAGTGCGCCGAGGCTGACCGCCTCTATCCGGCCCTCGACACCTTCCGGGGCGCCATTCTCGTCTTTGCGTCCGCGCTGAAACTCGATCCGCAGTCTCTCATCCCGCGCGTCGCTGCGGCGGGCAGCCGCAGCATCGTGATCGCCGAGAATGGCGAGCCGGTGCAGTCGTGGTTCAATGCCGGCGTGCAGGGCGCGGCCAGCCGCAACGTCACCGGTCCGGCGCTCATCGAATGTGTCCGCCGCGTCGGCCAGGGGGACCGCAACGTGCGCGCCATGGGCCTGGAAACCCCAGGCCTGGATGACGACGCCGTCGGCTCCCGGGTTCGCGACCGCCTCACGCCTAAGGAGCTGAAGATTGTCGCGCTCATCGTCCAGGGCTGCAAGAACAAGGAGATCGCAGTTCGGCTGAGCACCACCGAGCAGGTCATCAAGAACTACCTGCGTAGCATCTACGACAAGACCGGGGTCTCGGACCGTCTGGAACTGGCGCTCTTCACCATCCACCATCGCATTCTGGCCGAGGCTGCCCAGGCGGTCGGCGACCAGATGCTGCAAGGGGTGTAGGAACGGCGTCCGGGAAACGGTCCGCTTCCTGACGGTGGGTTGTGCCGTGGAGGCGTTGCGGCTCGAGCTGCGCGCAACGCCTCCTTTTGCGGCGATTTCATTGCGGAGCCGGCGGTCCGGATTCCCTTGTTTCGGCTGGCGGCCGACCAGGCATCGGCGGCAATCCTTCGCGTTCGTCGAGAAAAATGCGCTCGGCTTTCGGAGGCGAGCGCTTTGCCCACTGCAGAGTTGCCACCGGCATCGTCTCAACCATCAAAGGAAGCGCCGTTACCAGCCGATCATGATGACTTTGTAGGTCAGCAAAAGAACGACGGTCGCCAGAGCAATCCAGGCGGACAGCGCGTAGCGCCGGAAGAAATAGAACGTCACGCCTGCCCAGCAGCAGCAGGCAGCGATCAGAGCGCCACCGGCATATGGCATCGCGGCTGCAGCCGAAAAGGTCGCCCCATGAACGTGCCGCAGCCGGAACAACTCAGCCAGTGTCCTGACAACGATCAGGAACTGAACCGTGATTCCGATCTGTGCCCAGCGTTCTCTCGTCACGGCGCCAGTGTAGTCGCGGGCTTACCGGCTACCTGCTTCCGGCATCTACTCTCCGCTTCGGCTCCTGCAGCTTCTCCCCCACCGACTTCGCCTGCGTGAACAGGTACAAATAGTCCGGGCCGCCGGCCTTCGAGTCGGTACCCGACATGTTGAAGCCGCCAAACGGATGCGCCCCGACCATTGCCCCTGTGGACTTCCGGTTGAAGTACAGGTTCCCCACATGAAACGACCGCCGCGCGTGATCGAGCTTCGTGCGGTCCGTCGAATACACCGATCCGGTCAGCCCGAACTCCGTGTTGTTGGCAATTTCCAGCGCGTGGCCGAAATCCCGCGCCCTGATCACGGCCAGCACCGGCCCGAAGATCTCCTCCTGCGCGATCCGCGCCTTCGGCGCGACATCGACGACCACGGTGGGCGCGACATAATACCCCTTATCCTGGGTTTCGACGGCCTTGCCACCCGTCACCAGCCGCCCTTCCTTCGCGCCGATCGCGGCATACTCCAGGATCGACTGCATCGCCGCCTCGTTCACCACCGGCCCCATGTTCGGATTGCCGGTTGGATCCCCGACCGTGAGCTTCTCGACGCTCTCGCGCAGGCGTTCGACAAAAGCCTCGTAGATCGGCTCCTCCACGATCGCCCGAGAGCAGGCCGAGCATTTCTGCCCGCTGAATCCGAACGCCGACGCCACCACACCCGCCACCGCCGCGTCAAAATCCGCGTCGGCGGCCACGATGATCGAGTCCTTGCCGCCCATCTCGAGGATCGTCCGCTTAATCCAGATCTGTCCCGGCCGCGCCCTGGCGGCGCGTTCGTGGATGTCCAGCCCCACTTCCTTCGATCCGGTGAACGCGACGAACCTTGTCTTCGGGTGCTCGACGACCGCGTTCCCGAAGGACGACCCCGATCCCGGACAGAAGTTCACCACGCCCCCGGGTATCCCCGCCTCTTCCAGAACCTCGACGAAGCGCGCGGCAATGGTCGGCGAATCGCTCGAGGGCTTCAGCACCACCGTGTTCCCGGTCACGATCGCAGCCGAAGTCATACCGGCCATGATGGCGAAGGGGAAATTCCAGGGCGAAATCACCGCGCCCACGCCGAGCGGGATGTACAGCAACTCGTCGCGCTCGCCGGGATACTGGATGGGCGTCGTGGCCGCCGCCAGGCGCAGCGCTTCGCGCGCGTAGAACTCTAGGAAGTCGATGGTCTCGCCGACGTCGGCGTCCGCCTCGGCCCAGTTCTTGCCGACCTCGTAGGTCAGCCATGCGCAGAAATCGAATTTCCGGTCGCGGATGATCTCCGCGGCGCCCAGCAGCAGCGAGGCGCGCTCCTCGACGGGCACAGCCCGCCACGTTTCGAACGCCCGCAGCGCCGCCTGCACGGCCTTCTCGGCATGTTCGGCTCCGGCTTTCTGGTGCACGCCCACGATCTGCGCCGGCCGCGCGGGGTTGCGCGACTCGATCTTCGCGCTCGTGGTGACCCGCTCGCCGCCGATGATCAGCGGATACTCATGCCCCAGCTCATCGCCAATCCGCTCGAGGGCTCCGCGCATGGCCCGCGCATGCTCATGCTGCGAAAAGTCGGTGAAGGGCTCGTTGCGGAATGCGCCCTGCGGCTTGCGCGGCAGGATAACGGTAGAAGTTTCGACGGTCGCCATAACAGACGCTAGTTTAGTTCAAGCGCCTGTGGCTCCGCCCGCGGCGTCCGGCGCCCGATGCTCGATCCCGGTGCGCGGGGCTCGGCGCCCTGCACCTCACCCCGCCAGCCGATCCGGCCGGCTCGGCCGCCGGGCATCGCCCTCTCTCGCTCCCGCCTCGCTTCGCTCCGTCTCAAAGCTCTTCCCGATCTCCGTCTCTGACAGGGCCTTCTCCATCAGATCCGCCCAGGGATCGATCTCCACGACCTTCTCGCGAACCGGGGCAATCTCCGCCGCCGCGGCTCCGCGCGCGGCTTCAGGACTTTCGTCAACCTGCGCGCTCTTCTCGGGGGAAGTGTTTCTTTCTTCCGCAGGTTGGCTCCCTCCTGGAGCGGACTCGTAGCTGAACGCAGCGCGGCGGTACGAACTGCGCTCGACCAGGCTACCCGTGAAGGTTTCCGGCTCCGGCGCGGCGGCAACCGGGGCCATCGGCACATCCGGCGTGATGAATCGACCGTAGTGGGACGTCCCCTCGGTGACGGTGTCTTCATCCTCCACCGGCCCCTGTGCCGCTGCGGCAATCAGCCAGTACAGCAGGCCGCAAACGAAGCCGGCCGCCGCTGCCGGCCACCAGATCGGGGGCATAGCCGGCCCGGCCAGGCGAACCAGATGCAGCGGGTTCAGCATCGCCGCGTCTTCTGAGCCAAAGTTTCCTGCACCGCCCGACGGCGGCTGCGAAGACTGGGTTTCACTCGATGCCGATGGGGCTGACTTCCCCAGGTTGCTCTCGGTGATGGCCCCGGAGCCGGTTCCAGGCGCCGTCTGCGGCGTCTGCTGTGCCGGACTCGGCGCGGGAACCGGCGGCGTTGCCGCTGCTCTCTCAGGCGCCGCACTCGGTTCCGCCGCTTCCGTCTTCTCGATTGCCTGGCGCTGCTCTTCCACCACGCCGATCGCGCGAGTCAGACTCTTCTCTTCGCGGCGCAGTTCATGCGCGCTCACCCCCACGCCGCCGCCGGACAGCACCGAACGCAGCGCGTCCTCGACGTCTCCCAGCCGGTCGCGCATGTCCCGGCCCTCGGCCTCGGTGCGCAGACCCTCCACCTTCGTCTCCGCCGCGCGTACCTGCGACTTCAGCAGTCTCTGCTGATCCGCCTCAGCATAGGCGCGCCCGCGATATCCATTTCCCTCGCCATGCCCGGTACTAATCTCTTCCAGCTGCCGGCTGGTCGACGACAGCTGCGCCTGCACCGCGCCCAGCGCCGCAGCCACCTTCCCTGAGGCCGGGTTTTCTTCTGCTTTCGCCGGCTTCTTCTGTGGAGGCGCAGCCGCCTGCGTCGCGGCCCGGGGAGCCGGCGCCGCGGCCGGAGCGGGAGCTGTTGCCGCTGCCGGCTGGGACGCCGCAGTCGGTTCCGGGCTCAGGGGAGCCGGTCCGTTCGGAGAGGGCGCCCACGACGTCAATGCATCGGCCACCGCGTTCGCCGTGGCCACCGCTTTCGCTGCATCCGGGTCGCGGAACCGTACCCGCAACGTCTGTCCCGAGGGCTGGGTCAGCACCAGCCGCGAACGAAACTCCCCAATCCGGCTCATCATGGCCGAGGTGGACAGATACGCCTGCTTCGACAGATTCGCGATTCTCTGATCGCTCAGGATCGACTGCGCGAACACCACTGCCGGCTCCGGCGCCTGCACAAATCCCGGATCGATTCTCCTGGCGGCATGCATGTCGAACGACATCTCCGCCGTCGATGCCGTCTGCACAGCGTTGCGCCGGAACCAGGTGTACACTCCTCCGCCCACGGCAACAGCCAGCAGAACTGCCGTAAATTTGTGGCCGAGCGGGACCGCAGAAAAACCCATGGGAAACTCCTCTCCTGCATCAAACGTCGATGAAGTTGGATGGTCCGGGGCAGATTCTCGTCCAGGCGAAGAAGGGGCTCAGCGCGCTTTTATCGTCCAATATGGAACCTGCCTGCCAGCGATTCGAGGCCCGGTCGTGAAGCGGCGTGCACACGACCCCGGGGGGCGGACCCACACAAGCCCGCGCCCGGCCGGAGACCCAGCTTCTTTCACCATACTCCCCGGAAAACCGCTGCGCCACGCGACCGGGCCGCGCCGCTACTTTGCCGGGGGATCCACCACGGCGTTCACCCCGCGCAGGGCATCGGCCGCATAGCGTACCGTCACGTCTTTCAATTTGTACTTGTGGGTCTTATAGCAGGCGCCGCAGGTGACGCGCAGGGGAACCGGTCCTTCGTACTTCAGCTCTTTGCCCCAGAAATAGAACCCCGGGATGTCCTGGAGGTTAATGTCCTCCCGGCATCGCCAGGTCCTGCATCGAACAAACAGCCGGGTGTAGATCGCCATGGTTTGTTCCTCGTTCGCGCCGACTGCTCCCTCAGTGCCCTTTGTATTCCACGAACAACTCCGGAAACTGCTCCTTCAGCGCTTCCACCTTCGGCCGGTCGCATACCAGGATGTACGGATTCTCCGGATGGTGGAGCGCGTAGTCCTGGTGATAATCCTCGGCGCGATAGAACCCCTGGAGCGGCGTCACCTCGGTGACGATCGGCGCAGGAAATACCTTCGTCGCGTCCAGCTGTGCGATATACGCCCGGGCGATCCGCTTCTGCTCGTCGTTAACGTAGAAAATTGCCGAGCGGTAGGAGGTGCCCACATCCGGTCCCTGACGGTTCAGCTGGGTCGGATCGTGCGCCACGGAAAAGAAGATGCGCAGCAGCTGCCCATACGTGATCTTCGATGGATCGTAAACCACCTCCACCGACTCGGCATGTCCGGTCGTCTCGGTCGTCACCTGATCGTAGGTTGCCGTTGCCGCCGATCCTCCCGCATAGCCAACCGTCGTATCGGTCACGCCCTTCACGCGCTCGAACACTGCCTGGGTCCCCCAGAAACAGCCGCCGGCAAACACGGCCTCTTCCCTGCCGGGATGCTTAGCCAGCGCGACATCGGCGTGAGCGGGGGGAATCTGCGCGCGTCCCGCGGCCCGAGCATTGCACGCGCTCAGCCAGAGCAGAGGAGCAGCCGCCAGAGCGGCGCGAAGAAAACGGGCATGGTGCATCGGAACCTCCGGCGATCACCATTCTATGAGACGCTGCGAGGACAAGTTCGTCGTAGATTCACTCTCAATTGACGACTCAGTAACCCATGCGCCAGGGGCACACAGAGAAGATGCGGAAGAGACCTGCGGGCGACCATCCCGCGAGCCGGAGGAGATTCCGATGTCAGAGCAGGCAGCGCACGAGCATCGCCAGGCGGCCCATCATCACGGAATGGCTGCGCACCATCACACCGAAGCCGCCAAACATCACGACGCCGGCGACCATCACCAGGCCGCTCATCACGCTCACCTAGCGCATGCGCACCACGTGCACGCGACGGAGCACGCCGAGCACGCCGCCCGCCACCACCTGAACGGACACGGGCAATAGTCCCCGGCCCCGGCCTCGCCGCTCCTCTGGGCTGCGGCGAAGTTCCGATCACTTCGCCTGCCAGGTGGTGTCTACGGTGACCGGAATCTCGTTGTGAATGGGCACCGTCAGGAATGACGGCCGGTCGATTTTGAAATCCGAGCAGGTCGCCGGGACCGTGCCGGTGATGTCCACCTCGCTGCCACGATCGGTGCGATGCAGCGGAACATGGCGGTAGTCCACCGTCTGTCCGGCAAACTGCACCCGCAGATCGGCGTCGATGGTCGCGCCCTGGAGCGCTGTCTGCGCCAGGTGCACGCGCACAACGACCATGGGGAACTGCGCCCCGCGCACGGTCTCAATCATGTGCAGATCGCGATTGCTGTCCCCGGATTCGAACGTGTTCAGCGGCACCGCGATCAAAAAATCGCAGAAGCTGTTGCTGCAGTTTCCCCGGCCTCGCGCGGCATGACTGGTGCCCGCTACTTCGTGCATCGGGTGCACCACGTGCCACGTGAGCGTGGACTGCGTGAGAACCCACTCCTGCTGCGCATGCAGCGGAAGCACGGAAAGCGCCAGCACGATCGCGACGGCGAACTTCATTTCTTTTCCCGGAATT
>DATJNE010000227.1:0-50998 GCA_035508305.1 Acidobacteriaceae bacterium | reverse complement strand
GCGGCTTCGTCATCGAACACGGAGATGAATTCGTTCCCGATGATCTTCCGCTTGCCCTCCGGATCCGTGACGCCGCGCAGCTTCAGCAGAAATCGCTTGCTCGCATCGACGGCAACCAGCTTCAGCCCCAGCTTGTCCCGCAGGTTCTGCTGCACCTTCTCGAACTCGTCCTTGCGCAGCACGCCGTTGTTCACAAACACGCATGTCAGCTGCTCCTCAATCGCGCGATGCACCAGTACCGCTGCTACCGACGAGTCCACTCCGCCGGAGAGCGCGCAAATCGCGTGGCCGCTGCCAACCTTCTCTTGAATGGTCGCTACGGTCGACTGGATAAAGTGCGCCGGCGTCCAGTCTGGTTGTGCCCCGCAAATCCGGAACAGAAAATTCCGCAGCACCTGCGTTCCCAGCGGTGTGTGATGCACCTCCGGATGAAACTGCACCGCCCAGATACGTCGCTCCGGATTCGCCATCCCCGCCACGGCATTCGCCGTCTTTGCCGTTAGATGAAACCCCGGGGGCAGATCCAGCGCCTCATCCCCGTGCGACATCCACACGCTCAGCGACGCCGGCAGCTCGGCAAACAGCGGATTCGCCACCTCCACCAGCGCCACCTCGGCGGGGCCGTACTCGCGTTTCACCGCCGACCGCACTCTGCCGCCAAGGTGGTGCGTAATGAACTGCAACCCGTAGCAGATCCCCAGAACCGGCAGTCCCAGGTCGAGTACTGCAGGGTCCGCCGGCGGCGCATCGGCGTCGTAAACCGAGCACGGCCCACCCGACAGCACCAGGCCCACCGGATTGTGTGCGCGAATCTCTTCGATCCTGGCCGTACACGGCAGCACCGCCGAATATACGTTCTGTTCGCGAATCCGCCGGGCGATCAGCTGCGTATACTGCGACCCAAAATCAAGAATGACGATGGAAGGGGTTTGCACAGCCTAGTTTGTCAGAGCTCCCGTGGGGTGTAAAGAATCCGGGTCGGACCGGGCGAAAAATGTTGTGTTGAGCGCAACCTGCAGCCTCGTCGCCGCGTATTACGGAATACAAAGGAGGTCCCTATGTCCCCCACCCCTGTCCGGCCAGCAACATTTGTCGTCCTCTCCGCTATTCTCGTCGTCATGACCGCCTCGGCTTTGCGCGGCGCCCAAACCCCGGCCAGTTCCACCGGCGGCATGTCAGGCATGACGGGACACATGTACCTCAGTACCCTGCGGGCGCTGCAGCCCGGCGACCAGAAGCGAGCCGACACCATCGTGGCCGACGCGAAGATTGCCATGGAGCCGTACCAGGACTACCATCGCGCCCTCGCCGACAACTTCCACATCTTCCTGCCGAATATCCCGCAACCTCTCTACCACTTCACGAACTACGCCAACAGCCGCGCCGCCAACTGGAATTTCGATCCCCTCAAGCCCACCTCGCTGCTCTACAGGAAAAACCCTGACGGCGCTTACACGCTCATCGGCGTCATGTACACCGATCGCGTCACGGCCACGCAGGACGAGCTCAACGATCGCATCCCGCTGAGCATTGCACGCTGGCACCAGCACGTGAATTTCTGCAAAGCGCCCTTCGGCGAATGGTCGCAATACTTCGGTCCCCACCCCCGCTTCGGACTCATGGGTTCCATCAACACCCGCGATGCCTGCGACGTCGCCGGCGGCGTTTTCATCCCCCATGTTCTCGGCTGGATGGTGCACGTCTACCCCTACGAGACCGATCCGGCGAAGATCTGGTCGATCGACGACGACCACGGTCACGACAACATGGACCACTCCGCGATGCCCGGCATGAACATGAATAACTAGGCCGAGTCTTTCCTGCATGTCCCCTCGGGGACGCGGCGGCAATTGCGCGTGCGTGATGCCGGCGGTCGCGACCGTTCCTTTATCCACCCATCCGATACAACGCCCACGTCCCCACCACCGCCACGACCAGGGCAATCAACCCCGGTATCTTCCGTCGGTTCCAGATCACGCTTGCGAGCGCCAGCACAATCGCGATCAGGCAGGGGCAAAGGATCGCGAACTGGCCGACATGCACCATGCTCGACCCGAGCAGCCGATTCGTACCCGTCACGACAAATGCTCCAAAAAACAGATAAGCGAGGACCACGCACAGCAAACTCAGCGCAGCAAAAAGCGCCGTCCTGAAGAGATTCTTCATAGCGGTTCCGATTTCTCAATGCGCCGGAGGCGCGTCCGCCCGGATGGCCAGCCCCCAGAGCTCCACAAATGATGCGATGCGCGCAACCTGGAAAAAGTCGGATGCCACCAGATACAACACCGTCACTGCCGCCCACCAGAGATACAGCGATGACCCGTGGACTACGGTCTCAAACGGCAGCGGCGTGGCCGAAAATACCATCGCCAGGACGATCATTCCCAGCTTCGCAATGCCCATCACCAGGTTGATCTCCACCAGCTTTCCTGCCAGCGGACCCAGCCGCAAACTCCTCGCCAGACTGGAACCAACCCCGCGCCCCTCGAGCAGGGTCAGCAGCGGCGCAATCGAGAACACCCAGCTCAACAGCGCCCATACCGTAAAGATCCCGAGGGAAAAGACGATTACCAGCGCGCAGTAGAGCACCAGATTCGGCTCACCGCCGGCATCGCTGGTCGTCGACCCATGCGCCAGCGTAAAGTGCGCCGCCCACCGCACCGCGAAAACCCACAGGACATAGGTCGCCACCAGCGCTCCAGTCCGCAGCAGCTGCAGAACCACCATCGCTGCCGGTCGCCACGGCGTCTCTTTCCGATACCGCCGCACCACCGCGTTCCGCCCCAGCCCCGCAGCAATCGCCCACAACACCATCGCCAGCGGCAACAGCCACGCCGCCGCGTGCAGCACCGGCGGCTTCAGCACATCAATGGCATCGGAAATCTGCAGCGCTCCCTGCATCGGATATTGCAGGGTGAACTCGAAGACTCCGGTTTCCTTCAGCCGCTGGGCCGTCTCCGCCCAGATCCGCCGCCCCTCCCACTCCAGCAGCGCCAGCAGCGGAATCCCGCAGCTCCACCGCCAAAGCAGCTCCAGCGCCAGCAGCGAGGGCCGCCGCCAGCACATTCCCAGGATCTGCACGAACGACTGCGTTCCCCGCGTCTCGCCCCGCGCCGTTCTCGGCGTGCCGGTTCCCGGGTCAGCGACGCCGCTCTCCACAGCAGGCATGAATCTACTTCACCACGACGTTGATCAGTTTCCGCGGCACCACGATGATCCGCATCATTTCTTTTCCAGCCAGCAGCGCCGCAATCTTCTCGTCCCCCAGCGCCGCGCCCTTCACGGCTTCCTCATCGGCGTCCGCATCCATCGTGACGACCGCGCGCAGCTTGCCGTTGATCTGCACCGGAATCTCAATCTGCTCTTCCTGCGCCAGCACCTGGTCGAACTTCGGCCACGGCGCGCGCAGCAGGTCGCTCACTTCCCCGACCTCTTCCCACAACTCAAACGCCAGATACGGCGCGAACGGAGCCAACAGCAGCGTCAGCGTTCGCAGAATCTCCGCCAGCACAGCATCCGGCACCTTGCCGGCGTTGATCGCCGGCTCGGCCGCCGTCAGCACGTTCACCAGTTCCATAATGGCTGCGATGCAGGTGTTGAAGTGCCACCGCCCCGCGAAGTCCTCGGTGATCTTCCGGATCGTCTGGTGAAGTTTCCGCAATAACGCCTGCGACTCGGGCGACAGGCCCTGGCTTGTCGCGCCCCTGCCGTTTTTTGCGTTCCCGGCGTACTTCATCGCAAACCGATAAACGCGCCCGAGGAACCGGCTCACGCCCGCAACTCCATCCTCCTGCCAGTCCAAGTCGCGATCCGGCGGCGCCGCAAACAGCGCATACATCCGCGTCGCATCGGCTCCAAACCGCTCGATCATCTCATCCGGCGACACGACATTGCCCTTCGACTTCGACATCTTGGCGCCGTTGCGGATCACCATCCCCTGCGTAAACAACCGCTCCACCGGCTCGTCGTTCCGCACCAACCCCAGATCGCGCATCACCTTCGTCCAGAAACGCGAGTAGATCAGGTGCAGAATCGCATGCTCTACCCCGCCAATGTACTGGTCGATGGGGAACCAGTACGCCACCGTGTCGGCTGCAAATGGCGCTTTGGCGTTTTTCGCGTCCGTGTACCGGTAGAAATACCAGGATGAGTCGACGAACGTGTCCATGGTGTCCGTTTCGCGCAGCGCCCTGCCGCCGCACTTCGGACACTTCGCGTTTACAAATTCCGGCATCCTTGCCAGCGGCGATCCGCCCTGCTGCGTGATCTCCACGTTGTCCGGCAGCAGGACCGGCAATTCGCTGTCCGGCACGGCTACGATTCCGTCCTTCGCGCAGTACAGCATCGGAATCGGCGTGCCCCAGTACCGTTGCCGGCTGATCCCCCAGTCCTTCAACCGATAAGTAACCGTCGCCTTACCAAATCCGTGCTGCTCCGCGTACGCAGCCATCTTGTGCTGCGCTTCCTCATTGCCGAGCGAATTGAACTCGCCCGAATTGATCAGCAGGCTGTCCTCGGCTGTATAGGGCAGCAGCTTCTCGCGATCCCCATTCGCCGCCGCCTCGCCATGATTGCGCGGCAGAATCACGATCCGCATCTCCAGCCCGCACTTCTTCGCGAACTCAAAGTCGCGCTCATCGTGCGCCGGCACCGACATGATCGCGCCCGTACCGTAATCCAGCAGAATGTAGTTGCCCACCCACACCGGCAGCCGCTCGCCGTTGAACGGATTGATGGCGTAGTGCCCCGTGAAGACCCCATGTTTCTCAATCGCGCCCACGTCGCCGGCCTCGCGCGCCTTGCGCTGCTGCTCCAGCAGCGCCGCGACCTCATCCGACAGACGCGCATCCTGCGCCGCTATCTCCCTCACCAGCGGGTGTTCCGGCGCCAGCTGCAGACTCGTGGCTCCAAAGATCGTGTCGATCCGGGTGGTGAAGACCGCGACCTTCTTCCCCGATCTCCGCACGCCTTCCCGTGCCGGCAAAATCGCTGTCCCGTTTCTCCGCGCCTTTTCCTCATCTTCCGTTGCGTCAGAATCGTCCTCCAGCGCGAACTCGACCTCCGCGCCTTCGCTCCGCCCGATCCAGTTCCTCTGCATGGTGCGAACCTTCTCCGGCCAGCCCTCCAGCTTCTCCAAATCGTCCAGGAGTTCCTGCGCATAATTCGTGATCCGCAAAAACCACTGCTCCAGGTCCCGCTGCTCGACGATTTGCTCCTCGTGCCGCCAGCAGCACCCGTTCACCACCTGCTCATTCGCCAGCACCGTCGCGCACTGCGGGCACCAGTTCACTTTGCTCTTCTTGCGATACGCCAGCCCCCGCTCATACATCCGCAAAAAGAACCACTGGTTCCACCGGTAGTAGTCCGGCAGGCACGTTGTCACTTCGTTGCGCCAGTCGTAGCTCAGCCCAAGGCGGTTCATCTGCCGCTTCATCGCGGCAATGTTGCTCAGCGTCCACTCCCGCGGCGGCGTATTGTTCTTGAGCGCCGCGTTTTCCGCCGGCAGCCCAAATGCATCCCACCCCATCGGGTGCAGCACGTTGTAGCCCTGCATCCACATGTAGCGCGCCAGCGCATCGCCAATCGAATAATTGCGCACGTGCCCCATGTGCAGGGCGCCCGACGGATACGGCAACATCTCCAGCACGTAGTACTTCTGCCTGGCCGATGACGCCGGCTCGGCGGCGTAAAGATCCGGCTGCGCCTCCCATCGCCCCGCCCACTTCGCCTCAATCTCGGCGAGATGGTAGCGAGCCTCCAAAGGTGCGGATTCTCCGGCGCCTGCCCCTCGGGCAGCTTCTGTCTGTTCTTTTGTCGCCATAACTGGACTCAGTCTAGATTGTAAATTGATGTATGAAATCGCCTGACAGCGATCCCGGAGACCCTCTTTACCCGGAAGCCCCGCGTTGGCCCCGAAGCTGATGCCCAGGGCGCGGAGCGCGAATTCCGAGTCTCTTCATCGTATCCACATTCCTGCGGTCATCATCCTCCTCTTCCACCGGCGTTTCGGCGATGAACGCGCAATGCGCAAACCGCTCATCGTTCAGCAGCCGTCGGAAGGGCGCGAGCCCCATCGTCCCGTCCCCGATGTGCTCATGCCGATCGAGCTTCGACCCCCGCCCCGCCTTCGCATCATTCATGTGCCATACCCGCACCGTCTCCAGGCCCATCGTCTCCGTGATCCACTGCACTGTCTGTGCGTACCCGACCTCCGTGACCAGGTCGTAGCCGGCTACATGGCAATGGCACGTGTCCAGACACGCTCCCACGGGCACAATCCCCTGCAATCGCGACAGCAGCTCCGCCACCTGCTCAAAGCTCCCGCCCAGCGAAAACTCCGCCCCTGCCGTGTTCTCGATGAGCAGGCGAAAGTCGCACGCGTCCAGCTTCGCCCCCTCCACAGCGCGCGCAATCCCCTCCGCCGCCAGCTGCAGACCCTCCCTGCGCGTCAATCCCTTCCACGATTCCGGATGCAGCACCAGATACTCCGCGCGCAGCGCCAGTGCCCGCTCCACCTCGCCGCGAAACGCCTCCACGCTCTTTTCGCGAAAGAGAGCCGTCTGGCTGCACAAATTCACCAGGTAGCTTGTATGGATCACCAGCGGCGCGCAGTCGAACTCCTTCCGCAACGTGCGCATCTGCTCGAAATGACTCGCCTCCAGCCGTTGTGCCCGCCACATCCGTGGGCTCGACGAAAAAATCTGGAATGTGTTGGCTCCGATCGCGTGCGCCCGCTCCGCCGCCCGAAACACCCCGCCCGCCGTCGACAAATGAATTCCAATGCGCTGCTTTTCCACTGCGGTTTAGTCTATCGGCGCCTCGTCGGAGCGTTATCCTGAGCCTTCCCGTGCCGGACGCCGCCGATTCCCAAACCCCGCTGATGCGTCAATATCTGGCTGCGAAGCGCCAGCACCCTGACGCGCTGCTCTTCTTCCGCCTCGGCGACTTCTACGAGCTGTTCTTCGACGACGCTAAAACCGCCTCCCGCGAGCTCCAGCTCACCCTCACCGCGCGCGATAAAGAACGCAACACGCCCATGTGCGGCGTACCTTACCACGCGGCCGAAAACTACATCGCCCGCCTACTCCGTCTCGGCTATCGCGTCGCGATCTGCGATCAGATGGAAGACCCAAAGCTGGCGAAGAAGATCGTCCGCCGTGAAGTCACCCGCGTCCTCACTCCCGGCACTGCTCTCGATCCCGCCCTTTCCGCCGAACAGTCCAACTACCTCGCCGCCGTCCATCTCGAGGACAACGCCGCAGGCGTCGCTGTCCTCGACCTCTCTACCGGCGAGTTCCGCGCAACAGAATTCTCCAGCTCCTCTCCGTCCAGCCCCGCTCCCGCCGCTCAGGCCATCGAAGAACTCCTCCGCGCTGCCCCGGCCGAACTCATTTTCCCCGCGACCCGCGGCCCCTTCGGCCCCAAAACTGACGCCGCAACCCTCGACCCGCTCCTCGCCCAAATCAAAACCCGGACCGCGGTCGACGACTTCGTCTTCTCCGCCGACTTCGCCATTCCCTTGCTCGAGCACCAGCTCGGCAGCCGGTCCCTCGAAGGTTTCGGCCTCGCCGGCCATCCGGCCGCCGCCGTCGCCGCTGGGGCGATCGTCCACTACGTCCGCACCACCCAACAGTCCGATGTCACCCACGTCGACTCCCTCCGCTACTACGCTCGCGCCGAGTGCCTTCACCTCGACCAGGTCACCGCGCGCAACCTTGAGCTCGTGGAGCCCCTCTTCAGTGACGCCGGCCCCGAAGTCACCCTCTTCCGTACCCTCGACGCTTGCTGCACCCCCATGGGCAAGCGCCTGCTGCGTTCCTCTCTGCTGCGACCCATGATCGACCCCGTCGCCATCGAGGCCCGCTATGCTGCCGTCGACGCCGCCCGCGAGGACCTCATTCGCCGCGAAGAACTCCGCCGCGGCCTCTCCGGGATTCTGGACCTTGACCGCCTCCTCGCCCGCATCTCCCTCGACAGCGCCGGCCCTCGCGACGTTCTCGCCCTCGCCGCTTCCCTCCAGCACCTCCCCGGCGTCCGCCAGGCCGCCGCAGCTCTCGCTAACCGAACGAGCGCTTGCCAGCCGCCTGAAGCCGCTTCAGCAGTCGAAGGACCTCGTGCTTCGTCAGACTCACCCGATCCAGACCGCCAGCCGCCGACCCCTGACCGCCTCGTACCCGGAGCCCGGACCCCGGAGCCCGGTATTTCCGCCGCCTTCTGGTTCACCGCCAGCGCCGCCCTCGACCCCCTCACCGACCTCTGCTCCCTCATCGGCTCCACGCTCGTCCCCGATCCGCCGCTCACGCTCGCCGAGGGTGGCGTCATCGCCACGGGCATCGACGCCGAGCTCGACGACCTCCGCTCCGTTGGTTCCTCCGGCCGCGCTTCCATCGCCGCTATCGAAGACCGCGAGCGCCGCCGCACCGGCATCGGCTCGCTCAAAGTTCGCTTCAACTCCGTCTTCGGTTACTACATCGAAATCACCAAAGCCAATCTCGCCTCCGTTCCCGCTGACTACGAACGAAAGCAGACCCTCGTCAATGCCGAGCGCTTCACCACGCCGGAGCTCAAAGACTACGAGACCAAAGTCCTCACCGCCCAGGAGCGCTCCGTCGAAATCGAAAAGCGGCTGTTCGCTGCTCTCCGCGCCCAACTCATCGAAAACGCTTCACGCATCCGCCGCACCAGCGCCGCCGTCGCCGAGATGGATCTCGTCGCTAACTTTGCCCACCTCGCAGCGCTCCGTGGCTACATCCGCCCCCGCATCGTCGCCGCGCCCGTCCTCGAAATCGCCGGCGGCCGCCATCCCGTCATCGAGCGCCTCATGGACAATTCCGGTGACGCCCGATTCGTCCCCAACGATCTCTTCCTCGACGCCGGCGAAAACACGCCTTCCCCGAACCTCCTTCTCATCACCGGCCCCAACATGGGCGGCAAGTCCACCTACCTCCGCCAGGCCGCACTTCTCGTCATCCTCGCCCAAATCGGCAGTTTCGTCCCCGCCGACCGCATGACTTACGGCCTCGTCGACCGTGTCTACACCCGCATCGGCGCCGCCGACAACCTCGCCCGCGGCCGCTCCACGTTTATGGTGGAAATGACCGAAACCGCCACCATCCTCAATACGGCAACCCCACAGTCCCTCATCCTGCTCGACGAAATGGGCCGGGGTACGTCCACTTTCGACGGTCTCGCCCTCGCCTGGGCCACACTGGAATTCCTCCAGCGCCACGTCGGCGCCCGCGCCCTCTTCGCGACCCACTACCACGAGCTCACCATGCTCGCCGATGAGTTCCCCCGCCTCAAAAATTTGCATGTCGAGGTCCGGGAAGCCCCTCACGGCATCGTTTTTCTGCATCGAATCGAAAAGGGCCCTGCGAATCGGAGTTATGGAATCGACGTCGCGCGTCTGGCCGGGCTGCCCCCGGCTGTCATTTCGCGCGCCCGTCAGGTGCTCACGCAGCACGAGCGCTCCGAGCGGCATAATGTTGCAGTGGAAACCGAGCCGTCGCTGCAACTCACAATGTTCACTCCGCTCTCGCAGCGTATCCTCGATCGTCTGGCGGAGACCGACATCGATACGCTTACGCCTCTGCAGGCGCTGAACCTTCTGCAAGAGCTGAAAACCGAAATTGGAGACAGAAAAGTTAGCGCAGGCTGAGTGATCCTATCCATGAGGCCCAGGCCAGAAACAACTCTCAGTTCCGCCTCAGCAGCATCGCCGAACGGCCGCCGTAAAAGCCGCGTCTTCATGCCGCGTCGCCGCAACGTCCAGCTCGCCGAGCAGGCCGGTCAGATCCTCATCGCCGGGCTCGCCGGTACCTCTCTCTCCGCCGAGGAGTCTTCCTGGCTCGGCCGCATCCGTCCGGGCGGGATCATCCTTTTTCGCCGCAACATCGATACCTCCGCCCAGGTCGCTTCGCTGCTCCGCGAAGCCGACCACACCGGCGCTACGCCGCTCTTCCGCTGCATCGATCTCGAAGGCGGTTTGGTCGATCGTCTCCGCGACCTCGTCCACCCCATGCCCTCAGCCGCTGCGGTCTTCGCCACCGGCAGGCGCAATCTGTACCGCCGCCATGGATGGCTGATCGCCCGCGAAGCCCATGTCCTTGGCTTCAATACGGTCTTCGCGCCCGTCCTCGACCTCGCCTTGCGCGCCTCCGCGTCCGTCATGCGCACGCGCGCCGTTTCCATGGAACCCGGTCAGGTCATCGACTATGCCCGTTACTTCCTCGCCGGGATGAAGAACGAGGGAATCCTCGCCTGTGGCAAACACTTTCCCGGACTCGGGGGCGGCTCGGTCGACTCCCATCAGTCCATGCCGGTCATCCATCGCCAGACGCGCCTCATGTGGCGGACCGATCTTGCTCCGTGGCTCGCTCTCGCCGCGCGTCTGCCCTTCGCCATGGTCGCGCACGCCTCCTACCCCTGGCCCGGTCGCGACTCGGCTCCCGCGACCGTCTCCCGCTACTGGGTCACCAACGTCCTGCGTCGTCAGATCCGCTTCAGGGGCATCATCCTCTCCGATGACATGGAGATGGGTGGCATCCTCTCCCGGATGTCGATTGAGGAGGCAGCGGTTCAGGCACTCCTTGCCGGCGTTCAGATGATCGAGATCTGTCGCGACCCTGTACTGATCGCACGCGCCTACGAAGCCATTGTAAAAGAGGCCGAGCGCTCCCGCGCATTTCGCGATGTCGTCGCCAGTGCCTGGCGCAAGATCTACCGCTCCAAGAAAAAGTGGCTCCAACCCAGCCGTCGCCAAAACCTCTCCGATGGGCGCTTGAAGCGGCTCAGCGAAGACGTGAAGGAATTCGCAACCCTCGTCGGCGAAACCCCTGTCTCTTCAGCCCCCGATCCCGAGCGCTGGCATGGCTTGAGTTGAGCTCGTTTGTTCCGGCGATCGCTGCAGAGTTCCGCGCCCGCCGCGCAAACGGCTGGGACGCGGATCGCTGGTTCACTTGCCCTCTACCACCGGTACACTCTCATCTCGTCCAGATACACATTCCCCCACGTCGTTCCGCTGCTGTCGCCGTCGATCTGGAACTGGGTCAGGATCGCTGGCCCCCAGGCCAGGGAGTACCCCGAGAAGACTGTAAAGTTCAGGTCCTGCTCCACGCCATCCAGCCACACGGAGTGATACGTCACCCAGCCGGACGAGTTGTGCGAGAAGTAGATCTGCACGTGATGCCACTGGTTTGCGCCCCATGAGTGCACGTCGCACGGCGCATAAGAGTGCAGCCAGGTGTCGTTCGGCGCGGTCGGCGACCCGCCATTCACGGCGTAATCCCAGCGCTGGATCCAGCTGTCGCACTGGAACCCCATCACCACCGTTTCGCCGTTGGCCATCGTCTGGTCCACATCGAACTCCAGATTGGAGAAACCGTTCGCGTTGTTGGCGATGTACACCCACGTGTCATAGAAAAAGTTCGTCGCACTCGTATCGTCCGAGAACTGAACAGAATATCGCTCGCCCCCGAAGTCGTTGAACTGGTTCGCATACAGCCGCGCAGCCCCGGTCAGCGATGGCGAACTCGCCATGCTCATCGTCCCGCTCGACGATCCGGGTGTGCCGCCGTCATGGATTGCAGTCCAGTTCGCCAGCGCCTGAATCGCGCTCACCGATATCGCGCTCGACGGAACCAGAGAGGTTGCGCCCGCGCTGCTGACGTCCGCGCTTGTGCCCGTCACCACATCGATCGAGACGTCCGTCACACACACGCCTCCGGACCCGTTCCACACCTTCACGTGCAGCGTGTGCCATCCGCTCGGCGCGGTCACCGGTCCGTCGATATAGGTGGCGTTCCACGCCGACGTTTGCGTGCTGCTGTCGAGCGAGTATCCCACGGCGCTTACCGGCAGCCCGGAACACGCGCTGGCTGTCATGTCCAGGGTGAATGGCGAGGAGACCTGCTCATCATTCGTCGGACTGTTAATGGTCGTCTGTGCCAGCGCGGGCATTGCTGCCGTTGCCAGCATCAAAAACAGGAGAGACTGAATCCTTGCGAATTTCATCGAAAACACCTTCACGGGGAGAGTGAGTGCCGCTGCGCGCGGTCCGGCCGATGTCTCCGCATAAAGAGCCATTCGCTGTGAGAGTCGCGGTTTGCGCTTCATACGAAGACAGGTCTTCCAGGGTGCATCTGCTCCTTGCGAGTCCACACACGCGGGCCGTCATCGCCCGCGCGCGTCGATCCGGGGTCGATCCAGGGCGGCGCGACAGAGCTTTTCCGCACGCAGGCGCCATCGCCTGCCGCAGAAGCCGGCCGGTTTGCCGCTCCCTGAGGAGCGAACCCGTTTTCAGGAGTCTTTCAGGTGGGCCGTTGTGAGGCTGATACCGACGCGAACTCTCGATTCCAGCAGGCTCAGCAGACCTCTGTGATAGCGGCCTCCGGTCAATATCAGCTTGCGAATATTGAGCCCTCGGCCCTGGTCGTTCAGCGGTTCTGATACCGTCGCCGCCCATTCGCGTGCGCGGCCGTCATTCGGTGATCGGTGATGTTCTGACTGCAAGGCAATCAGTCGCTTTGAGTGTTAACCAATCCTTACATAGGGTAATGAATTAGACAACCTTTTTCTCGAGGAATTTTCGCCTGGCACGACCCGGCGTGTCGTGTCCGCATTCTGTCACAGCAGCCCTGGCAATTTCTGCCCCGCGGCGCGCCTGTTATCCCTCTGTAAAATTGGCTCCAGAATGCGGCCTGCATCCATGATCGTCGCCGGCGTGATGAGCGGCACCTCCGCCGACGGCATCGACGTGGCCTTGGTGAAGATCGCTGCGCCTTCGGCAGACCGATCGCTCCCCCAACTGCGGCTCCTCGCGCACCGCGCTTTCCCCTACCCGCGCGCGCTCCGCAGCGCCATCCTCGCCGCCATGGCCGGCCAATCGGACACCCCCAACACCACCACCCAGGCGCTCGCCCGCCTCCATTGGCGTCTTGGCCTCGCTTATGCCGAAGCGCTCCAGGCCACAATCCGCGACACAAAGATCAACCCCGCCCTCATCGGCTGTCACGGCCAAACCGTCTACCACCAGGGCCTGCCAGTCACGTACGCCAGTCGCCGCTTCAGCTGTACCTGGCAGCTCGGCGAGCCCGCTGTCATCGTCGCGACGTGCGGCCTTCCTGTCGTCTCGAACTTCCGCCCCGGCGACATGGCCCTCGGCGGCCAGGGCGCGCCGCTCGTCCCTCTCTTCGACTACGCATCCTTCGTCCACCCCACCCGCGCCCGCATCCTGTTGAATATCGGCGGCATCGCCAACCTCACCGTCGTCCCCGCAGGCGCGCCGCTCGAGCAAGTCACCGCCTTCGACACCGGCCCAGGCAACATGATCATCGACGCTCTCACGCAACAGCTCTTCGAGAGGCCCTTGGATCGCAACGGCCGCATCGCCGCGCGCGGCAGAATCCTCGAGCCCGTCCTCGCCGCCGCGCTTAAGGAGAAATTCTTCCGCCTCGCGCCGCCCAAGTCGGCCGGACGCGAACAATTCGGCGGCGCCCGAGCCGCAACGTTCCTCGCCGCCTGCCGTCGCTACAGCCAGCGCCCCGAGGACGCGATCGCCACTGCCACCGCGTTTACCGCCCAATCCACTGCAGATGCCATCCGCGCCTGGGTTCTGCCCCACACGCAATCTGCCCCCGTCGACCTCATCGTCTCCGGCGGCGGCGCACGTAACGCCACCCTCCTCGCCATGCTCGGCAATCGCCTCGTGCCTCTCGATCTCAACCTCGCCGCTGCCGATGCGATCGGCCTTCCCTCCGCAGCCAAAGAAGCCGCCGCCTTCGCGCTCCTCGCCTACCAAACCTGGCATCGCCGCCCGGGCAACATTCCCTCCGCGACCGGCGCCTCTCGCCCCGCAGTCCTCGGCCAGATCACGTATGCCTGAGTCACCGGACTTCTTGCTCCCTTTGCTCTCCGCTGTGCGCTGCCTCCTCGGGCTCTGCGCTCTGAGCTCTGTGCTCTGCCTGCTTTCCGGCTGTACCCAAAAGCCCGACCCCTCCACCGCCACCATGCTCATCGAGTCCAGCCCTGCCTCCCTCGATCCGCGCATCGGGACCGATGCCCAAGCCGAACACATCGACTCGCTCATCTTCGACGCCCTGGTCCGCCGCGACGAACATTTCGGTCTGCAGCCCTTTCTCGCCACGCGCTGGGAAAACCCCGACCCCCTCACCTGGGTCTTTCACCTCCGCACCGACGCTCGCTTTCACGACGGCCGCCCCCTCACCTCCCGCGACGTGAAGTACACCATCGACTCCATCCTGAACGGCACCGTCATCAGCGTGAAGGCTGGCTCCTTCACGAACCTGGATCGCATCGACGCCCCCGACCCGGCCACCGTCGTCTTCCATCTCAAACAGCCTGACCCCTCGCTCCCCTTCAACCTCTGCGACGGCGCCATCGGCATCGTCCCCTACGGCAGCGGCCGTGACTTCTTCCGCCACCCCATCGGCAGCGGCCCCTTTGAATTCGTCAGCCAGCAACTCGACCGCGACGTCGTCATCGCGCACGCCCCCCACTACTGGGGCACGATGCCCAACATTTCCCGCGTCCGCTTCGCTGTCGTACCCGACGCCACCACGCGCGCCCTCGAGCTGGAAAAAGGCTCCGCCGACATCGAGAGCAACGCCCTCCCCGCGGACGAGATCAACGCCCTCGCCCGCGATCCGCATCTCGCCGTCGATGACGGACCCGGCACCATCCTCAACTACATCGTCTTCAACATGCGCGACCCCATCCTGAGCGATGTCCGCGTCCGCACCGCCATGGCGCTCGCCATCAATCGCCCTCTGCTCATCCAGGCGCTCTACCGCGGCGAAGCTCGCCTCGCGGAAAGTCTTCTGCCCCCGCAGCACTGGGCCTGGGTTCCAACCCCGCCGCACAACTACGATCCCGCCGCCGCCAACGCACTTCTCGACCTGGCCGGCTATCGTCGCTCCGCGCACGGTATCCGCTTCCACATCGGCATGAAGACCTCCAACGACGAAACCGTCCGCCTCACCGCCGTCGCCATCCAGGAACAGCTCGCCCAGGTCGGCATCGCCCTCGATCTCCGCAGCTACGAGTTCGCTACCTTTTATGCCGACCTCACCCGCGGCGCCTTCCAGCTCGCCCCCTCACGCTGGATCGGCGGCAACGAGAACCCTGACATCTTCCGCTACGCCTACGCCAGCGCCAGCTTCCCGCCTCACGGCGGCAACCGTGGCTTCTACTCCAGCCCCGAAATGGACCACCTCATCGCCGACGCGGCTGCAACCACCAGCCAGGCGCAGCGCCTCCAGGACTACGCCCAAATTCAGCGACTCGCCGCCCACGATCTGCCCGATATCAACCTTTGGTATCTCGACTCGGTCGTCGTCCACAACCGGCGCCTCGGCGGCATCCAGCCCAATCCCTCCGGCACCTTCGACTTCCTGCGCACCGCCACGCTGGCTGGGTCATCCTGAGCCCCGTCACCCTCATCCGCTACCCGTTACCTGTTCCACCCGATACTCTGACTTGATGAAGCTCGTTCTGCCTCCCGGCCCCTTCTCCGCCTACCTCTTCGACATGGACGGCACCATCGCCGATTCCATGCCCCTGCACTACATCGCCTGGAAGCAGGCCCTCGCCGAATACGGCTGCCCGCTCTTCCCCGAAGACCTCTTCTATTCCTGGGGCGGCATGCCGGTCCGCGACATCGTCGCCACCCTCAACCGTCGGCACGGCCTCTCCATGCCAATCGATGAGGTCGCGCACCGCAAGGAGGGCCTCTACTTCAACCTGCTCCCGAGGCTGACCGCCGTCCCCGAAGTTCTCGAGCAGATCGAAGAGGCCCACACCCGCATCCCCTTCGCCGTCGTCTCCGGCTCGACGCGCGAGTCGGTCATCAAATCCCTCGACATCCTCGGCCTCACCGATAAGTTCGACGTCCTTGTCTGCGCCGGCGAATATCAGCGCCCCAAGCCCGATCCCGAGCCGTTCCTCCTCGCTGCGCAAAAGCTCAACGTCCTAGCTGATGCGTGCCTCGTCTTCGAAGACACAGCCATGGGCATCGAAGCCGCCACGCGAGCCGGCATGCAGTCGGTCCGCATCCTCCAGCCCTGGGAACGGAAGCAATCGCACGCCGTCAGCTAAGGCGCCAACCCTTCACGCCGCGTAACTCCCCGACTCCACGCCAACCCGCTCCGCACGCCGCGCCTTTGCCGCCCCGTTGATCACATCCGCCACTACCCACGCCGCTGCCCCGAACGCCGTCGCTACCCCATTGCCCGACCACAGGAAATGCGTCACCGAGCCCTGGGCGACCAGGTTCTTCAGCCATGGCGGCGGACCGAACAGAAGCCAGGGCAGCCAGATTAACGCCTCGAACGCCAGGACCATGATGCCCAGGAGTCGCGAGGCCAGTCCCATCAGCACCCCCGACAACAGTGACGCCGCTCCCATCAGGAAAAACACCCCCGTCGCTCCTGCCCAGAACTTCCCACCCGGCGGAATCCACTGCGGAGCAAAATGGCCGGCCCCCGTCAAATGGATCAGGTGTGTCAACCCGAAGGGAATCGCGCAAAGCCCATACAGCCTCGCAATCGAAACCGCCCGCCGGGACCAGCCGGATCCCGTCGGCGACAGCCACGCAAACGCCGCCAGTCCGGCGATCACCGCCGACAGTTCTTCGGCAACATTCCCCCAGCTATCCCAGACCTGCGGCGCCGACGCTGCATGCACCATCCAAAGGAACCAGAAGAGCCCATAGCTCCCGGCCAAAGCCAGCGCGCCCCATCGCGCCGTCCCGCGCCACAGCATCGCCGCCCCGGCCGCCAGTTCCCACGTCCCCGCCAGATACGCCAGCATCTCCCGATGCGGAACTCCCGGAGTCACCCGCTGCCAGTTGGTGGCAAAATCGCCGGACACAAGGCCCAGCACACCCAGATACATGGCAGCCCCGCCATACAAATAGATCCCCGCAGGGAGCAGACCTCGGCGTTCCATCGGCGGCGAACTCTCCATTCCAGACGAAGGAAGGGACTCGTGGAGAGCCCCTTCCCCCCTCCCTAAAACGTTTGAGCTAGTCTCATCGCGCCGGCTCTTCACAGACCATAGCCACTTGTTGCGGCTCAGCATAGCCACTTGGCGAGGCGCCAGGCCCGGAGCCAAACCACCGTCAGAACAGCGAGGGCCTTGCCGACGCGCCCAGTAGGACGTTGCTCACGTCGAAGGTGATGTGATGCCCCTCGTTGCCGCCCCACGCAAACAGCAGATACACCAGCGGCAGCCCGCCGGCATGAACCGTCACCCCCGCGGTATAGCTGCGCTGCAGATTGCCGAAGTCGATGTCGCCGCGCGTCAGCGCCGCCTTGCCCTCATCCACCGAGAAATACACGCCCAGCGGCAGCTTGGGAACGGCATGCTCGATCGACTCCGTCAGCAGCATCACATTCGGCGCACGAAACCGGTAGTCCGGGTAACTCGGCAGCAGCGCCTGTCCGTTGATGTCCGATCCGCCCACCGTCGGATCGAAGTAGAAGGGAACCGCATTCCCGGCACTCGCTGCTGATCCGATCATCAGCAGGCGAAAATCGATCGCCCCTTCGTGATTCATCGCGCTCGAGACGTGCACCGGCGACGCGCACGCCACTTCCGGCGTCGGCGCGCACGAATCGGGGCCGTTCTGATCGCTCGCCGCCGTCAGCCGCACCTTCGTGTCCATCGGAATCTGGTGGTGCAGATCGGCGGTCCAGCGCCGGAAGCTCGAACCCGATCCTCCCACGCCGCTGTAATCCTGGAACTCCGCCAGATAATTCAGCCGCAGATATCCGGCGAACAGGGTCGGCTCCATGCGCGCGCCGATTCCCGGCTCGACAAAGGCCGGCTGGGAACTCAGCCCCGGAGACGTCGCGTTGGTGTAGATCTGCTCGATCGACGGCACGCTCTCTCCGTGATCGCCGCGCAGCCGCGGAACGCGTCCGTTGATCTCGCCGAGAAACGAAATCCCTCCCGCCCCCAGCGGCACAATCGCACTGGCCCCCGCAATCGTCTCCGTGATGCCAAACGCACTCTGCCCCGCGGGCACGGTATTCGGTCCCAGCCCGTAGTAGTAAAGCTTGTTCAGCGAATCCGCCTCTGCGTAGACGTTGAACAGCGGCGCCGTGTGAAACAACGGCGACTGCTTCTTGCCCGGCCCCTGCACCACCACGATCTTGCCGCCGGCCAGCCGATACGCCTTCAGGTAGAACCCCGCTCGCCACGAGCCATTCGGACTCGCCACGGCATCGGTGTTGTACGTCAGGCGCCACTCGTTCGGAAAATCCGTATGCTCCACGAACGCCGCACCCACTCCAAATCCGTTTTGCGGCGCCAGGCTTCCCGCCGCAATGTGCAGCGGCTGCCCCGTGAACAGAGTCTGCCCAATGTCGACAAGATTGCCCAGGCTCGCCGCCTGGCACGTTCCTGCCGATTCTCCGCTGCACGGATGCAGTTGCTGCCACTCGCGCCGAAAATCCGATGCCACGCGTCCTTCGTTGCCCGGAGCCGTGCTCGGCGTCTGCGCCTGCCCCGCCGCTCCCGTGAGGAAAAGAATCAGCGGAAAAAGTCTCTTCATGACTTTCCCCTTCCGCGCCCTGCTTTCCCTGAGGACTTCTTCGCTTTCCCGCTGCCCCGCTTTCGCGCCCCAGGCGTAGCCTTCACGCTTCCGGCCGCAGCCGCCAGATCGAGCGCCGTCGGAGCCGGTTTTGTCGCCGGCGCGGGCACAGCTGCAATCGGAGCCGGAGAAACAGTCACCCGCTTTGGACCCGTCGCCTGCGCGCGAATCTGGCGCGTCACGGTTGCAATGTAGCGCGCCGCTCCGCCTTCGGTCGCGATATCGCGCTCCAGCGCCGGATCGATTTTCATCCCGCTCTTCTGCGCCACATGCTGAAAATGCCGCAGCTGGTGCAGGATCAGGTCCGACACGCGCCGGTTCTTGTTGAATGCCGACTTCGGGGGACCAGGAACGATGATGGTTTGCACGGGAATCCTCCTTGCGCGTCCCAGCCGTCACGGCAACTGGAAGCTCGGACAGTCGTCTTCCGCGCGAATCGCCGGCAACGACAGATATTGCAGAAACGTGTTCGCCGCAACCTCGCGTGGCGAGCGGTTTGTGTAACCCGGAAGATAGAAATCCGTCACCGTCGCCGGAATCGAGGCATGCTCGAAGACGTCGTTGATCACCGAGCCCTTCTGCACCCACGGCGAAACCAGGATGGCCGGCACACGCACGCCCAGACGGTCGAAGTGAAACGCATCCAGCGTCCCTGTATCCGCGGGCTGCGCCACGAATCCATCCGGCGGGCAGCTCGGCGGCGGCACGTGATCGTAGATTCCGCCATGCTCGTCGTAAACGACCAGCAGGGCCGTGTTCGGCCACAGGTTCGGATTCTGCCGGATCGCGTTGTACACCGATGCAATGAACTGCTCGCCCGCGCGCACATCATGATCCGGATGCTGATCGCACGCGATCACCTCGCCGCTGCCGTCCGGGGCATCGTGATCCGTATAGTTCGGCTCCACAAAACAGTAGTCGGGCAGCGCATTCTTGCTGCACGCTGTTACAAAATCCTGGAACGTCCCAAAGATGGCCGGCTCGTTCTGCAGCAGGTTCACGACCTCCATGGTCGAGCTGGCTTCGTCGTAATAGAAAAGCTTGCAGGTGTGATTCGCGGCCAGCATCCGGTCATAGATGGCCGGATATTGCTTGCCTTCGTAGAAGATGTCCATGCTCACCTGGCCGAACGACGTTCCGTAATGGGCAAAGGCACGGTTACAAATCGTCGGCCCCGGAATCGACGCGAACCAGCGGTTGAACACTGCATAATTCATGGCCAGAGCGGTCAGCACGGGCAGCTTGTCCGGCGTGAAGTAGTACAGAATCTCGTGCGAGTGCGCCGTGTTCTGTTGCTGGTTGAAGTAGCTCTTCACGAACCCCTGCATTGTCGCCGGCAACGGCGGCCCCTTCTGCGGATCGTTGAAGATCTGCAGGTTCACGGCCGCAAAGTGATGGTTGGGATCGGGGTCCAGCTGCGACTGATATTCCGCCAGCGGCTGCACCTGCACCTGCGCTCCCGTGTTGTCCGGATTCGCCTCGGTTCCCGTCAGTCCATCGATCTGCGGGTTCTGCGCCTTCAGCGCACCCAGCATGTGATCGAACGAGCGGTTCTCCATCATCAGAACCACAACGTGCTTCAGTTGCTGAACGCCGGGGAGATTCCTGTTGAGAGCCATGGCTCAACCTCGAGGGGAATGGCGAGGTCAGCCGCGCTGCAGCATCGGGGCAGCTGAGCCTGCTGTGCCATGCACGCGGCGTGCGGCGGGAACCGCTCGTGGGCAGACGTGCACGGATGGGCAGAGGGACGTCGCGACCACATCCGCAGGAAGAACAGGGGAGAGCGTGGGACGCATCATAGCCCCGCGCACAACCTACGGACAATGGTGTTGCGAAAACTCCAGGCGTTTCGCCGCGGCGGGATTACTGCGGTACCGGCGCCGTCCCGCCCCGCGCCTTAGTCGTCGTCGTCCTTCTTCAAACCATGTGGGTGCGTGAGCATCCACGGCACCGGCTTGTTGCCCATCGCGTCTTTCCACAGAATCACGTTCAGCTTTATCGGATCGGCGCGGTCTTCGTGGCTGAAGTCCATTTTTGCCGACTCCTTCGCCCCCTCCGCCTTCGGCTGGTTCGCCGTATAGATGAGCCCGTTGTCCCGATTCCTGTAGTCGGCTGTGAACGGCGGCTGATCCCCCGCTCCGCTGAACTCCTGCGCCATCAGCGGTGCAAACGCATCGTTGTTATTCATCGGCGGACAGCCCAAGAGCGTCAGGATCGTATGCACCGTGCTCACCGTCGTGTAGAAGGTGTGATCCACAAATGGCTTGTCGCGCCGCGGTGCGTATTTGCTGATCACCAGCGAAATCGACCGATGCGCATCGACGTGATCCGCGCCGTCCTGCGCGTCGTCCTCCAGCACGAAGAACGCCGTCGAATCCCAGTACGGGCTGTGGCTCACCGCATCGACGGCGCGCCCGACCGCGAGATCGTTATCCGCAACCGATGCCCTCGGTGTCGGCATGCCGGGCCGCGTTCCCGCCGTGTGATCGTTGGGCAGGCGCAACATCACAAACTGCGGCATCGTGTCGCGCCCGGCTTTCAGTTCCGCAACCCATTTGTTGAAGTGGGTCAGAAACTCACTCACCCGCAGCTGATCCGGAAAGCTCAGGTTGAAGTCCGGATATTCCGGATCGAAGTGCCCAACCAGCTCCGGCTTCGTCGCCACATTCTTGTAGATCAGAGGGATCGGCCACGGATACCGGCTGATGCCGCCGCCGTAATTACCCGGGATGGCATCGCCTTTCGCAATGAAGGCGTGCTCACAGTAGTGCGCCCCTTCCGGCGTTCCTCCTGCCTGAGGCATCGGCCGGTCCTTCGGCGCCTCGCCGGAGTCGTCGCAGAACTTCGTCGAGATAAATTCGCCGAAGTGGTAGAGCGACTTGTGGCTGCGCGCCAGGTCGGTCCACATGTAGCCGCTTCCCGGTTCATCGATATCGGGAATGTTTTCCAGGAGCGGATACCCCTCTTCGACGACGCCTTCGAAGTCGTAAGGTCGCTCATGGCCGCGATAGTCGATCTGCCACGTACGCTCGTTGTAATCGCTGTCGATCGCGGCCGTCGACCACACGTGCCCGTCGCCTGACACCTCGCCTGAGTCGTAGAAGTTGTCGAGTACGCCAAACTGCAGCGCCAGCGCGTGCAGGTTGGGCGTGATCTGCTCGCCATACATGGTCAGCGACGGGTCACCGTCGCCCGCACCCAGATCGCCGAGGATCTGATCGTAGGTCCGGTTCTCCTTAATGATGTAGATCACGTGTTTGATCTTGTCGCCGCCGCCCTGGAACTGGATGCGCTTCTGCGCCGCATCCATCAGATTGGATTCCAGCACCTGCCTGGTCAGTTCGCGCAGGTTGGCCTTCGCCTCCCGCAGATCGATCGTCGCCAGCGACCCGTGCAGCATCGTCGCGATGTAGGTATGCGGCCGGCCTTCCAGACGCGAGGGCGCGTTCGGAGGGGGATTCTTCGGCGGGGGCTGGGGCGCGGCGTTTGGTGCCGTCCCCCTGCCCTTGCCGGTGGCTACGTACAGGTGATCGCCCTCGATCGCGATCGCTGTCGGATACCATTCCGTCGGAATAAACCCGATCGGAACTTCCGGCGTCTTCCCGTGCGGCAGCGCCTTCAGGTTGAATACGGCGACCGCGTTCGACCCCGAGTTCGCCGCATAGAGCGTCGAGCCGTCATCCAACAGCGCCACTGCATCGGGCATTGCGCCGAAGAACGCCTGTCCGGGCAGCCGCGTGTCGTAGAAAGCCAGCGTGCGCATGGTGGGTCCGGAAACCCGCACCGCCGCGACGACGTCGCGGTTGGCCAGCGCGACGTACAGCGTCTTCTCGTCCGGGCTCAGCGCCATCGCGATGGGATGTGAGCTCGGTGATATGTCGTGCAAGGGCGCAAGCAGAGGCAGACGCTGCACGACCTTCCCGGTCGTCAGATTGAGCTCCGCCACCGCCGACCCGTTCCATAGCGAAACCCAGGCGCGCTCTCCGTCCTTGCTCGCCACCACGGCCACCGGATACGTGGATGGAATCACCGGTCCGGCCGAAAGATCGAACCGAGTTTCCAGCCTGCCGCTTCCCGCGTCCAGCAGCAGAGCGTCGTCGGAGTATTCATCCGCAACCAGGATCTTCTCTGCGCCCTCAGTTCTCTTCACCACTGCGATGCCGGCTGGCGCCGGAATCGCTTCGTTTTCGGCCAGTTCCAGGGGCCCATGGTTTTGCTTCTGCCCAGCCGGAAGTTCACGCAGCGGAACAGGGATCAGCCTCTCCGGCCGGAGAACCTCCGCGCCGGTGGCCGTTGGATCGAATCTGTATACGCCGATGGCATTCCCGGTCTGATCCGGTTTGCCGCCTTCCGGAGCGCTGAGCGAGTCGAAGCTGACGTAAAGGTGTGCGCCGTCCGGCGAGAAGGCAATCCCCGAGTAGTAAGTCTGAGGCGCCAGGATTTCCGTCCGTGGCTCCGGATAGTCCGTCAGCTTTCCCGTACCCGTGTCCAGGATCGCAATCGACTGCTCGTAATTCGATTCCACCGTCCCGAAGCCGGCGTTCACCAGCGCCAGGTAGCGGTGATCCGGCGACCATGCCGCGGCCATGGGCAGGCTGTTCAACGGCTGCGGCGAGCCAGGAACCGGCCCCAGGATCTCCTTGCTGGTGGAAAGGTGGATGGTCTGAGCGGCGGTGACTCCCGTCACAACGGAACACAGGAAACCGCAGAGAAGGAGCAGCTTGCGACGAGTCATTGTGTTGTATCGTCTCCGGATCTGATGAACAGGGCGTAAAGGGGCGTTTGCCGTGATTCGGCCGGCAAACCGAGCGCCGGCCAATCCGCTTACAAAAGTCTTACACGGTTGCCGCAGCCTGGCTGTTACGGTAGACGAAGCGGCGCTTTTTCCATCCCGCAATTCCATTCTCCCGGGATCCTCACACTCCTTCATGTCGACTCAGGTTACCCTCCCCGAAACAGAGGAACGCGACGTCCTCTCTGCGACCACCGCAATCCCGGATGTTGTTGCCCCGCTTCCCCGTGAGGGAGGCAGCCATGCAATGCCGAAACTCGGCCGTAAACATCAGCATGGAACGAACTGGTTTACCACCGGCTTCATGATCCTGTTCCACGCGGGCGCCATCGCCGCGCTCTTCATGTTCACCTGGAAGGCCCTGATCTGCGCGCTTGTGATGTGGGTGCTTGCGACGAACGTCGGCATCGGGATGTCCTACCACCGTCTGCTCACGCACCGCGGATATCGCGTCCCCCGGTGGCTCGAATACGCCCTTGCCGTCTGCGGAACGCTGGCGATGGAGGGCGGCCCGATCTTCTGGGTTTCTCTCCATCGGGTTCATCACCAGCTCTCCGACCACGACGGCGACCCGCACACCCCCCAGGAAGGCGGCTGGTGGGCTCACGCCGGCTGGATCCTGATCGGTGACTCGCTCAACGCCGAAACCGAGGCTCTCGCCCGTTACGTTCCCGACCTGATGCGCGACCCCTTTATGGTTTGGCTCAGCAAGTACCACTGGGTCCCGCAGGTCGTCGCCGGCGGCGTGCTCCTCGCCATCGGCGGCTGGCCCGCCGTGATGTGGGGCATCTTCCTGCGTACCACCCTCGGCCTCCACGCCACCTGGCTGGTGAACTCCGCGACCCATATGTGGGGCTCGCGCCGCTTCAAAACCCGCGACGACTCCCGCAACAACTGGTGGGTGGCCCTGATCACTGGCGGTGAAGGCTGGCATAACAACCACCACGCACACCCTGTTTCCGCCCGCCACGGACTCCGCTGGTACGAGTTCGATGTGAATTACTACGGCATCTGGTTGCTGGAAAGGCTCGGCCTCGCCCAGGAAATCAAGACGGCCCACTGGGACAGGGCCAATCCCCGTCCGTCCGGCACCGCCTGATCTCGCGGTTCCCTGCCATCATTCCGACATTCCGAATCCATGTGGCGAAGTCTCTCGTCGGCCGACCTGCGACAATAGAGGTGCCCGCCCGCGTCGGCGGGCGCTTTCCCATGCGCCTTTCCGGTCGCCGCCGCAACATGGTTCTTTTCACACTGCTGGGCGTGTGTCTGATCGGTGTCGCCGTCTTCCTGAACGTGGGCTGGATCGTCCTGAACTGGCGCCGCATCGTCCCCATGGCCATCGGAATCCCGTTCTTCCTGCTCCTCATTGCCGGCGTCGCGATCAACACTGTCTTTCTCGTCCGCGAAATCCGCCGCAACGAGAGGCACGACGCCTTTCTTAGCGCCGTCACCCACGAACTCAAAACCCCCATCGCCTCGATCCACCTGTATCTCGAAACCCTTCAGCGCCGTCATCTCGACGATGCCCAGCGAACGGATTTCTATTCCCGCATGCTCGCCGACAGCGACCGGCTGCTGGCTACCGTCGAGCAGGTTCTCAAAGCAGGCGAAGTCGGCCAGCGCGCGCGCTCCGATGTTCGCGTTTCCGTCGACATGCGCTCTCTCGTCGCGGACTGTATTCGCACCACGCTGCAGCGCCACCATCTCGAAGAGAAAGCCATCGCCCTCCGCATCGAGGAAACGCCGCTTCCCATGATTGTTCGCGGCGATCCCGGCGAGTTACAAACCGCGGTGCTCAATGTCCTCGGCAATGCGGTGAAATATTCGCCCAATGGCGCCGATGTTCGCGTCAGCCTCAGCATTGAGCACGACGCCTGGGTGCGCGTTAGCGTCACCGACCGGGGCATCGGCATCCCCGCTCCTCATCTCAAACGCATCTTCCGTCGCTTTTATCGGGTGCCGAGCCGCACCGTGCTCGGCACCAAAGGCACCGGCCTCGGCCTGTATCTGGTTCGGACCATTGCCCGCCAGCACGGCGGCGATGCCACCGCCGAGAGCGAAGGAGAGGGCCGTGGCGCTACCGTCAGCCTTCAGTTGCCCCGTATTCTCACCCCGCTTCTCCGCCAGGAATAGAGATGGCGCGCATTCTCATCGTCGAAGACGAAGCCAATCTCGCTCAGGGCCTCCTCTTCAACCTGAAAGCCGAGGGCCACGAGGTCAGCGTCGAAGGCGACGGCGACTCCGCTCTGGCATCGCTTCGGCGAGAGGCCTTCGATGCCGTCGTGCTCGACGTAATGCTTCCCGGTAAAAGCGGCTTTGAAGTGGCCACATCTCTCCGTTCTGACGGCAACTTTGTTCCCGTGCTCATGCTCACCGCTCGCAGCCGCACCCAGGACGTCGTCGATGGATTTGCCGCCGGCGCCGACGACTATCTTCCCAAACCCTTCGACCTCGGCGTCCTGCTTGCGCGGCTCAACGCTCTGCTGCGCCGTATGCACTGGCCGCGCGCCGCCGAAAGCACTGCGAACGCGGTTGACGAAGCCGCAGTCTTTTCCTTTGCCGGCCGGCGCATCGATTTCGACGCCCTCGAGCTACGCACACAGGACCGCACCGTTCGCCTCACGTTGATGGAGGCTGACCTGCTCCGCTATCTCACCCGCAATCGCGAGCGCATCGTTTCCCGCAAGGAACTCCTCGAGCAGGTCTGGCACGTCCGCGACGATACCGACACGCGCGCCATCGACAATTTCATCGTCCGCCTCCGCCGCTACCTCGAAGAGGATCCCGCTGCGCCAAAATATCTGCAGACCGTCCGCGGCGTCGGCTACCGCTTTGTGCCGAATCCGGAGTAGAACCATAGGTGGAACGTCGCTCCCGCCGCATCGATAGAAGCGCGCTTGCATCTGTTATAGGGGAGGGAATTATGAGGGAAGTGGTGCTCCGCGTGGAAAACATGCACTGCGGAGCCTGCGTACGTCGCGTTGCTCAGGCGCTGGAAAAGATCGGCGGCATGAAGGTCGATGAAGTTCGCATCGGTGGGGTGCGTGTCCATGCGTCCGACGATCTCCGCGACGCGTCTATCGTAAGCGCGATCGAAAAGGCGGGGTACCCCGCCATTGTCGAGCATTGATTTCGGACGGTTCATGTCAGCAGTTGAGGTCGAAAAGACGGAACGAACGGCTGCGGCGGCAGGCAAGCCGGAGATCCAAACCATTACTTTGCCTGTAATCGGGATGAGCTGTGCCGCCTGCCAGTCCCACGTGGAGCGCGCTTTGCGATCGGCTCCCGGGGTCAGCGAAGCCTCGGTGAATCTGCTCGCCAACACCGCGCGCATCCGCTTCAATCCGGCGATCACCAACCCGCAAGACCTTATCGCGTCTGTGCGCGAATCCGGCTATGACGCCACGTTGCCCGTGGAATCCCGCGACCTTCCGGCGGAAACCGCTTCGGATGAAGGCCCGCTGCGTGCAAAGGCTGTTTTCACCCTTGCCGGGGGCCTCATCGTTCTGTTTTTGATGAACGCGCACAACTGGTTCGCACCCTTTGTGCCCCTTCTTTTCGAGATCCCACCCCGCTCTCTCGATTACGCTATGCTCGCGATCACCCTGGCCGGAATGGTTTGGGGGGGCGGGATCGTTTATCGACAGGCCTGGATCGCGGCCATCCATCGCAGCACGAACATGAACACGCTGGTGGCGCTTGGTACCGGAGCCGCTTTTGTTTATTCGCTGGCCGCCACGACGATGCCCGGCGTCTTTCGCCGCCACGGTCTCCATGCCGACGTCTATTACGACGCCGTGCTCCTCATCCTTGGCTTTCTTCTGCTGGGCCGCTGGCTCGATGCGCGCGCGAAGCGCCGGACTCTCGATGCACTCCATGAGTTCATGAAGCTGCAACCGCAGTCGGCCCGCATTCGGCGCGACGGCCACGAAATCGACGTTCCCCTTGCTCAGGTCCTGCCCGGCGATGTTGTCGTGCTTCGCCCTGGCGAGCGCGTGCCCGTTGACGGCGTCATTCTTTCCGGGCTCACCTCTGTCGACGAATCCCTCGTCACCGGTGAATCTGTGCCCGTCCCGCGCAAGCCGGGGGAGCGTGTCATCGGCGGCTCGTTGAATTTCGACGGAGCCATCGAATACCGCGCTGCCGCCATTGGCTCCGACAGCGTTCTCGGCCAGATGATGCGCCTGGTGCAGGAGGCGCAATCCTCACGCGCGCCCATGCAGCAGCTCGCCGACCGCGTCAGCGCTGTCTTTGTTCCCGTAGTCCTCGCCCTTGCTCTCGCAACCTTTCTGATCTGGATTTTCGCTGGCGGTGGTTCGGGCCGCGCATTCGCGGTGGCGGTCGCCGTGCTCGTCATCGCCTGCCCCTGCGCCATGGGACTCGCTGTTCCCGCCGCCCTCACGGTCGCGATCGGACGCGGGGCGCAACTGGGCGTCCTCTTCAAAGGCGGCGAAAGCCTCGAGCGCCTGGCTCGCATCGATACGCTCGTCCTCGACAAAACCGGCACTCTGACCGAAGGCAAGCCTGAGGTGGCGACGGTCCGCGCGACTGACGGTGTGTCGGAGGACGAAGTCGTGGCTCTCGCGTCCGCTCTGGAACAACGCTCCGAGCATCCGCTGGCCCACGCGATCCTGGCTGCGGCCGAAGATCGCCGGCTCAACGTACCGGCGGCGGAGGACGTCCGTGCGGTGCCCGGAAAGGGCATTACTGGCGCGGTTGGCGGCAAACGTATTGCAGCAGGAAACGCTGCGCTCATGCAGGAGATCGGCGTCCCCTTCCCCGCCGGGTCCACCAGCGAACCCGGAACCACAACCATGTACATAGCACGGGAAGGCACATTGCTCGGGGTGGTCGAAGCCCGCGACACGCTGCGTTCTTCGGCCGCCCCCGCCATCGCGAGCCTGCACCGCCTCGGGATTCAGACCGCCATGCTGACCGGCGACACCCCGGCGACGGCCCGGTCGATTGCGCAGGCCGCTGGTATCGACCAGGTCTGGGCCGGACTCCTGCCCGCCCAGAAACTGGAGCGGATTCGCGACCTCCAGAGGCAGGGTCATCGCGTGGCCATGGCCGGAGACGGCATCAACGATGCCGCTGCGATTTCCCAGGCGGACGCCGGGCTGGCGATGGGCACCGGCGCCGATCTCACCCGCGAAGCGGGCGACGCGATCCTCCTCCACGGGGAACCAAGCCAGATCCTCGATGCCATCCTGCTTGCGCGCCAGGCGCTGCGCGTCATGCGCCAAAACCTCGGCTGGGCCTTCGGCTATAACCTGGTCGGGATCCCCATCGCCGCCGGTGTGCTCTATCCGGCCTTCGGCATCCTGTTGAGTCCCGCCATCGCCAGCGCTGCCATGGCCCTTAGTTCTGTCAGCGTCCTCTCCAACAGTCTCCGCCTGCGCAGATTTGCCCCGCGATAAACTGGAGGCGGAAGCGCACCGTGCGGATCCTGACCCGATACATCCTCAACGAAGTCCTGTCCCATGCCGCCATCGGGGGCGCCATCTTTACCTTCGTCCTCTTCATCCGCTATATCCCCCATTTGCTGGAGATGATCGTCCGCAACAGCGCCTCGCTCGGTTCGGTCTTCGAGATCGTTGTCCTGACGCTGCCGGACATGCTGACCGTCACCATTCCCATGGCGGTGCTGGTCGGTATCCTGCTCGGTCTCAGCCGCCTTGCTGCGGACAGCGAGATCACGGCCATGCGCGCCTCCGGTATCGGCGTGTGGAGCTTTGTTCGCGTCGTTGGCCTCGTGGCCGTCGCTGCCTGGGGCATCAGCTTGTGGAATACCCTCTACCTCGCGCCGAAATCGGCTGCGATGATGATTCATCTGGAGAATTCGCTCGCGAATGCTCAGGCTTCCTACGAGGTCCAGCCGCGCGTCTTCTACGAAGATTTCAAGGATTACGTCCTCTATGTCCAGGATGTCCGGGCCGGTGCGGGCGCCGCGAACTGGCGCGGCATCTTTCTCGCCGACGTTACCGACCCGAACGCGCCGAAGATCACCACCGCCGACCGAGCCACGGTCGTCAACGGACCGAATCAGACCATGACGATGCGGTTGCGCGACGGTACCGTCAGCCAGACCGTTCCCAATCAGCCCAGCCAATATACCGTCTCGACTTTCGGCCAGACCGATCTGCCTCTCGAAACCGGAACCCAGGAGGACATCCGCCTCGGCCGCAGCGACACGCCGATTCTGGCCATGAGCAATCGTGAGCTCCTCGCGCGAACGCACGGCAGAAACGGTCAGCTCTATGCGATCGAGTTCGAAAAGAGACTCGCCTATCCGGCGGCCTGCCTTGTGCTCATGCTGGTCGGCGTGCCGCTGGGCATCTCATCGCGGCGTGGCGGCAAGAGCGCAGGCTTCGTGCTCACCATCGCGCTGGTCTTCGTTTACTATTTTTTGTCTTCAACTGGCACCGCTCTGGCTCGCCAGCATAAGATCCCCATCGTCTTTGGCGTCTGGCAGGCGAACCTGGTCTTCGCCTTCTGCGGCATTCTTCTGCTGCGGCAGATGTCGACCGGCGGCGCAGCCCTTTCCGCATTGACTTCTCTCGGCAACTGGTTTCGCCTTCGGGCAGAAGAGTCCGCCGGGACAGCCGCCCCTGCGAAGGTCACGGCTCGCCGGCGCGCCACTCGGGGTCGTTTCCCCCTCATCCTCGACGAATACGTATTACGCGAGTTCCTCGTGACATTTGTCATGGTGCTCGTCACATTTGTCATGCTCATGCTCGTCTTCACCTTCTTCGAGCTGCTCAGCGACATTATCAAAAACCGTACCCCCCTCGTCACCGTGGGTGAGTATCTCATCAATCTCACTCCCAGCATGATTTACCTCATCACGCCGCTCAGCGTCCTTATCGGGGTGCTGGTGGTGTTCGGCATCATGAACCGCAACAGCGAGCTCACCGCAATGAAAGCCACGGGCGTGAGCCTCTACCGCATCACCGTTCCGGTCATTGCCATCGCCGGTGTTCTGTCCGTGTCGCTGTTCACGTTCGATGAGCTGTATCTGCCCCAGGCCAATCGACGTCAGGAGGCCCTGCGTAACGTGATCAAAGGCAAGCCCCCGGAGACCTTCGAGCATCCCGGCCGTAAGTGGATCTTCGGCCAGCAGCGCCCAGGTCAGCCGGGACGTATCTTCTACTACGAGTACTTTGCCTCCGACAACAGCAATCCGGATTCTGCGACTTTCGGCAATGTCTCCGTTTTCGAGTTCAGGCCGGGCTCCCTCACCATCGCCAGGAGAATCTTCGCGTCCACGGCTTACTGGGAGCCGCAACTGCACACCTGGGTCTTCGAGAACGGCTGGGTTCGCACCTTCAACGGTGCGGACATCAGCTCCTATGCCACCTTCCCGGTCCGCACATTTCCTGAAATCACCGAGCAGCCCGCCTATTTCAAAAAGGAGGTTCGCCAGTCCTCTGAAATGAACTTCGGCGAACTCGCCGCCTATATCCACGATCTGCGCCAGAGCGGCTTCAACACTGTCCCCCTTCGCGTTCAACTCAACCACAAGCTGGCCTACCCCCTCATTACCCTGGTGATGGCCATGCTCGCTGTGCCGTTCGCTCTCTCCATGGGCAGAAGAGGCTCGCTCTCCAGCATCGCCGTTGCCATCGGCGTCGCAATCGCCTACTTCGTCGTCTCCGGCTTATTCGAGGCCATGGGCAACGTCAGCTGGCTGCCGGCCTTCCTTGCCGCCTGGTCTCCCGACTTCCTTTTCGGCCTGGCCGGTGCGTATCTCCTGCTTCGTACTCCCACATAGTTGAAAGCGCGCGGAATGTTCGAAAACCTCCAGCCCCTGCTCCCCTACATGCGCCGCTACTGGCGCGGCTATCTGTGGGGCTGTCTCTGTACCGTTCTGGCCACTGCCATCTGGGTGCAGTTTCCCCGCGTCATCGGCGTCGCCACGGACGATCTCACTCTCCGCGTCACCTGGGGCAAGATCTTCGGTTACGCCGGGCTCATCATGGCCGTCACCGTCGCTCATGGCGTCCTGCTCTTCCTCATGCGCTGGATCATTATCGGTATCTCGCGCGACATCGAGTTCGACCTACGCAACGATCTCTTCTCCCAGCTTGAGAAGCAGCCCGCTTCCTACTACCACGAATACCGCACCGGCGACATTATGGCGCGCATGACCAACGACCTCGCGGCTGTGCGGATGCTCCTCGGTCCCGCTGTCATGTATACGGCAAACACGGTGCTCTTCTTCGTTGGCGCCCTTTACTTTCTCCTGCGCATCAGCCCGTTTCTCACCCTCACTGCCCTGGCCCCCATGCCCCTGGCCAGCATTCTGATTCAGTTCATGGGGCGCCGCATTCACGAGCGCTTCGAACGCATCCAGGCGATGTTTTCCGATATTTCGGCGCAGGCCCAGGAGAACTTTTCCGGTGCACGCCTTGTCCGTGCCTTCGCGCAGGAAGAAGCACAGATCCGCGCGTTCGAGCGTTCCAACCGTGAGTACATTCGCCGCGCGCTGCGCCTGGTCCGCCTCATGGGCATGCTGTGGCCTACGCTGGAGTTCATGCTGGGCCTGGCGATGGTCATCTCGCTGTTCGTCGGCGGCCACCAGGTCCTCATCCACCGCATCACGGTCGGCAAATTTGTCGAGTTCAATACCTTTCTGCTGATGCTCACCTGGCCCATCATCGCCCTGGGCTATGTGGTCAATCTCTTTGAGCGCGGGACGGCCTCTGTCGCTCGCATCCATGAACTCCTGACGGCCGAGCCCTCCATCGACGACCGCGACGCCGTGCTCGCTCCGGAGCCCTTACAAATCCGCGGCGAGATCGAATTTCGCGATCTGCATTTCTCCTACCCGAACGGGAAGAGCAACCCTGTCGAGGTCCTCCACGGCATCTCGCTCCACATCCCCGCCGGCACCAGTCTGGCCCTCGTCGGGCCAACCGGCTCCGGCAAATCGACCCTCGTCAACCTGATCCCGCGCCTGTACGACGCAGCGCCGGGCGCCGTCCTCATCGATGGCCGCCCGATTCGTGACTACCAGCTCGATTCTCTCCGGGGAGCCATCGGCGTCGTGCCCCAGGAAACCTTCCTCTTCAGCAACACCATTCACGAAAACATTGCCTTCGGAGTTCCCGGCGCCCCCGCCTCGGCCGTCGCGAATGCGGCACAGGCCGCGCATATTCGTGAGGAATTCGCCCTGTTTCCAAATGCCTTTGAAACCGCGGTTGGCGAGCGCGGTCTCACCCTTTCCGGGGGCCAGAAGCAGCGCACAGCCCTGGCGCGTGCCATTCTCCGTGATCCTCGTGTCCTGATTCTCGATGACGCACTCGCCAGCGTCGATACCTGGACGGAGGAGCGCATTCTCGAAGAGTTGCGCGGTGTGATGGCCGGCCGTACGACCATCCTGATCTCCCACCGCATTTCCACGGTGCGACATGCCGATCGCATTGCGGTGCTCGTCCGCGGACGCATCGTCGAGCTCGGCACCCATGAAGAACTTCTGGAGCGGAACGGTTATTACGCAGGCCTGTTCCAGAAGCAGCTTCTCGAAGAGGAGCTGGCCGTCACGCACTAGCCGCGACTATGCTGTCCAGCTCGAACCGGACGGCTCCGCTGCGACAGCCGTTCCGTGCGACGCGACGGTCAGTACCATGGGTGCCTCGGCTTCTCCGTCCAGCAGGCGCAGCACCTCCGGATCGCGTGCCGCTGCATTCCACGCGTCGCGCACATCCCGAATGCAGCCGATTGCCTCGCGGAATCGATCCGCCGACTCCAGCCGCGAGCCTTCCAGGCACAGGGCAAAGACTGCCGCATAGAACTCGCTCAGGACCTTTGCTGAATTTCCGCCGACGTCAGGACGCAGCCGCGACTGCAAATGCATCAGGATCTCCAGCACACGACCGATCGCCACCCGGCGGCCCTGCGAGTCGCGATTCTCCACCGCAGCGATCGCGTGATAGAGAAACCGCATCATCCCGTCATACAGCGCGACGATCAGTTCCACCCGGTTCATTCCGGCAATGGCCTGCCGCTGGTAGTTCATTTCCTTCCCGGTCCCCTAACCCTGCTGGCTCTCGTTGTAGCCCGTGATCGCGCTGTAGAGCTCGTTCACTGACTGCAGCTCCGTGGGAATCTGCTGCAGGGTGTAGTTCGCCTCGTTCAGCTCGGTGGTCAGCTGCGTCTGTTCCGCGGTGATCGTGTTGTTCTCGTTGGTGATATTGGTGTTCAGTTCGCTCTCCTGCGACGAATCCTGCTGGAGCGTCAGATAAATCGTTCCATTCGGGCCCATATTGCTCAGATTGTTCAGCGTGCTGGTCAGATTCGTCCCAAACGAGGTGTAGCTGGTCGAGTTCGCCTGGAAGAAATTCGCCGCACCCTCATAATTGCTGTTCAGCATGGCGTCCAGGGTGCTGTTGTCCAGCGTCAGCGTCCCGTCGTCGCTCGCGCTCGCCGTGATCCCCAGTTGCGCCAGCGACGTGATGCTCCCCGAGGACTGCGTATAGTTCATCGCCAGCTGCAGCGCTTCCTGCAGCATGGCAAGCGTCGCACTGCCGTACAGAGGCTCGGGATTTCCCGAAGAGTCATTGCCCTCCTGGGTGTTCAGGTCTCCCACCACTTTGTTGTAAGCCGTCACAAAACTGCTGACATCGGACTCCACCTGACTGTTGTTGTTCGTAATCTCCACCTGCACCGCATTGCCCGGCGGCGCGCTCAGCAGTTGCATCGTCACCCCGGGAATCGCCGTTGTCACGGTGTTCGACGCGCTCGACATCGAGACGCCGTCTACGGTGAAAATCGCATCCTGGCCCTGTTGAGCCTGGGAGATATTGACCGCATTCCCGGTCGTTGCATCAGTCGCGCTGGAATCGATTGTCACCGCGCCCCCGGCCCCGCTCGTGTCGCTCACCAGCGTCAGCTTCGAGCCCGACGATCCGTCCGACACTACATTCGCCTGCACCCCGTAGTCCCCCTGATTGATGTACGAGGCCAGGGTGGTCAGCGTATTGTTCTGCGGAATCGTGTTTCCGCTGCCGTCGATCGCCGTGCCGTCGGAGAGGGTGATCGTCTGGCCCCCGATCGTCAGGGTTCCGCTCAGCGTGTCGTTGGCTCCCACGTCCCCGCTGACGTAGGAATAAGTCTGTGCCGTCTGCGTTACCACTATGGTATGCGTTCCCGCCACCGCCGCCGAAGTCGCATCGGTCAGAGCCACCACCGAGGTGTCCGAACTCGATCCCTCTTTGCCGGAAAAGGTTCCCTGAAAGTCTGTCAGCGACTGCAGCGCCGTCGCCAGCGAGCTCAGATCGGTGCCGATATTCGTCAGCGCCGAATCCTGCGACTGCAGCGCCGTCAGCTGATTCTTCCACGGCGTTTCCACCGCCTGCAGGTTCGTGACAATCTGGTTCACCGTGCTGGTGACATCAAAGCCCTGCCCGCTGGTTGGCGATCCAAACGATAACCCGACGCTTCCCATATGGCCCTTATCGTCTCTTTTCGCGCAAAGATTACTCGGGGCTCTCCCTCTGCACTTCGCCATCCTCCAGTCTGAAGCGGAGGTTAGAAGTCACTAAGAAAACGCGGGGAGTCGAAGCTCCCCGCTCTGCCATCTGCCGCGTCGGTTTACTGCAGCAGCTTGGTCACCATCTGCTCGGTGCTGTTGGCCTGCGCCAGGGCCGAGATGCCGGTCTGGGTCAGGATTTCGTATTTCGACATGTTCGACGTCGCTGCAGCATAGTCGGTCTGTGTGATGTTGTTCTGCGCTGCCTGCACGTTGGTCTCTTCCGAACTGGCGATGTTGGAGGCCGCCGTCAGGGTGTTGATGTTCGCGCCCACCTGGCCGCGCTGGTAAGCGACGGCACTGATCGCGTCGGTCACGGTCTGCAGCGCCGCTTCCGAATCCGCCTGGTTGTCGAGCTTCGTCAGGCTCAGGCTGGTTCCCGCACCCGCCCCGGCCGTCGTGCCGCCGCTTCCGGTGGTGCCGCCAATCGTGACGCTCACCGCCGAACCGGCAGCCGAGGTCGAATCGGAGCTGCCCACGTTGTTGTCGGTCAAAGTCCCTACCGTCACCGAGTAGTTGTAGCTCCCCGCCGAGGTGCCGTCGCTGGTGTAGATGTTGATCGCGCTGGCGCTCGCCGGCGTCTCGCTGGCGTTGCTGGCCGTCACCGAGAGCAGCTCGTTCGCGCTGCCCCCGCCGCTGGTCGCAATCGAGACCACACCCGCCGCCACCGAGACCGCGTACGTTGAACCCGTCGCCGCCCCCAGGGTCGCGTTCAATGCCGTTGTCAGCGAAGTGGCCGCGGCATTGGCGATGGACTGGTTCTCGCTGGCCAGGCCGCTGTAGCTGGCCAGGTTGACGATCTGTGTGCCCGCGTGGGTGCCCCCGGTCGATGAAATCGTGACCGAACCGCTCAGGGTGTCGCCCTGGGTCAGGGTCACCTGCAGCGGATCGCTCTTCGCCGTCTGGGTGAAGGCCGTGGTGGCCAGATTCGTCGAATTGCCGGTACCCGATGTGAAAACAGAAATGCCGTTGTACTCGGTTGTGCTGCCGATGGTCCCGATCTGCGTCAGGATGTCCTGATATTCCTGGTCGGCCGCACTGAGCTGCGCGCTCGACAGCGTTCCGCCGCCGGCCTCGGTGGCCAGCGTGACGGCCCGGTTCAGCAGGTTGGTCACCTGCGACAACGCGCCATCAGCCACCTGCAGAAAGCCAACGCCCGCGCTGGCGTTGCTCGACGACTGGGTGAGTGCGGACGAGTTCGCCTGCAATCCGTTGGCGATGGAAAGGCCGGCCGCGTCATCTGCACCGGAGTTAATCCGCGATCCGGAGGACAGCTGCTGCAGAGTGTTCTGCAGATTGGCCTGTGTCTGGTTGAGGTTGTTCTCGGCGTAGATGGCCGAAATGTTGTTCAGGACTCCCAATGCCATAATTGTTCTCCTTCTGAGAGTTGGGTTCCTGAACGGGGCGCGCGGCTCTGGCCGCCGCTGCTCTTGGGAACCGCTTGACTCATGCTCTATATCGGCCCCGGGTTCCGTAGCATCACCTGTCCCTCCCGATCTGGCATGCCGCGTGCCCGCCCCGCCGGCTCCTCATCTGCGCTCCGTTTCCGCCGATCTGATGGAGAGGGAACGCCACTTATGATCCGCCTCACCCGCCTCAACGGGAGCCCTCTGGTCGTCAACAGCGACCTCATCAAGTTCGCAGAGTCCTCGCCCGATACCATGCTGACGCTGCTCAATGGGGAAAAAATCGTCGTTCTGGAGACCTGCGAGGAGGTCGTTCAGCGCACCATCGCCTATCGCGGGCACGTCCTCGCCGCGGCTGCCGGCCCCCCGCCGGCGCTGGCCTGGACACCCCTTCCGGTACCCGTCGTGGATCCGGACGCACCGCTCCGCCCCGCGGAGACGGAGGAATAACGCGATGGATGCGGGCAGCCTTGGCGGTATTCTCCTGGCTCTGGCCGGTATCCTGGTCGGTCTGTTGCTCGAGGGCGGGCACCTGCGCCAGGTCCTCCAGCCAACCGCCGCCCTGATCGTCTTTGGCGGAACCCTTGGCGCGGTGATGCTGCAGTTCCCCTTCCGGACCGTGCTCACCGCGGCCCTTCGTCTGGTGCGCGTGTTTCTCCATCGCGACGGCGGGGCCGAGGCCATGCTCCGCGATATTGTGCACTACGCCAACAAAGCACGCCGCAAAGGCATTGTCTCGCTCGATCAGGATCTGCCGCACGTTGCCAACCCCTTCCTGCGCCAGGCGCTGATGCTGGCCGTCGATGGAACCGAGCCCAGCGCACTGCGCCACATTATGGATGTCCAGATCGACAACGCCGGTGAACTGGAAGCCCGCATTCCCGCGGTCTTCGAATCGGCTGGCGGCTTCTCCCCCACCATCGGCATCATTGGCGCCGTTATCGGACTGATCCAGGTCATGCAGCATCTCGATCACATGGACCAGGTGGGCCGTGGCATCGCCGTCGCTTTTGTCGCCACCATCTACGGAGTGGGCGCGGCCAACCTCTTCTTCCTCCCCGCCGCCGGCAAGCTTCGCCAGCGCGCCCGCGAAGAACAGCGCCTCAAGGAAATGGCTCTCGAAGGCGTCATCTCCATCCTCGAAGGCATGAATCCCCGCATGATCGAAATCAAGCTCGCCGGCTTTCTGGGCACCAGCGCGGCGCCGCAGCCGGCCCTGGGGTCGAAAGGGGAAATCCGCGCGTGAAACACGGTTCGCTCAAATCCCGGCGGACCACCGATCACGTCCACCACGATCGCTGGCTGGTTTCCTACGCCGACTTCATCACGCTGCTCTTCGCCTTCTTCGTTGTGCTCTATGCCGGCTCCCGTGCCGACCAGCGCAAACAGGCTCAGATCTCTCATTCCATCCAGTCCGCCTTCGAGGCGCTGGGACTCTTTCCTTCCGCGCCCCAGGCGGACAGCCACCCGCTCGCCGATCCACAGGCCGCCGTTCCGCCCGTCAACCTCGTCCTCGGCGACGATCTCTCTGCATCGCCGCAGGTTCAGCAGGATCTGCATCGTCTGCAGGCGCAGCTCAGCAGCGATCTCTCTGCGGAGGTTGCCCGGCACAGCGTCGCTCTTCGCCTGGGACGCGACGGGCTGGTGATCTCGCTGCGGGAATCCGGTTTCTACGACAGCGGCTCCGCCTTGCCCCACCCCCAGGCAAAACCCACGCTGGACCGGGTTGCCGCCCTCATTGGGGCTACCCCCTACGACATTCGGATCGAGGGTCACACCGACAACGTCCCCATCCACACAACGCAGTTTGCCTCGAACTGGGAGCTCTCCACGGCGCGGGCGACGGAGTTGGCCAGGATCTTCATCCTCCACTACCGTTTTGCCCCGGGCCGTCTCTCTGCCGCGGGTTTCGCGGAGTATCACCCGGTTGCCTCCAACGACACTGGCGAAGGCCGCAGTCAGAACCGCCGGGTCGATATCATCATCCTGCCCAGGATCAGCGTCGTTCCGGCCCGGCACAGCAGTCCGTGACGCCCGGATCACCTGTTTTCTCGCGGTTCCCTTCCGGACCACGGCTCGCGGATCCCCGTGAGCCTCTCAGCTGAAGCCCAGCACCGGATGTGGAACATACGGTGCCTCCAGCCCCGCCACCTCTTCCGCCGTCAGCTTCACCGCAAGCGCTGCCACCGCGTCCTCCAGATGATGCGGCCTGGTCGCGCCCACGATCGGCGCCGTGATGCCCGGCCTGGCCAGCATCCACGCCAGAGCCAGCTGCGCCTGGGCCACGCCACGCTTTTGCGCCAGAGCTGTCAGCGCGTCCACCACTGCGCGATCCGCCTCTTCCGTCTTCCCATACATCGTGTTCCCGAAGCGGTCGGTCTGCGACCGCGCAGTGACCTCGCTCTGCCACGGACGCGCCAGCCGCCCGCGCGCCAGCGGACTCCAGGGAATGACCCCGATCCCCTCGTCGATACACAGCGGAATCATCTCCCGCTCCTCTTCGCGATACAGCAGGTTGTAGTGGTTCTGCATGGACACGAACCTGGTCCACCCGTGCTTCTCCGCCAGATACAGCGCCCGCGCGAACTGCCACGAGTACATCGACGACGCCCCGATGTAGCGCACCTTGCCTGCCTTCACCACGTCGTGCAGCGCCTCCAGCGTTTCCTCGATCGGCGTCTCCGCATCCCAGCGATGAATCTGGTACAGATCCACATAGTCCATTTCCAGCCGGCGCAGGCTTTCGTCCAACTCAAACAGAATCTCCTTGCGGGATAGCCCGCGCCCATTCGGCTCCTCCCGCATGACGCCCCACACCTTTGTCGCCACGACGACGGACTCACGCCGCACGTTCTTCTTCAGAAACCGGCCCAGAACCTCTTCACTGGCGCCGCTCGAATACACATTGGCCGTGTCGAAGAAGTTGATGCCCAGATCGAGCGCCTGTCTCAGGAACGGTTGGCTTTGCTCTTCGTTCAGCGCCCAGGCATGCCGTCCCGCCTGCGGTTCGCCCGGCGCCGGCGGGCGGCCGTACGTCATGCATCCCAGACAAATCCGCGAAACCCTGAGCCCCGTCCGGCCCAGATTGACGTATTCCATGATTTCCCCCTCCCGGGTAGAGCTTGTTGGTCAAAAATGAACCAGGTAGTCAAAATGAACCGGTGAGTCAATTTCAGTGTGGCGCTGGGAAAAGGCAACTTCCTGCTGATCCTGGTCACTTAGATTGGCTGGCCCGCGTTTGGGATTCCGCCGCCGCACGCCACCCAATGTCGTCGGTAACCCGTCACTCGTGACCCGCAACCCTCAACCCGCCCGTCGCCTGCGCGTGATGTACGATCGCCTGGTTTCGTCCTTCGGCCCACAACAATGGTGGCCCGCGAAGACCGCCTTCGAAGTCGTCATCGGCGCGTATCTTACGCAGAATACCGCCTGGAAATCCGTCGAGCGGTCCATCGCGAATCTCAGAGCTCGTGGGGCCCTCTCCGTTCGCGGTCTGCGCGCGATTCCCGACTCCGCACTGCGCGATCTCATCCGTCCCTCGGGCTTCATGCTGCGCAAGGCAGCCGCGCTCAAAGCCTTCGTCGCTTTCCTTGATGCGCGCTGCGCCGGCAACATCGAAACCCTGCGTCGAGCCGCCCTCCTCGATCCGTTGGCGGTCCGCAAGGACCTTCTCGGTCTTCCCGGCGTTGGGCCGGAAACCGCGGATGCGATCCTCCTCTACGCTCTCGACGTTCCCGCCATGGTCGTCGACGAGTATCTCCGCCGCATTGCCGTGCGCCATGGCCTCGCGCCGCAGAAGGCCACCTATCACCAGATCCAGGGCCTCGCCGAAGAGGCCTTCGCCACGGACCGCGCCGCCGGTTCCCCTGGCGATCTCGCCCGCCATTACAACGAATTCCACGCCCTCGTCGTTCAGACCGGTAAGCTTCACTGCGGCCGCATTCCCCGGTGCGACGGCTGTCCCCTGGCGTTCGATCTCAAAAAAGCGCGTCCTGCCGGAGCTGTGCATAAAATGATCCGGTGACGGTTACTCTCTATGCGGCCACCACGAACCCCGGCAAGCTTCGCGACTTCTCGGTCGCCGCCGCCGAAGGTGGATTCATCCTTGAGTCGCCGCCCAACTTCCGCAGCGTTTCTCCTCCGGTCGAGAACGAACTCACCTTCGCGGGCAACGCGCGCCTGAAGGCGCAGTACTATAGCCGTCTGCATCCGGGCCTGATGGTCGCCGACGACTCGGGCCTCGAGGTGGATGCGCTCGGCGGGGAGCCTGGGGTTCGTTCCGCGCGCTTTGCCGAGGACGCGGGGTTCGCGCCGCGTGACGCCGATGCCAGCCTCACCGCCGACGAGCGCAACAATCTCTACCTCCTGGCGCGTCTGCGCGGCGTCACCCAGCGGACCGCCCGCTACCGTTGCGCCCTTGCCGTAGCGCGCGACGGACTGGTGCTTTTCACCGGAGAGGGAACCGTCAACGGCGAGATTCTCACGGCTCCCCGGGGAACTGGCGGTTTCGGCTACGACCCTTTGTTCCTTCTCCCGCAGCTGCAGTCCACCGTGGCGGAAATCACCCTGGAACAGAAGGACACTCTCAGTCATCGCGGCCGGGCGTTTCGCGCGCTGCTGCCGCAACTGAAGAAACTCGTCTACTGACGGCCCGACCGGGCCATCGACGCCCAGGCAGCTACAATAGCAGCCGAGTCGCGGTCCCGGGATCATGCGCATCGATGCCCATCACCACTTCTGGCGCTACACGGCTGCCGAATACGGCTGGATCGACGACACCATGGCTTCGATCCGGCGCGACTTTCTGCCCGCCGACCTAAGAGAGGAAATCGCGTCCGCCGGCATCGGCGCCGTCGTCTCCGTTCAGGCTCGCCAAACCCTCGCCGAAACCGACTTTCTCCTCGAGTGCGCTCGCGCGCATGCCTGGATCGCCGGGGTCGTTGGCTGGGTCCCGCTCACCGATCCGGGTGTTGCCGCCGTCCTCGCGGAGCTCGCCGCTCATCCGCACCTGAAAGGCGTCCGCCACATTCTCCAGGCGGAACCCGATGCCTACATGGATCGTCCCGACTTCAACGCGGGCCTCGCGCAGCTGCGTGCGTTCAACCTCGCCTACGACATCCTCATTTACCATGCTCAGCTTCCCGCGGCCACACATCTCGTCGATCGCCATCCGAATCAGGTATTCGTCCTCGATCACATTGCCAAGCCCCCGATTCGCGCCGGGGAACGCGAACCCTGGGCGCGCGACCTGGCGGAATTCGCGCGACGTCCCAACGTCTTGTGCAAACTTTCGGGCATCGTCACCGAGGCGGATTACAGTGCGTGGACCTATGATCAGATCCTGCCGTACCTGGAAACCGTCCTCGAAGCCTTCACGCCCGCACGGCTGATGTTCGGTTCCGACTGGCCCGTCTGCCGCGTTGCCGTGCATTACCTGGACTGGGTCCGCACCGTTGAGCGCTTTACCGCCTCACTGTCTGGCGCCGAACGCGAACACATCTTCCACACGACCGCCGCTCGCGCGTACCGTCTCGAGTAGGGCAGCGATCGGCTTTTGCGCCATTGCTCCCAGCTCGCACCTCCCCGGCAACTCTCAACTCCCCACTCGCAACTCGTGGCTCTCAACTCATCTCCAACACGGTGACCACCTCTCCGGGCGCCAGGTGCTCCGCCGTCTCCGGAACCACCAGGAACGCGTTCGCCCGGGACGCCGCCGTCAAATCTCCCGATCCCTGCCACGCGATGCGCCGCACCCGCGCCCCGTGGATATCGCTGGTCACACTCGCCGGCAGGAAACGTGTGAGTCCCGCCTTCACGCGGACCTCCTCCTCCAGCCTCGACATTCCAAAGCACGGTCCTGTCTCGCTCTCGCCGCCGACGGCGCGCAGCACTGGCGCGGCGAACAGCGCAAACGTCACCATCGTCGAAATCGGATTGCCCGGCAAGCCGAAGAAATGCTTTGCCCCCAGTCTGCCGAAGACCGTTGGCTTTCCCGGCTGGATACGCACACCGGTAAAGAGGAACTCCGCACCCAGCGCCAGCAATGCCTGCTCGACGAAGTCGAACTTCCCCATCGACACACCGCCGGTGAGCAGGACGAGATCGCAACCGAGTGCCTCGGGAATCGCCGCTGCGGTCGCAGCCTCATCATCGCGAACGACGGGAAATACCTCCGCTTCTCCCCCGGCAGCTTGCACCTGCACCGCCAATGTGGAACTGTTCGAGTTACGAATCTGATGCGGTAACGGTGTCTCGCTGACGCCCACCAGTTCGTCGCCGGTTGCGAGAATCGCCACGCGTGGCCTGAGAAAAACCGTCAGCTCGGCCGCCCCGCACGCCGCTGCCACCGCAATCTGCGGCGACGCCAGGCGACGTCCGACGGGGACCACCATCTCGCCGGCCTTTGCTTCCGCGCCGGCCGGCACAATGTTTTCCCCCGGAGCCATCGCTCGCGCGGCCGCGGGGCGCAGGTGTCCATCGGCAGCGGAAACATGCTCCACCATGACCACACAGTCGGCACCCGTGGGAACTGCCGCTCCGGTCATGATCTCCACGGCTTCTCCGGCCCGGACTGGCGTTCCCGTCCACGCTTCGCCTGCCCGAAGCTGGCCCACGATGCGCAGAGGCTCCCTTCCAAAATCCGCCGCACGGCAGGCGAAGCCGTCGCGCGTCGACCTCGGAAACGGCGGCTGATCGCGATCGGCCAGGACCGGCTCCGCGAGCACGCGTCCTGCTGCGGCATGCAGCGGGACCCGTTCCCCGGCGCGGACCATTGCCGCGCGCGCTGTTTCCGCCTCGCGGCGAACCACATTGGCCGCCTGGTCGTAACTCAGCACGATGGAAGGCGATTCACCCCAGGGCACGGAACGATTGTCGCAAAAACAAAACAGCGCCGTCCCGGCATCGGGACGGCGCTGCCCTGTCCGGGTACCAGACTAGTGCTTCTTTGAAGCCTTGTAGTTGGTGCTCTGCGTCTCGCTCAGCTCGGCGAGCACCGACTTCGCGTCGTTGGAGAACGGTCCGCTCGGCGCCAGTTCCAGATATTTCTGGTAGGCCTCCGCGCATCCCGGCGGCGCGATGATCTTCTGCGTCTTGGGATCGATGGTCGCTTTGTTGATCAGGGCTTTACCCTTCAGATAGTAAGGGAGCGCCTTCGAAGGATCGGCTGCAATGGCCTTGTCTGCCGCCGCCACGGTGGCCTCAAGCTGGTTCGCGCGATCCATAATGATCGCTTCGTTGGTGAAGTACATCGCGGACCCCTGCGGGTTTGCCTTGGCGGCCGCATCATAGGCTGCCTGCGATTCGGGAATCTTATTGTCCGACCCAAAGGACTCGCCCAGTGCGTTGCCCGCCGCTCCCAGCACGTCCGGATTCGGCTTCTTCGCGGCCTCTTCCAGCTGGATGCCCTTCTGCAGCGAGGTTTCCGCGTCGCCATACTGCTTCAGTCCCAGCTGCGCCTCACCCAGTTCTACCCAAAGCAGGGGTTCCTCCGGCTTGAGCGACACATCTCTCTGCATCAGCGCAGCTGCGTCGGAATAGTCCTTGCTGGCGCGATCCGACCGTGACTTGTTCAGGTCCGCATTCAGATTCTTGATCTGTGCGTTTTCCTTCAGGATCGACGCGTTCTTCGACTTCGCCTCTTCCAGGGCCTTACGCTGGTCGGGAGTCAGCTTGTTCAGATACTCCTCCCGCTGCATGTCGTCGTTGGCTTCCGTATCCTGGCCTGCGACCACCTTAATGTTGTCGATCTGGTCGACGACCTGACCTTTGGGTGTAATCGGCTGGCGAAACGTCAGGGTGTAGGTTCCCGGCGCCACCTCGCCCTTGTAGTCGCCGTTCGCATCGACCTCGAAGGTGTATTTCGGTGTGGCGTCCGGCGACGCCATCCCGCCCTCGTATAACGAAACCGTCCCCGCGATCTCCGGCGAACCGGCAGGATCGTTCACGTGCCCGTGGATCTTTCCCGTCGTCTGCGCCATCAGGAACAGCGGCGTGCCAAAAAGAACGGCCAGCGCCACGCGCGGCCCCCAGGTTTTCATCTGCATGTCCATTCCTCTCTGCTGGAGGGCGCGGTCATGCCGCGCCCTCCTGATTTGTCTCCCCGGTTTCCGTTCCCCGCTCCCGCCTCTTCGCGTAGCGGATCGGGTCCGTCGCCCCGGCCTGCTCGAAGGCGCGCAGGCGCAGCACACAGCTTTCGCAAACGCCGCACGCGATCTCCGAACCTGAATAGCATGACCACGTTAACTCCAGCGGCGCAGCCAGTTCAAGGCCAAGCGCCACGATCTCCCGCTTGTGCATATGGATGAGAGGCGTCGTCACAACGATGTCGCCCTCCCGCGTTCCCTGCCGAATCAGCTCCTGAAAGGCCTGGTAGTAGGCCGGCCGGCAGTCGGGATAACCCGAGGAGTCCTGCTCGACAGCGCCGATGAAGACCCTCTTCGCACCCAGGACCTCCGCCCAGCTCACCGCCGCGGCGAGGAAATGTGCGTTGCGGAACGGCACATATGTGACGGGAATCTCAGCGCCGATGGCCGCACCATCCGCCGGCGCTTCGGGCACGTCGATGCGCGTGTCGGTGAGCGCCGAGCCGCCGATGCGGCGAAACAGGTCCAGCTTCAGATGCAGGAAATCGCGGAATCCCAGGGCGCCGGCGACTTCGCGCGCCGCCCGGGCCTCGCGTTGCTCGGTCCGCTGGCCGTAGCTGCAGTGCAGCGCATAAGCGTCATCGTCGCGCGCCGCCAGCGCCGCACAAACACAGGAGTCCATGCCCCCGGACAGGCAGACCACAGCGCGTTCGCGGCCCCTTTGGCTCACCCCTCATCGTATCGCGAACCGCCGCCCGGCGTGCTGTGACGGCCCGCACGCACCCGGCGCGGACTACTCCTCGATCGGGTGGAAATTCCGGTACGAGAAGACAGCGAGCACGAGGAACAAGACCAGCGCCAGCAGTTGCGCCATTTTGAACGGCATCTCCTTCTGCGTGGGCGCGAGAGCGTGCAGCGCGGGCACCTTCTCGAACGACTGCACGATCAGCACGAAGAAGTTGAGGTACTGCGCCAGGATCGCCGTGATGACCCAGGTTCCGCGCCAGCCGCCGCCCAGGTGCCCGCCGTAGAGGGCGATCAGGGCGAGCGACAGGATCGCCACGGACAGGATCCCGATCACGATGCCCGGCGTCATGCCGTGGAAGGGGAAGAGGAAACCGGTGACGCTGGTCAGGATAGTGGTGATGAGAAACAGGGCCGTCAGCAGGGGCATCCGCTTCGAAGCCATCATCCCGCCGATGACAATGAAGCCCGAGGCGATCCCGATCAGGCTGATCGCCACGTGCAGCTGGGTGAAGAAGGCAATGCTCATCCCGAGGATCATGGTGGGTATCCTTTCCGCCGGGGAGGTAGGGGCTCAAACTTCGCGCTGCGCGCAGGAGGCCCGCGAAGACTTCAGGAGAGGACGGACAACGGGCTGCTCTTCGGCCGGCAGCAACGGCGTTCCCGAAGAAGCCCTGAGAGTACCACAGAAAAAGGAACCCGCTCAGGAGGGAGGCAGCCGCAAGTCTCGCCTCACATGGGGTGGCTGACTTCGTCGGCGTGGGGAACCAGCTGCATGTAGACGTCGCGGGGAACGTGCGTCTGCCAGTGGCCGGACAGTCGCGCGACGAGGATCAGGCCGAAGAAGATGACGGCGAGGATCGCGACGGCGGTGCGGGGGCGAATGGCCTGGCCGCGCCAGCGCTCAACCGGATCGGCGGCCTTACGAGGAGGCAGCGAGAGCTGCAGAGCGTTCTCCACCGGGCACGCAGCGACGCACGCCATGCAGGCAGTGCACTCAGCGGAGCGAATCTGCACCAGCTGGTCGACTTGGAGATGCGAGGGACAGGCTCTGCTGCATTTGCCACAGTTGATGCAGGCCTCCGCGTCGCGGCGGATCTTGACCGGGCTCAGCAGCGAGACCAGCCCCGTGAGCGCGCCGTAGGGGCAAAGGTAGCGGCACCAGAAGTTCTGGATATGGATCGACATCAGAATGAGCCCGCCGATGACGGCGAGGCCGACCCAGCCGATGCCGCGGAAGAAGTCGAGCATCTTGACATCGGCGATCACGCCGTAGGGTCCGGCCATGAAGCCGGCGAGCGCCTCGGCCGACATCCAGGCAATGACGGAGACGAAGAAGCCGAGCAGCAGGTACTTCAGGCTGCGCAGCGGGAGGTCCAGCCAGCGCGGCAGCTGCCAGTTTCGGCGGAAGAGCCGGCGACCCAGCTTCCAGAGCGTCTCCGAGGCGGTACCCACCGGGCAGAGCCAGCCGCAGAAGGACTTCTTCAGGACCAGGCTCATCGCCAGGAAGGCGACGATGAGGAACATCGCGGCCGGATGGACGGCCGGGACGTGGCCGGTGGCGAGCAGGTACTTGAGGTTCATCAGGCCGGCGATCGGGAGCCAGCCTTCGACACCGGCAGGGCGAGCAACCTGCCAGCCTTCCCCGCCGCGCTCGAAGTAGCGCACCCAGAGGAAGAATTGTCCGGCGATCCAGACGTTGAGGGCAACGAAGGCCCACTGGACGATATGGCGGAGGCGCTGCGACTGATCGGGGGCGGAGCGGCGCACCAGTTTCTTCTTCCGCTTTTCGTGCCCGGTGACGATGGCCTGCGTGCTCATGGACCGCGACTCCCAGCTACCACTGAAGCTAGCGGGTCAGGCAGCGGCGCTCTGTGACATGGATCACTCGCCGAGCATTGCCCCGGCACCGGTCGTGTAGAATCGGAGGAGCGCGTCCGGGCGCACTCCCGCGTTCTCCCTGCACAGATCAGGCGATACTCCGCGAAGGCCCAGGGACGCTGCGCGCCTTGTGCCGCGAAGGGCCTGGGCGCCGACCGACCGGAATCAGGAGCACGACGATGGCGAAGATTGCCAAGACCGCGGACCGCAAGAAAGTCATGGACACCACCAAGAGCACGGACTGCCCGAAGTGCTCGAAGCCGACCCGCATCGTCAAGCGGGTGAAGGATCGCGAGCGCGGCGTGCCGGGCGGGGTGTACATCTCCTGCTCCGCGTGCGACTTCTACGAGAAGCTCTAGGGCACTTTTCCCCGGGCCTCATTTCTCGAAAGAGAGGGTTCGACCCCCTGTCGCCTCAAGCAGAATCAACAACTTACAGAGGGGTCGACCCCGACTCGTTGGCGAGTTGATTACTCCTGCCGGAGCCCAGGCTCCCGGGATTTGGCGAGCGGGGTCAGAACCTCGCGCGCCACGATTTTTCTCTCCTCCTCGATCGATGACACAAAAAAGGCTCGCCGCGGCGAGCCTTTCGCTGGGAACACTTTTCCAGTATTCAAAGGATCTCGCGCAGCGAGGTGTTACGCAAGAAGAATCGGAGGGGCGGACGGTACGGGGGTAACGGGAGCGGACGGGAGCCGGGAGCCCCTGCTCATCGCCAGGCGCGGATGCGGGTGGCGAATTTTCTTGTAACAACCATCGTTACAAATAGCCTGACTGACCCGAGGCCGGCGGCCCGGTCTGCTTTTCGCCGCGATCCTGCAATCAGGAAGGATGGCCGCGGAAGAGGAAGAACAGCTCGATGAGCAGGATCACCACCACGACGACCTCGAGGAAGAACCCGCGGCTCTGGTTGAACTGCTCGACCATGTAGTCATAGAGCTCCTCCGCGGTGCGGAGCTTTTGGGCAACGAGGTTCTTGTAATCGGGAACGCCGACTTTGGCCGCGGCGAGACGATAGAGGCGGGCTGCGTACATGTCGCTGAGGAATTTGATGGCATTGTCGGCGCGTTCGGTCAGCTCGGCGACTTCGAGCAGGACGGTGTGGAGGCTGTTGGCGGAGCGAGCCATGCGCCACCGGGCGAGGCGGCTCCGATTCTGGCCCAGAGTGTCGTAGACGCCATCGAGAACGCCAGTGAGGAGTTCGTCGTAGTGGCGAAACTCCAGAAGCTGGGAATTGGCATACTCCAGGAGCTGAATGGCGGTTTCGGCTCCGGCCGCCGTGTCGTAGAGGAAGGCAGCATTCCAGCCGAGGACGGCGACGTCGGTGGCGTAATAGGAGACCTGCGCGTTCAGGACTTCGTTGCATTCGCCGTCGGAGAGGGCCTGCAAATCCCCGCGAACGACCTGGGCGATCTTGCGACCGAACGAGCGAGTCAATTCGACACCGGAGGGCTGACCGGTGACCTCCCGGGCATGAAAGATGAAGTAGTCTTCGCTGAGCCAACGGGGATAGGGCTTCACCAGGACGGTCGAGACGCGCTCCAGGCGCTGGCGGATGATGGGCTCGACGCGGGAGGCAAAGTCGATGTCCCAGACCCAGCGTCCGGCGAGGCGGATGAGGCTGTCCCAGTCGCCGGCAAAGGGAATCTCGAAAAGGACGCTGACGACGCCATAGTCGTAGTACTTGATCTCTCCGGTGAGCCGCTCGCCGGATTCGAGGACGAGGGGATCGGCGGATACGACAACCGGGGGGCGCTGGTAACGGACCCAGGAGGGAGCGGCCTGTTTGAGATTGGGTTGCTGGACGGTGCGGCTTTCAATGATCTGCTGGAGCTGATCCAGGCGGATCTCTTCGCAGACGTCGAACTGAATCAGCACCCGAACCGAACCGATCAGAGGGGGAGCGGGAGGCGCCGAAGGAGGATCGACGGCGGCGATGGAGGAGAGCTGCGTCATTGCAGGTCAGAGGTCCTGGGGGAGTTATACGCCGGTCGCCGTTACGGCGGGAAGATGTTCCACGTGGAACATCTCCGTGGGAGGGCGGCGCGGGGGTCGACCCCCTGGTCAGGGTGTTCCACGTGGAACCAATTGGGACGGAGGATTTGCGGCGAGCCCCGGGCCTGCGCCACCTCAGGGCTGGGAGCCAAAGGGTTTGCGGGAGTACTCCCGCTCCCGAGTCCATGACATCCAGAAATAATCGAGCAGAACCAGATAGAGGGGGATCTGGAGCCCCAGCAGGAAGCCGAGAGCCCAGGACGGTCTCGCGCTCGAGCTCAGATGGTGGAGAGAGATGCAGAGGCCGAGGACGGCGCAAAGGGCTCCGCTGAGCCGCAGGATGGTGATGCGGGCGTTCCAGGGGGCTGGAAAGATGGCAAACGTGAGGAGGCAAATCACCCCGATTGCGATGTTGGCAGCCAGGAATCCGTGCGCCGCGTTGAAGGGCTCCTCGCCGGCGCCAAAGCCGAGGAAGAAGACCGCGGTCAGGCCGGCGATGGACTGGACGATATCGTTGAGGAGATCCAGAGGCTCGGTGGAGGTTTCCTCGGTGATGCCGAAATTGGAGATGAAGAAGTAGGCGAGGAGCCAGACCGCATAGGCGTAGCGCAGGAGGAGGACCCGGGAGAACCGCTCGCCGAGGTGCAGCAGATCGGCGGGAATGTGGTCGGCGAGGCCGGCGAAAAAGGCGCCGGCGGTTCCGGCGACCCAGAAAAGGCGAAATTCGTGCTGCGCCTTGCGGGAGCGTGTGGGAGAGGCACTCGAGGTGGAACCGGTTGGGGGCATCGTGGACATGGGTCTCGAGTCTCCGAACTGCAGGAGGAGTTTTCGCTGAGATGGAGAGTATAGCGTCCTGGGAACGGGCTGGGGAGGGGGAGTGTTCCACGTGGAACACGACTGCCTTTGCGACGCCGGCAGTCAGATTTTTTCGATCAGCCGGTCCCGGTTTTCCACGTGGGCTTCTTCTTCAGCAACATGCCTGTCGCAATCGAGACCGGGCGCTATGTGGCAGGGACAACACGGGTTAGCCTGGAGTGGAACGAGCGCATCCTGAAACCTTCCACAAATGCAGCCCGGTTTCGCACAGTCGAAGTGCATTGCGGGGAGGCGTTGGTACCGTTACGCTTTTCTAGTCATGGGGAAAGTCCTCGCCGTCGTCAATCAGAAAGGCGGGGTGGGCAAAACGACCACCGCCATCAATCTTTCGGCAGCACTGGCCCTGGAAGGACTACAGGTTCTTCTGGTCGACTGCGACCCCCAGGCAAACTCCAGCGGCGGCTTCGGCATTCCCCGCGACGCAGACCGGCGGTCGTCGTACGACGTGCTGATGGGGGAGGCGACGATCCCGGAGGTCGCGCTCCGGACCGAGATCGACACGCTGAAGATCGTCCCCTCGCACAAGGATCTCACCGGGGCGACGCTCGAGCTGATGCAGATGGACCGGCGGGCGTACCGGTTGCGCGAGGCGATCGACAAGGTGCGCGGGAATTACGATTTTATCCTGTTCGACTGCCCGCCGGCGCTGGATTTGCTGACGCTGAATGCCCTGGTGGCGGCGGATCGTCTGCTGGTGCCGATGCAGGCGGAGTACTTCGCGTTGGAAGGGCTGAGCGAGCTGATGCACACGCTGGAGCGGGTGCGCGGCGCTTTCAATCCGGAGCTGGAGATCGAGGGCGTGCTGCTGACGATGTATGACGATCGGACGAACCTGGCGCAGCAGGTGACGGACAATCTCCGCGGCTATTTTAAGGACAAGCTGCTGAAGACGGTGATTCCGAGGAATGTCCGGCTGGCGGAGGCGCCGAGCTACGGGAAGCCAGTGCTGCTGTACGATCCACGATCGCGCGGCTCGGAGAGCTATCGGGAGCTGGCCGACGAGTTGCTGACGCGCAGCGGGATTGAGAGTCCGGCGGCGAAGCAGCGGAAGAGCGCCGCGACGTACCAGGGAACG
>DATJNE010000226.1:0-21496 GCA_035508305.1 Acidobacteriaceae bacterium | reverse complement strand
CCACCGGCACCCATACCTGCATCGAGCTCTCTTCCCGGTTGTCCCATGCGTAATAAGGAATCAGCTTCAGCTCCGCCGCCTGCACCTGCGCCGGGGCCGGTCCCGCTGGCGCATACAGCGCCTCCACCGCCTCCGTTCGCTTCGCGCCCTCGTGCGTCAGCACCATCACCCCATCCAGCAGCCCCGTATCCAACGATGCGCGCGTCGCCCCATCCCGCTTCGCCAGATACAACGGAAACGTCTTCGCGTCCGCCCCCTCCGCCTGGTCCAAGCCCTCCATGCAGTACACCACCGCGCCCCGCTGCATCGCCACGCGTCCGTGATCCATCGAAACGGCCGGATTCGCCGTCACCAGCTGTGGCGTCATATCGAAGGCCAGCTCCACCGTCGTCTCGCCGCTCCATCGCCGCCGGATCGGCACATACGTCCCCGGCCGCACGCCCTCCACCGCCGCGCCCGCTAACTTCATCTGCGACGTCCGCGACCATCCCGGCACCCGCACAAACACCGTGAACTCCTCCGGATGCTCCACCGCGACGGTCATCCGCACCGCGCCCTCCCACGGATACTTCGTCCTCTGCGTAACCACGATGCCGTTGCCACTCTCCAGCTTCCACTCCATCTTCGAGTTGTCGTACAGGTGCACGTACAGCCCGTCCTTCGCCGTCGAGTAGAAATACCCCGGCAGCTTCGCGAACGTCCGCTCCAGATTCGGCGGGCAGCACGTCGTGTCGTACCACGGATTGCGAATCGTCTCCCCGCTCGTCGGATCGAAGGCCAGCGGATTGCGATAACAGTACAGCGTTCCACTCAGAGACATCCCGGAGTTGATCCCGTTGTAGAGCGCCCGCTCCATTACATCCGCAAAGCGCGCCTCCCCTGTCGCCGCCAGCATCCGCCAGTTCCACATCGCGTTCCCGATGGCCGCACAGCTCTCCCCATACGCCTGCGCATTCGGCAGCTCGTAGTCATCGCCGAAGGCCTCGCCGTCGCTGCGCGCGCCCACCCCGCCCGTCACATACATCTGTGCGCGCGACAAATCGTTCCACAGCACCTCCAGCGTCTTCCAGTACGTCGGATCGCCCGTCTCCAGGTAGTAGTCCGTCGCGCCGCAGTTCGCATACATCGCGCGCACCGCATGTCCCTGCAGTTTCGTCTTTGTCGTGAACGGGACTCCGCAATTCATGTACACGATCTGATCCGGCCGCAGATTCGCTCGCGGATCCCCGTGCAGGATGTACGCCGCCAGCTCCACATACTTCCGCTCGCCCGTCGTCCGGTACAGCTCGATCAGCGCCATTTCGATCTCCGGATGCCCCGATACGATCGGCTTCTTATCCGGCTCCGGCCCGAAGTTGGGCAGCAGATACTCATCCACCATCTTTTGCCCCGCGCGCATCAGCGTCGCATCGCCGGTCGCGCGATAGTACGCGATGGATGCCTGGAGCATGTGTCCCAGGCAATACAGCTCGTGCCCGCGCGTCTGCGTCGGGATCGTCATCCGTTCCGACCTTCGATCCCCCTGGTAATACGTGTTGATGTAGCCGCTCGGCTCCTGGATCGCCACGATCTCCCGGATCGTCGTTTCCGCGGTCTGCCGCAGCGCTGGATCATCATTGGTCTGCAACACGAACGCGACCGCCTCGAGCCACTTATAAATGTCCGAGTCCGAATACACGGGTCCCCGCTGCGGCGCATTCGACTGCCCGGCCAGTCGCAGGAAGTTGTCCATCCGTCCGTGCTCCAGCAGTTCCTCATGCATCGAGGGAATACTCGACTCGACATTCGTCTGCCGCCGCTTCGCCCAGAACCCATCTTCGATCGTCACCGCCCGCACCGGCACGTTGTGCAGCTTCGCGTACGGAGAGTGCGCCAGATTCAGCACTCCCTGGTCATGCCATCCCGGACTCACTGCACCCGACGCGTCATCGCCGAGGTTCCAGCCGCCCGTCGCTGCCATCAGCGGCCGCGCCGCTGCGGTGGCCCCGGCGAGGGAAAGAAACGTCCTTCTCGAAACTTTGTGCGATGACATTGGAAACCTCCCCGCGATCATGACCGGTCCGGATGCCCGGAACCCGGTGCTCAGGCTTCGCCGTGCCCGGACCATTCTAGTCCAGCAAACGTTTTCCCTCGACCTGTCCGGAGCTCCAGATCACCTCCAGCTGATCCTGCCCTGGGCGCTCAATGCTTTCTGTGGCCCGATCTACCGGGTAAAAGTGGATATGGACACCTTTGCGGTTTGCCAGGAGCCTGCATCTGGCGTCCGGAACAAAGTCCGCCCCGCGTACCGGAACTCTGCCCGAGGATGAGCGATGCGCATTGCAAGTTTGGGTCACGCGTTCTTTGCCTTCGCCCTGATCGCGGCCGGAGTCATTGGCTTTGTCGGGTTGCAGTACGCTGCGTTGTGGCAGCCGATCCCCCGCGCGGCGCCGGCTCTCGCCGACGTCTGCGCCGTCATCTCGTTGGCCTGCGGCACGGGCCTGCTCTGGCAGCGCACAGCGGCAGCCTCGGCCCGCGTGTTGCTCGCGTGGCTCCTGCTCTGGTTGCTCGTCGTGCGAGTGCCGCAAACTCTTCTTCAGCCCGCTTCGGGAATCTGGTGGTCGGCCTGCCAGATCGCCGCGCTGGCGGCGGCCGCGTGGGTTCTTTATGTTTGGTTCGCCTCGGACTGGGATCGGCGCCGGCTCGGTTTCGCCGCCGGCAAGGGAGGTCTGCGCATCGCCCGAGTTCTCTGCGGCGTAGCCCTCATCCCGTGGGGTCTCGCCCACTTCATTTACCCGCAGAACACCGTTTCGCTGGTGCCCAGCTGGCTGCCATGGCATCTCTTCTGGGCCGATTTCACCGGGGTCGCCTTCATGGCAGCCGGACTGGCCCTGCTCACCGGCGTCTGTTCAAAGCTGGCAGCCGTTCTTGCCACGGCCGAGATCGGATTGTTCACGCTCCTTGTGTGGGTCCCCATCATGGCGAGAGGTCACCGAACCGTCTTCCACTGGACCGAGACCATCGTCTCAGTGACCCTCACAGCCGCCACCTGGGTCGTCGCCGAATCGTGGCGTCGCCAGCCATCGGCCGCAGCATTGGAGGACCGCTCGACGAGTTGATCGGCGGCCGGTCTCTTTCCGGTCATCGCGGATCGCTATCCCCTGCTCGCCGCTTTCTTCTTCTTCCCCTGCCGCACCCAGTACTGAAACTCATCCGCGTACAACTCCCCCTCCAGATCCGACACGCGCGCCGTCATGCGCGCCTGCGCATCGGCAATCGCCCGGTTGTAGATCGCCGGCCCAACCTCCTCCAGAAAAAAGTCCAGCAACAACCCCGCGCGCAAGTCCCCCATCGGCTCCCGCACTTCCTCCGCGAAATACTTCTTTACCGACCCAATCGCCTCTGCCCGCTGTTCCTTCGACAGATCCAGCGTCACCATGCGCTCCTCCCTCCGCCCGGAGCTTACCCGCTCTATGTCATCCTCAATAACGTCTGGCTCCCTGGCCGTACAAGGCCGATTCTATCTCGCTGATTACCAGCGAAGTTATCTCCGGTGATTGTCACCACAGACATCAGTGGTTCCGCCGGAGTATGCAGGCTCGTGCGGTCTGCTATGCAATGTTCCGCCGCGCGCCAGCCAGTCATTGCGCGTCTTCGGGCAGCCGATCAATGGTTCCCAAATGGACGCTGTTCGCGTGGGTGCGCAGAATGCCGTCGAATCGCTGTGGAAGGACCGCTATCACGCCGCCACAGTGGACGAAAAGCCTTGCCAATATGGGATGATCTTGACCCTCTTCAACTCCGGCACCGTCGGACGGCCCGTGACCGCCCTCCGTTTTTCCCTCCACCCGGTCGTCCCGTCGCCCGTAACCCGTCCCCCGTAACCCTGTGCCCTGAATTGGGGACTGGTAATTTCCGCCAACCGTATTAAGCTACCCGCGTATGTCCCGCGTTCGCCTGCTCCCGGCCCTGCTTTCCCTCCTTCTGCCGTTTGCCGCTCCCGCACAAACCCAGCCCTCCGCCAAGACCCCGGCCCAGCCTGTCGCCGCCTCTCCCGCTGCGACCTCCTTCGCCGATCAGGCCATGGTCTTCGAGCACTACGACACCACGTATCGCATGCGCGCCGACGGAACCGGCGAGCGCGATGTCCACGTCGTCGTCCATCTTCAGTCCGAAGGGGCAGCCCAGCAGTTCGGCGTCCTCACCCTCAGCTACGCCTCCGCCAACGAAACCCCCACTATCCAGCTGGTCCGCGTCCACAAGCCCGACGGCACCACCGTCGATACGCCTGCCAGTGACGCGATGGACATGGCCGCCGCTGTCACCCGCGAAGCGCCACTCTACAGCGACCTCAAGGAGAAGCATCTCCCCGTCCGCTCGCTCTCTGTCGGCGACACCCTCGAGTACGAAGCACGCTTCACCATCAATAAGGCCGAAGCTCCTGGCCAGTTCTGGGGCGCGTATCACTTCAGCATCCCCGGCTCAGCCATCGTCCTCGACGAAACCCTCACCCTCGAAGTTCCCTCGGATAAATATGTCCAGGTATGGAGTCCCAACCACAAACCCGCCCTCTCCGACCAGAACGGCGTCCGCACGTATCGTTGGTCTGTTCCCCAGCTGATCCCGCCCTCCAAAGCTGCCGCGGACGCCTCGAAACAACCCACCCCTCCCAAAGATCCCGACGAAGACGCAGACGGGCGCAAGCTGCCCTCCGTGGCCTGGACCACCTTTCACTCCTGGGCCGAAGTCGGTGACTGGTACCGCTCTCTCGCTCTGACGCAGTCCCAGCCGACGGATGCGATCCGCGCCCGCGCCGACGATCTCACCAAAGACGCGAAGACGCCCGACGACCAGGTTCGCGCACTGTACAAATTCGTCTCCACGCAAACGCGTTATATCGGCATCGACTTCGGCGTGGGCCGCTATCAGCCTCACTCCGCCGCCGAAGTTCTCGCCAACCAGTACGGCGACTGCAAGGATAAGGACACTCTCCTCGAAGCGCTGCTCCGCGCCAAAGGATTCAACACCGCTCCGGCTCTGATCGGCGTCGGTATCGCACCCGTGCCCGATGTCCCCTCGCCCGCCGTCTTCAATCACGTCATCACCACCGTCGATCTCCCCAGCGGCCGCATCTGGCTCGACAGCACGCCTTCTGTCGGTCCCTATCGCTATCTTGTCGCCGCTATCCGCGACCAGAGGGCTCTCGTCGTCCCGGCCCGCGCGCCGGCCGCGCTGATCGCTACTCCCGCCATCGCACCCTATCCCTTCACCGCTGACTTCACGGCGAAAGCGACTCTCGACGCCGACGGCAAACTGACCGGCCACATGACTGCCACGTATCGCGACGACGATGAGATCCTCGTCCGCGCTCTCGCCATCGGCATCGCCCCCGGCGAGTGGGACAAAGCCTCGCAGTACATCTCGGCCAATTCCGGTTTCGGCGGCACCACCAGCGACACGCACTTCACCAACGTCAACGATTACTCCGTCCCCATCACCGTCACGTACGACTACAACCGTCATCCCTACGGCGACTGGGACAATCGCCGGATCGTGCCGCTGTTCCCCGTTCTCGACCTCACCACCATCGGAAGCGACGACACCGAGCCGCAGGAAGACATTCAGCTCGGCGCGCCCCGCACTCTCGTCGCCACCTCCACCATCCAGTTGCCGGATGGCTACCGGGTCGATCCGCCTGACCCCATCCATGTCAAGACCGACTTCGCCACCTTCGACAAAACCTATCGCTTCGACGGCAAAAACCTCATCGTCGAGCGCACCGTCGTCGTCCTCAAAAGCAAGCTCCCCAAAGCGGACTGGAAGCGCTACCAGGCGTTTACCAAAGACGCCAGCCTCGAGAACGAAAACTGGATCCAGCTCATCCAGCCGCTGCCCTCCTTCTCGCCGAAGATCACTTCCGACAAATCGGCAACCTCGCTAGCCAAATCCGAGGACACCGGCAAAGAAGCACTCGCCCCGGGTCAGACGAAAACCCTCACTGTTCACGTCGCCCCACCCCCGTCTGGCGCATCAGCCGCTCCAGCGACCAGCACAACACCCAGTCCTTCGGCGCTCCTATCTCCCCTCCCCGACAACGCTTCCACCGCCGATCTCATGCGGATGGCTCTCGATCGCATGCGTGCCGGCGATCTGGGCGGCGCCAAAGAAACCCTCGACAAGGTAAAAGCCAAAAATCCCGGCGAACAGAATCTCTGGGCCGGCTACGGTTTCATCGCTTCCCTCGAGCGCAACGACGACGAAGCGATGGCCGACTTCCGCAAGGAACTCGCTGCTTATCCCGACAGCCCCAATGTCGTCGGCGCCCTTGCCGGTATCCAGTCCCGCTCCGGCGACTCCCTGGGCGCGCGCCAGACCCTCCACCAATACCTCGACCAGCATCAGAACCTGCCGCTTACTTTCTATCTCGTCTCATTCGAGAATGCTGCGCACGACTACAACGCCGCGCTCAAGACTCTCCAGACCGCCGCCACGCAGAATCCGGACGACCGCAACATTCGTGTCCAGATCAGTTACACGCTGCTGCAACTGAACCGTAAGGAAGAAGCCGCCGCCGCTGCGGAGAGCGCCCTCGAAGGCGCCGACGATCCCGGCCTCCTGAACAATGCCGCCTACGAGCTGAGCGAAACCGGCATCGATACCGCCACGGCCGAAGCCGCCGCGCGGCGCTCCGTCGATCTCCTCGAACAGAAGAGCGTCTCCATTTCTGCCGAGGAGGCCAACAGCCACACCTTCGCCGACGCGCAGCTCCTGATCGCCGCATGGGATACCTACGGGTGGATCCTCTTCCGCGAAGGCAAGGCTGCTGATGCCAAACCGTACATCGACGCTGCCTGGCGCGACGGCCTCCGCGCCGAAGTCGGTGATCATCTTGGCCAGGTCGACGAAGCCCTCGACCACAACGACGAAGCTCTCACCGCGTACTCGTTCGCGGCCGACGCGCTCACCTCCAGCGACACCGCCGATGTCCGCGGCCACATCCACGACAGCATTGCGCGCCTCAGGACCGCCGGCGCCAAAGCGAATCGTCCGCCGGGCGCAGCGACGACGCAGGACCTCCGCACCTACCACGTCCCCCGTCCCGCCGGTGCCAGCGGCTGGGGTACCTTCCGCCTCGAAATCACCACTGCGGGCGTCGTCGATGCGCAGCAGATGTCCGGTGAGCCGACCATCGCCCCCGTCAAACCTGCCGTCGTCGCTATGAAGTTCCCCGAGCTGCTCCCGCCTGCCTCCAAAGCCCACCTGCTGCGCAGCGCCGTGGTCAGCTGCTCGATCGCATCGAGCAAAACCTGCGACCTGGTTCTCGTCCCGGATGCCAGCCTCCAGACCGAGCAGCAATGATGAATGTCCTGCCCGGCGGCCTTCTTTGTCCGTGATTCGAGTGATGTCGCTTTGCGCCCGTGACCGCCACCTGTTTTCCATAGATTTTGTGGTCTCTTCCTATGACGAAACGAAGGTTTGCTGGCACGAGCGACGCCGCTGCCGCCGCATCTTCGCCTGTGCGCAACCCGTTTGCCGCTACTGATCACAAATCCAGGCCTCTTCGTCACGCAGAAAGACCTATTTACCGCTTTATAAACTAAAGTCACTCGCCGTTTGCTGCCGTCATCCACACTCGCTTTGCTCGAATGGCGACTGAAGTGCCTTCCCTCTGATCAGCATTACAACGTTGTTTCCATCCGTTCACGCGGCAGAACCCCCTGTTGCCAACCGTCCTCATTGCACTCCAGGGTCCCGCTGATCCGGAACAACGCTCCCGGAGGTACTTCGTGTTGAAGAAATTTGCTCCCCTTGCTCTGGCTCTGCTCCTGGTCTTTGGCTTCTCCCACCGTCTGTTCGCGCAGGATACCGCCTCCATCACCGGCATCGTTACCGACGCGTCCGGCGCTGTCATCCCTGGTGTTCAGGTCAGCCTCACCAATTCCGGTACCAGCGTGAAATATCAGGGTGTCACCAACGCCGAGGGCTCCTACACCATCAACGAGGTGCAGCCCGGACCTGGTTATAACCTCACCTTCACGCGCGACGGCTTCACCACGGTCGCGGTCAAGGGGCTCTATCTCAACGTCAGCGCCACGCGCACCCAGAACGCGACGCTCTCGGTTGGCAATGTTGTAACGACAGTATCGGTCTCCGGCAGCAACCAGGACGTCACGCTCGATACCACCGACGCCACCATCGGCAACAACTTCCAGGTCCAGTTCCTGAACGAGCTGCCCATCGCCAACCGCGACAGCCCGGCCGCGCTGTTTACCATGCAGCCCGGCATTACCCTCGACGGCGCCGTCACCGGCGCGCGCGTGGACCAGGATAACGTCACCCTGGACGGCCTCGACGTCAACGACAACGAGACGGGCCAGTTCGGCGCCATCGTCGCTCACGCCCCGGTCGACTCCGTCCAGGAATTCCGCGGCACCACGGCCGGGGAACTCGCCAATGCCGGCGAAGGCGGTGGCGGCCAGTACGAACTGGTCACCCGCAGTGGCAGCAATCAGTTCCACGGCAACGTGGAGGAATACCATCGCGATACCGACCTCGAAGCCAACGACTGGTTCAATAACAACTCCGGCGTTCCGCGTCCTCCGCTCGTCCGCAACCAGTTCGGCGGCGCCGTCGGCGGCCCGATCCTCAAAAATAAGCTCTTCTTCTTTTTTAACTACGAAGGCCGGCGCGACACTCTTTCCAACCTGGTGATCCGCACTGTACCCATGAATAACTTCCGCAGCGGCACCATCTCTTACATCAACTCATCCGGCAATACCGAGACTCTTTCTTCGGCCCAGGTTGCGGCGCTCGATCCTGACGGCATCGGCTTCGATCAGGATCTCCTTACCTTCATCAATAAGCGCTACCCCGTCTCCAACGATACTTCGGTCGGTGACCTGATCAACACCGCCGGTTACCGCTTCAACGCCCCGTACCCCTATCGCGAAGATAACTACGTTCTGCGTTTCGATTACAACCTCAACTCCAACATGAAAATCTTTGCCGTCGGCCACGATACTCGCACCAACGGCACCGAATCTGCGATCCAGTTTCCCGGCGATCCGGAGACTTATCCGTTCCTCGACAAGAGCTACACCTGGGCGGTCGGCCACTCCTGGACACTCAGCTCCTCGAAACTCAATCAGTTCGAGATTGGCGAGACCTACGAGAACTACAACTTCCCCAACACCTACAATCCTCCGGGTGTCAATCAGTTTGAGACCTTCGGCGGCAACGGTTCCGGCGGCGCCATTCTGAGCGCTCCTTACGCGCGCGCCATCAACGCGCAGAGCCGCACCTTCCCCGTCCCCATCGTTCGCGACGACTTCAGCTGGGAGAAGGGCAAGCACAGCCTCACCATGGGCGGCTCCTTCAAGTGGATCAGTCCACACAACAACACCATCCTCGACTACAACACGCCCACGCTCGGTCTCGGCGGCTATGTCGACGGCCTCACCGCCGCACAGCGCCCGGCCGACATCGGCGGAGGCAATGCCACGGCTCTCTACGACAGCGCTTTCGGACTGGCCCTGGCTCCGTATACCTCGGTCGGCGCCACGTATAACTACGACGCGCAGGGCAATGCCGTGCCGCAGGGTACCGGCGCTATCCGCGACTACCGCTACTACGAGACCGAACTATATGTTGGCGACGCCTGGAAAGTAACTCCCCGTCTCACCCTTTCCTACGGCCTGCGCTGGCAGAACTACACCGTTCCTTACGAGGTGCACGGCCTCGAATCCGTCGATCAGATGGGCATCCCGGGCGGCAGCATCAGCTCGGTCGATCAGACGACCTTCAATAACTACTTCTCGCAGCGGGTGGCGCAGAGCGCCGCCGGTATCTCCGGCAATTTATCGGTTCCCCTCTTCGACTACATTCTCGGCGGCAAGGCCAATCACGCGCCCGGCCTCTACCACACCGACAACAAAGACTTCGCGCCGCGGGTCGCCTTTGCCTGGAGCCCGAGCTTCGATCGCAACAGCGTGTTCAGCGGGGGAGCCGGCATCGTGTACGACCACACCGTCGTCAACGCCGTCCTCTATCAGCAGACCCAGTTCTCCTATATCTTCGAGGCCGCCGTCGGCCAGCCCCTCGGAACGCCCAACAATGTCGCGGCCACGCTTTCCGAGGTGCCGCGCTTCACCAGCATCGGCAGCCCGCCTTCGCCGCCTCCGGCGCCCGCCATTACGAAGCCCTTCTATCCCTATGTCACGGGCAGCGGAGCCGCAGCCGTTCCCAACGGCCTTGCCAACGGCGACGCCTTCAACGAAATGATCGATCCCACCTTCAGGACGCCCTATTCCGTCCAGTTCAACTTCGGCTGGCAGCATCAGTTCCCGCATGGCTACATTCTCAAAACGAGCTATGCGGGACGGCAGGGACGCCGTCTTCTGGCCCAGGCCGACACGAGCCAGCTCATCGACTTCCCCGACACGGCTTCCGGCCAGCTCTACTCCCAGGCGTTTGCCAACATGAGCAAACAACTCCGCGCCGGCGTAGCTACCACTGCGGTGACCGCGCAGCCCTGGTATGAAGACATCCTGCCTGCGGGCCTCGGCGCCGCGTACGGCTATGCGAACAACACGGCTCTGGTCGCCGATAACACGCAGCCCTACGGCATCCGCGGCGACTTCGCCGACGACACCTTCCTGCTCGCGGCGTTCGGCATCCTGCCTCCCAACGTGGGCATGGATTCTCAGTTCGACGAGAACACCATGTACACCAACAAGGGCTTCTCCTCCTACAATGGCCTGCTGACCACGCTGCACAAGAACATCGGCGGCGGCCTGCAGTTTGATCTCAACTACACGTGGTCGCACTCGATCGACAATGTCTCGGTGACCGCCAACACCGTGGCTTACGGCGGTTACGGCTTCATCTGCGATGTGCTGCGTCCCCGCGAGTGCCGCGGCAATTCCGACTTCAATCTCAACCAGGTACTGAACGGCAACTTCATCTACGATCTTCCCTTTGGCCGCGGCCGCCAGTTCGCAGCCGGCGTTCCGAGCTGGGCGGATCGCATTATCGGCGGCTGGGAAGTCAGCGGACTGCCCACCTGGCACACCGGCTATCCTTACTTTGCCGGCGCGAATGCCTTCGTTGCCGGATACGCCAACAATGCGCCGGCCATCCTGACCGGGCCGATCGCCGACCTGAAGACGAAGATTAACGGCGGCAAGGGCCAGCCGCTCAACGCCTACGCCGATGCGGCGAAAGCCAACGCCGACTATGAAGGTCCGCTCGGCTTCACCATCGGCAGCCGCAACAACCTGACCGGTCCGGGTTACTTCGACCTCGACATGGGCCTGGGCAAGAGCCTTTCCATCTGGGAGAACGTCGTGCTTAAGCTGCGCGCCGATGCTTTCGACGTTCTCAACCATCCGAATTTCAGCACGCCGTGCACGGACATCACCGATGCGAGCTGCAATTTCGGCGTCATCTCTTCCGACGCGGGTCAGTCCGGCGCCGTTCCCGGATCTTCGACCCGTGTTCTCCAGGTCATCGGCCGGATCGAGTTCTGATCGGCCCGAATTTTTTCCACCCTTTTGGGGCCGCTTCGGCGGCCCTCATTTTTTGATCCTGGGCCACCCCTGACCCAGGGGGTGTGGCAAGCTGCTGATCGGCCTGGGTTGTGGGAGGGGGTGTATTTCCGCGCCGACGCGCGACCAGGATTGGGCACCCAGGGGGGTCGCGGAGAAGAGCCGTCGCTAGGAAACGGGTGCGAGGTCCTTTGATGCTGAAGCCGATTTCGGCAATGCGCTGGAAGCCGGTCCGGGCGGGGCATGGCGGGCGTCGATAAGGGAGACGAGGGTCCAGAGCATCTCGGTGCAGGGAACGGGGATATTGTGGGCGCGGGCGGTGCGGACGATGGCGCCGTTGATGGAGTCGATCTCGGTGGGGCGGCCGGCGAGAATGTCCTGCAGCATGGAAGGCTGATGGCCGGCGTGGGTGCGGAAGGAGCGCAGTACCAGGGTCTGGGTGCGTTCGAGGTTGGCGGGGATGCCGGCCGCGTGGGCGACGCCGATCACTTCGGCAACGACGGCGAGGACCATCTCGGGGCCGGAGGCGACGAACCCGATCTGCTCGACGGTGCAGCCCGTGACCGCGCAGAGGGCGTTGAAGGCGGCGTTGAAAGCAACCTTCTCCCAGATGGCGGCCCAGACACCGGGGTCGGCAGTGGCGCGGAGGCCGGCACGGTGGAACAAATCGACGACCTGGCAGAGCATGCAGCAGCCGTTGAAGGGACGATGACCGGGGTGGTCGGTGGAGGCGTCGCCGGCAGCGTAGCCCATGCGGATCTGGCCGCCGCCATGGGAGGCGACGTGAGCCGGGCCGAGAAAGTCGGCGGGAATCGTGGTGACGCCGACGAGGATGCGCTCGCGGGGGACGAAGGCGGAGATGGCTTCGACGTTGCCGAGGCCGTTCTGGAGGGTGAGGACCCAGGTGTGGGGGCCGAGGAGGCGGCGAACGGAGCCGAGAGCGGTGGGGATCTGCCAGGTTTTGGTGAAAATGAGGAGGAGGTCGGGAACCTCGGTGGCTTCTTCGGGGCGGAGCGCGGCGAGGGAGCGGATGTGGCGAGGGCGGCTGTCGGTGTCGAGAGAGAGGCCGTCGCGGCGGATGGCGTCGAGGTGCTCCTGGTTGACGTCGAGGAGGGTGACGGGAGCACCGGCTTCGGCGAGGAGTCCGCCGAAGAGGGAGCCCATGGCGCCGGCGCCGAGGATGGCGATGTTCATGGAAGAAGTCTCCGGAATTCAGCGTAGGGCGGGGGCGGGGGGCGGGGATGTGATGGAGGGCACAGGAAGCGGGGAGGAGGGAGGGGAGGAGCCGGGAGGAAAAGGCCGAAACCCGTAACGGATTTCTTCAGGCCTGGGTGAGGGGGGCGGAGAAGGCAGAGAAAGAATCCGCGGCCTGGGTGAGGACGAGGGCGTCGATGGCGGCCGGCTCCATGGGGCGGGAGAAGTAGTAACCCTGGCCGCAGGGGCAGCCGAGGGTTTTGAGCTCCGCGAGTTGTTCGGCGTCCTCGATGCCTTCGGCGACGACATCCATGCCGAGGGAGCGGGCGAGGTGGATGATGGAGCCGACGATGAGGCGGGAGTTGTGGTTGTAGGCGATGTCACGGACGAAGGAGCGGTCGATCTTGAGGGTGTCGAAGGGGAAGCGCTGGAGGTAGTCGAGGGAGGAGTAACCGGTGCCGAAGTCGTCCATGTGGAGGCCGACGCCGAGTTTTTCCAGAGCGCGCATGTTGCGCTGAGCGGCCTGGGGGTCGGAGATGAGCCCGCTTTCGGTGACTTCGAGGCGCAGGCAGGCGGGAGGGAGTCCTGTGGCGGCGAGGGTGTGCTGAACGCCTGCGACGAGGTCGGGTTTTTCGATCTGGCGGGCGGAGAGGTTGACGCTCATGTGGGCGCGGCGGAGGGGTTCGGCGCCGGTGCTGCGCCACTGGACGAGCTGGCGGCAGGCTTCAGCGAGGCCCCATTCGCCGAGGGGGACGATGAGGCCGGATTCCTCGGCAATGGGGATGAAGTCGGCGGGGGAAAGGAGGCCGCGGCGGGGATGGCGCCAGCGCACGAGGGCTTCAAAGCCGACGATCTGGCGGGTGCGGAGGTCGACCTCGGGCTGGTAAAGGAGGAGGAGCTCGCCCTGCTGGATGGCATTGCGGAGCTCGATTTCCAGCTCGAAGCGGTCGATGACGAGTTCCGTGGCGCGTTCGTGCATGCCCTGGGAATAGCAGACGATGCCGGGCGGTTCGCGGCGGCGGGCGTGGAGGAGGGCGGATTCGGCGTCGGCGATGAACTCCTCGGGATGGGAGCAGTGAATCCCGGCTTGAGCGATGCCGATGGCGCATTGCGGAACGATGGTGCGGCCGCGCAGGAGGAGAGGCCCGCAGAAGGAAGCAGCGGCGCGGGCGGCGAAGCGGGCAGCATCGGCCTCGGTGTGGACGCCGTCAAGGAGGATCATGAACTCGGCGCCGATAAGGCGGGCGGCGACGGAGGATTCGGGAAGGAGTGCATGGAGACGCGAGGCGGTTTCGATGAGGAGCTCCTCGCCGCCGGAGGAGCCGAGGGTTTCGCAGAGGGAGTCAAAGCGGTCGAGGGCGATGGCGAGGAGGGCGAAGTTCCAGTCGGCATGCTGGAAGCCGCGCTCGATGCGGCGTTCGAGCTGGTCGACAAAGAAGGCGCGGTTGGGGAGGGTGGTGAGGGGATCGGTGGTGCGGGCATCGTGGATGTCGCACAGGGCTCCGGCGATACGGGTGACGGCGCCGGCGGAATCGCAGGCCGCGGCGCCGCGCAGGGTGACCCATCGCCAGGCACCGTCGACGCCGCGCACGCGGTGGTCGACCGAAAGGCTGGAGGTAGCGCCGAGGCGGAGGGCGCCGAGTTCGGACGTGAGGCGGGACTTGTCACGGGGGTGGACCCGCTCGAGCCAGGCGTCGAGGGTGGAACAGGCGTCGCGGAGGCCGACGATGGAGCGAAAGTGAGAGGAAGCCCAGAGTTGTCCGGTGACGATGTCCCAGTCCCAGAAGCCTGCCTCGCAGGCTTCGAGCGCGAACGCATAGCGGAACCAGTCGTCCGCACCTGATTTGTGGTCCTCCGGCATGATCTCCGTTCCGGCTACGATGTTGCAGCGCAGAGCGCTCGCATGGAGGGGATATCGGCAGCCCGGGCGCGGAGCTTAGTTCAAAGCGGACCGGGAACACGGGATTTCCCGAAATGAGCGTGGGGTGGGCCGAGCGGCCGCCATCAAAACCGCTGCAGAAGTTGGGCTTCTGGGTGCAGCGGTAGCGTATGGTAGTCACTGATGGCGCACATTCCGACACCCCGCGAGCGGCGGGCGCTGGGCCAGGCGCGGCGCAAGCAGGTGCACAGGCAGGATCACGGGCGGTGGGATGCGAAGCTGCGGCAGCACGATCCGCTGGCGCTGGTGGCCGAGTCGATGCGGGGGCGGGTGCCGCCGCTGGTCACGCTGAAGTACGAGCGGATGCTGGCGTCGCCGTTTGGGTTTTTTCGCGGCGCGGTACCGGTGATGGCCGCGGATCTGGCGCTGCTGCCGCACACCGGGATCGTGAACCAGATCTGCGGCGACGCGCACGTGCGCAACCTAGGAGCGTTTGCGGCGCCGGACGGGCGGCTGCTGTTCGACATCAACGATTTTGACGAGACGATTCGCGGGCCATTCGAGTGGGACCTGAAGCGGCTGGCAACCAGCCTGGTGCTGGCCGCACGGGAGACGTGCGCGCCGGGCGAAAAGGTGAAAGACGGCGAGAAGGCGGTGCAGCAGTTTGTCGTGTGCTACCGGAAGCTCGTCGACACGCTGGCGCGGATGCCGGTGATCGAACTGGCGCGATACCAGGTGCACCGGCTGCAACGGATCACTCCGGTATCCGAAGCGCTGATGAAGGCGGAGCGGGCGACCCCGCTGCATACACTGGATGCGCTGACGATGGAGACGAAGAAGGGGCGGGTGTTTCGCGATGAGCCGCCGGTGCTGAAGCGGCTGACGCCCGGGCGGGCGCGGCCGGTGCTGGCGTCACTGAAAACCTATCGGGAGAGTCTGCTGCCGGAGCGGCAGCATTTCTTCGCGCAATACCAGCCGGTGGACGTGGCGTTCAAGGTGGTAGGGACGGGGAGCGTGGGGCTGCGCGATTATCTGATCTATATGGAAGGGAACGGGGCACGGGATCCGTTGTTTTTACAGATCAAGGAGGAGCCGGGATCGCCGTATGCGCCGTATCTGGCGGGGGCGGCCGGACCGCGGGACGGCCGATACGAAAACCAGGGCAGGCGAACGGCGGATGGGCAGCGGGCGATGCAGTTCCAGTCGGATCCGTTTCTGGGATGGACGACGATTGCGAACCGGGATTATCTGGTCCGGCAGCTGAACGATCACAAGGGGTCGATCGAGATCGACGATCTGGCCGGGCAGGGGCTGGTGGATTACGCGGAGATGTGCGGCGAACTGCTGGCGCGCGGGCATGCGCGGTCCGGGGATGCGTGCCTGATTGCGGGCTACCTGGGCAGCGGCGCGAAGTTCGGCGAGGCACTGGTGGAGTTTGCCGAGGCGTATGCGGATCAGACGGAGAAGGACTGGAAGGAACTGAAGAGAAGCAGGGGATAGGGTGTAGGGGACAGGGTGTAGGGGCCAACGCGCTTCGAGCTTCCGGGCTTCCTGCTCCGTCAATGCGACAATGGCTGTCATGAATGAGCTGGCACTGACGTTCATTGGGGACAGTGCGCATGCGCCGCCATCGCATATCGTGGAAAACCTGAGCGAGGAACTGGCGCACGCGCATGTGGCCGGGGCTCCGCAGAGCATTTATGCCGAGGTGTGGCACGCGGCGTACTGGCAGCAGGTGATGCTGGACCGCGTGCGGGGCAAAGGAGCGCCGTCTCCAGAGCACAATGCGATGAGCTTTCCCGATGAGGCGGCGCTGCGTGCCGAGCCATGGGCGGACTTGTGCACGCGCTTCCTGCGCGGTGCCAGGGAAGCCGCGGATCTTGCCAACTGTACGGACACCGAAGAGGTGGTGTTGTGTCCGGCACCCTGGAATCCAAAGCGGAAGATGACGGTTCGGGAGCAGCTGGAGAGCTTTGCCGCGCACAACGCCTATCATCTGGGGCGCGTGGTGCTGTTGCGGCAGGTGCTCGGCAGCTGGCCGCCGCCTTCGGGTGGATTGACGTGGTGAGGGCGAGCCGTCCTGGCGGGGAACGGGCGTCCGGGCCTGTTTTGGATTCGGAGGGGCGAGGATGAAGCGTCGCTGGGCACGGTGGGGATTTGCGTTTGGCGTGCTGATCGGCATTGGGTGCGTCGGGGTTGCGATCGCGGACGGTCCGGCATCGGGGAGCGCGACGACCACTGCTGAAGACGAGGCCGCGGGCAAGGCGTGGTGGGCGCATATCGAAGTGCTGGCATCGGACTCGATGCGTGGGCGGCTGACCGGGACCCCGGATTATCTGCGCGCGGCGGCGTATGTGGTGCGGCAGTTCAAAGCGTATGGGCTCACCGCCGCGGGCGTGGGCGGCAGCTACTACCAGCCGGTGCATTTTGTGGAGCAGTGGGTGGATGCGGAGAAGTCGTCGCTGGGGCTGGTGGTGGATGGGCAGGGGCAGCCGCTGGCGCTCGGGCAGGATGCGGTGCTGAGCTCGCGGTCGCCCCAGCCGCAGGCTGTGGATGCGGACCTGGTCTTCATCGGATATGGACTGCATCTGCCGGAGTCGGGGTATGACGATTTCAACTCGGCGGAAGTACCGGCGTCGTCGCTGCGGGGCAAAATCGTGGTGGTGATCAACGGCGGGCCGGCGGATTTGCCGGGGGCGCTGAAGTCGTACGCGCGGACGACGCCGATGCGGCGGGCGATACGCGAGGTGGGAGTGGTGGGGATCGTCTCGATCCCGACGCCGAAGTCGATGGATTTTGGATGGGAACGGATTGCCTCGAGTGCGTCGCAGGCGGGAATGTGGCTCGCGCCGGAGCCGGGGGATGCGGCGGTGGCGCGGCGGCATCCGGCGCTGGAGGATGATCACGATCCGATGTTCGCTGCAGTTTTCAATCCGGCCCAGGCGGAGAAGCTGTTTGCGGGGACGGGGCACACGTTTGCGGAGATGCTGACGCTGGCCGATGCGCAAAAGCCGCTGCCGCGGTTCGATCTGAAGAAGAAGATGACGGCGACGGTGGTGACACAGCGGGATGCGGTGGTTTCGCCGAATCTGGTGGCGAAGCTGGAGGGGACGGATCCGGGGGCAGGGTATGTGGCGGTGTCGGCGCATCTGGATCACCTGGGGGTGGGCGCGCCGATCAAAGGCAAGACGATTTACAACGGCGCGATGGACGACGCGTCGGGGGTGGCGACGGTGCTGGAGACGGCGCAGGCGCTGAGCGAGGATGCCGCGAGGGGGATCCGGCCGCGGCGGAGTGTGCTGTTTGTGATCTTCACGGCGGAGGAAAAGGGGCTGTTGGGGTCGCGGTATTTCGCGGGGCATCCGACGGTGCCGGAGGGATCGATCAAGGCGGACCTGAACCTCGACATGTTCATGCCGCTGTTTGCGTTCAAAAAGCTTCACGTCCAGGGGCTGGAGCAGTCGACGCTGCAGAACGATGCCAGGAAGGTGGGCGCGGCGCATGGGGTGGTGATTGCGGGCGATCCGGAGCCGGATCGGAATTCGTTTATAAGAACCGATCAGTACAGCTTTGTGCAGGCGGGTGTACCGGCGCTGGCGATGAAGTTCGGATGGCAGCCGGGATCGCCGGAGTATCACATGTGGCGAGAGTGGCTGCGCGACCGGTACCACTCGCCGCAGGACGACCTGAGCCAGCCGGTGGATCTGGTAGCGGCGGCACAGTTCAATGCATTTTTCGCGGACCTGGTGCGGGCGGTGGCGAACGATCCGGCAACGCCGCATTATCTGGAGACGAGCTTCTTTCACCGGTTTGAAGCGCAGTAAAGCCGGGCACAGGGCTCAGAGCACAGGGCCGCGAGGACAGCGAACAGCAGGGAGACGTCAGGGTGTCGATGAGGCGGAGAGAGTTTCTTCGGGCGGGGCTGGCGGCGTCGGTGTCGGCGATGGCGGAGCGGGGAGCCGCTTCGCAGGTGAGTGGCGGGGTGGGCGGAGTGCAGCCGAGCGGGGCGAATCCGGCCCGGCAGTATTACGAGCTCCGGAAGTATCTGCTGCGGCGGGATGCGCAGGCGGAAGCGACGGCGAAGTATCTGTCGGAAGCGCTGATTCCCGCGATGAATCGGATGGGGATTGGGCCGGTGGGCGCGTTTTCCGTGGACATTGGGCCGGAGACGCCGATGGTTTACGTGTTGTTGCCGTCTACGGAGCTGGAGACGCTGGTGGGTGCGGGGTTGCGGCTGCGAGAGGATGAGGCCTTCCTTTCCGCGGCGCAAACGTTCTGGAATGCGCCGGACACGAGTCCGGCGTTCGAGCGGGTGGAGAGCACGCTGCTGATTGCCTTTGAAAAATGGCCGCAGCTGGTGCTGCCGCCGCCCACAGCAACGAAAGGAAAGCGCATGTTCCAGATGCGCCGGTATGAGAGCGCGAGCGATCGCGATCACGTGCGCAAGGTGGAGATGTTCCAGTCGGGCGAATTTGAGGCGTTTGAGAGGGCGGGGTTCTGGCGCGTGTTCTTTGGCGATGCGCTGATCGGGGAGCGGCTGCCGCAGCTGACCTACATGCTGAGCTTTCCGGATCTGGAGCAGATGAATGCCCTGTGGGACGCGTTCCGGAACGATGCGGGGTGGAAGAAGCTGCAGGCCGATCCCCGGTTCAGCTATGACCAGCTCGTCGTCAACATTACGAATCTGGTGTTGAGCCCGACGGCGTATTCGCAGGGGTGAGGGATGGCCACGGACAGGGCGGCTGCGCCGCAGAAGACGAGGGGACCCAAAAGCGCGGAGATCTCTGAGCCGGTGGCGAGGCCGGCGCCGGCAGGGTATTCGGGGACGCCGCTGGGGAAGAAACTCGGCGTGAAAGATGGGCAGCTCACCTGGAGGCTGAAAATGCCGGCGAGCGTGGCGGCGGAGATCGCGGCGGGCGGTGCGACGCCGAAGATGGTGAAGGCGCCGGTGATGGGGCTCGCGATGGCGCACTTGTTTGTGACCGAAAAGCGGGAGCTGGGCAGGGAACTGGAGCGGCTGCGCGGGCTGATCGCGCAGGACGGGACGGTTTGGGTGTCGTGGCCGAAAAAGACGGTGCCGAGGGGCGTGGCGAAGATCGAGACGGACATCACTGAGGATGGCGTGCGCGAAGTTTGTCTGCCGCTGGGGTTCGTGGACGTGAAGGTGTGCGCGGTGGATACGGTGTGGTCGGGGCTGAAGCTGGTCATCCGGAAAAGCGAGCGGAAGCGGGCGTGACGGTGGGCTTGCCGGCGCAATGCGTGGGGCGGGCATAGATTTCGGCGGGTTCTCAGTTTTTCTTCGGCGAGAAATTTTCCTCTCCGGGCGTCGTGTTATGCTGGCGCTCTCCCCTACGGGATGGGATCCCGAATTTCCTGAAGTCAGTATTGGAAGGAGAAGCGTATGGGTTTGCTCGAAGAAGCAGCGGGAGCGTTTGCGGCCGTTGAGGGCGCGAAGAAGCTGGATCCGAACGCCGGGCTGGTGACGGAGGCGGTGGCCGCCGTTGCCGGTTTTGAAGGCACGAAGGGTATAACGGATTTCATTGAGAAGAAGGAAGAAGAGCACAAGGCGGAAGAGCAGGGCACAGAGCAGCAGAGCTGAAGCCGCCGAAGGTTGAGCAGGGTTGACTGGCCGCTCCTCAGGGGCGGCCAGTGGTGTTTTGGGGGGTGGATATGCGCAGGATAGGGTTGTGTCTGCGTGGAGGTCGGTAAGGGCAGCCAGGATCGACTCTACGCTTTCGAAGTTGGGAGGCAGGTCGAGCGAAACGATCGCTCGAGACGGTGCTGTGGTGGGAAGGAGGGTCACTTTGCCGCGGGGCGGCGCGGGCGTTGTCGGGGCGAGATGGATTTGACGATCAGGCGGCGGGGCTGGGTGGGGTCGATGGGCGTGTCCGCGAGTTCGAGGGCCTGGGCGATGAGGTCCTGCACGCCGGGGCTGTCGATCATCGCCGCGTTGGCGAGCTGGATGTGGCGGACCTGATGGCCGGAGCCGGCGAGGAGGCCGTCGGGATCGCGCAGGCGGGTGCCGTTGAGGAGAAAGAAGAGGCTGACCCAGCGCGGGTAAAGGGCGATGGAAAACAGGGCGTCGGAGGCGCGATCGGTGGGAGCGAATCCGATGGCGAGGGCGTTGTAGTTGTCGTAGACGAGTTCCTGGGCGCCGGGAAGGCGGGCGCGCAGGCGGCGCAGAGCGTCGCGGGCCTCGGCGGCAACGACGGGCTGGTACTTGTCGAGGAAGGTGTCGAGCTGGGCGGCGGGCGAGGCAGCTGGGGCAGACTCTTTGGCCGGTGATTTCTTTGCCCCGCGGCGGACGGGGTGTTTCTTCGCAGATGCGGTCGTGCGCGGCGGCATGGTGCGGGAATAGTAGCAGGACGGGGTGGGAGGAAGAAATTTCGTCCGCAAAAAAGGGGAAAGCCCGCTCCGGGGTGGGTGGAGCGGGCTTTCGGGGGCGCGGCAAGGGGTAGTTGCCGCGTTACAGATTTATGCCGGCGATCACCTAATCTCCCACACACTTTCGCGTGCAGTACCATCGGCCCAACGAGGCTTAACTTCCGTGTTCGGGATGGGAACGGGTGGGACCCTCGCGGTATGGTCACCGGCAAACTGGAGCGACGCCTGGCGGGTGTGTTTTCCCGCGCCGACCGTCCTAACGGTTACTTCAGGGACGGCACGGAAGGCTGGCGTCACAACTTAAAGGAACGAAAATCGATTGGGGCTCGCGGAGCGAGCGATACAAGGCGCTACGTTGAGCGCTTTGGGAATGTGCTGCGCAGAATTAATTCTATGGATAAGCCGAACGGGCGATTAGTACTGGTCAGCTGCACGCATTACTGCGCTTTCACCTCCAGCCTATCAACCAGGTGGTCTTCCTGGGCCCTTCAGGGAGATCTCATCTTGGGGCGTG